>DATGNI010000029.1:0-29185 GCA_035306825.1 Azoarcus sp. | reverse complement strand
TAACGTGCTGGGATCGGTCATCAACTGGGTGCTCGGCCGTTATGTCGAGCACTTCCGCGACCGCCGCTGGTTTCCCGTGCGCGAGTCGCAGCTCGACCGTTACCAGCGCATGTACCACCGCTGGGGCCGCTGGTCACAGTTGCTGAGCTGGGCGCCCATCATCGGCGACCCGCTCACGGTCCTCGCCGGCGTGCTGCGCGAACCGCTGTGGAGTTTCGTGCTGATCGTGCTCATTGCCAAACTCGGCCGTTACCTGGTGGTGGCCGGTCTCACATTGGGTGTGTTCGGCTGAACGCGGCCAATGTTCTGCCGGCGAGAACGAACAGCAAGGACGGCAGAACGCTGAAGAGGGTGGCCACGCGGGCGTCGACGAGAAGAGAACCCCCTTTTCAGTCTTCGACTTCAGGCGGGCGCAGGGTGCCGACCTCTTCGGCAGAGATGAGCGCGCCATCGATGTTGCCGAAATGACTGCGCACGTAATTGGTGACGGCCGCGACCTGCTCGTCGGACATCATGCTGCTGAAGCCCGGCATGCCGTGGTATCCGGTCAGGATCACTCCGGCCACAAAGTGTTTGGACTGCAATTTGGGGTTGTCGGCCAGGGGCGGGTGTTCACCGGCGCCTTTGTCGCCCCGGCCATCTTCCATGTGACAAGCTTGGCAAGTCGTACGGTAGAGGGCTTCGCCGTCGGTCTGCGTGAATTGCTCAGAGTCTTCGGAAAAGCGTTCGGGCAGACCCTCGCCAGCATCTGTGGCCTGATCGGTCTCTTCCGGGCCGACTCCGCTTTCATCCTGAGCGGCGGTGTTGAGTGGAAGCAATGCGGCGAAGGCCAGAATCAGTAGCGTGCGCATCTCAGGCATTCTCCCGTTCATCGAGCCGCCGGATTGCGTCCAGCGCGGACAGCAGCGAGCCCTCCAGCCACGCGGGAATGTGCGAACAGTGTTCGCCCGCCAGCACCAGTCGCTGGTCGATCTCGCACAGCGTTTCGTAATGCGCGTGACGCAGTTCATCGGTCCATTGGCCGTAGCAGCCCAGCGACCAGTCCTGGCGATGCCACACCCACGACGTGCCGGACATGAATTCGGCGTCATACTGCGGATGTATGCGGCGACCCATTTCGAACGCGGCATCGATGCGCTCCTGAGGAGTCATGGTCGACCACGAGTAGGTGAAATTACGGCCGGCGGTAGAAGTGTCATAGGCGGCTTGCAGCACGGCCGGGCCGTCGGACAGGAAGCCGTAGCTCGGGTAGGAAATCTGCACCAGCGGCAGATCGGTGTAGCTGATGCCGCCCATGATCCAGTCGTCCTGTTCCCAGAAGCGGCGCTTGAACTCCAGCCCCACCTTGAAGGCGGAGGCGTACGGTACGGCGCCAATGGCCTTTTTCATGGCATCCGAGCAATCGACTTCGAGCTGCGCGAGCACCGACAGGGGCAGCGTGCAGATGCACCAGTCGGCGTGTTCCTGACGCGCGCTGCCACCTTGCGCGCCGTCCGCATAGGTGACGGTGACCCCGCCATCGTTCTGATGGATGGCGGTCACGCGCGCATTCAACTGGATGAGGTCCGAGACTTCGCGCGCAAAGGCGTCGGAGATCCTGTCCATGCCACCGACGGGTTCGAACATGGCCGGTTCATGGCGATACTCGTTGAAAGTGAAGAGTTGTTCCCACAGGCCCGACTGCAGCAGCGGCGACAGCTCGTTGGGTTGCGTCGGTTCGGGCTCGGGCATCAGCCCTCCGCCGGGGCGGGGTTCCCACCCGCGAACCTCGCCGAGCGCTTCGCTGGCGGTGAAGCGGTAGCGGTGGTCGAGCACGCCCCACTCCTTGAGCCCTTCCAGCAGCTTTTCGCGGTCTTCGGCCGTCACCGTGTCGTCCAGGGCGCCCTGGCGCAGCGACTTGGCGAGCAACTCGGAGACGTGGCCGCGCACGTCCTTCTCAACGTGGCCGATGCGCTGCGGTTTGCCACCAAAGGCCTTGGCCGAGTGCAGATACGCCTTGGCGTTCTTGTTGATGAAGGGCTGCACCGCGACCCCGAGCTTGCGGCAATAGTCGAACACGGCGCGGTGATGCGTCGGCAGGCGCCAGGGGCCGGGGTTCAGGTAGCCGTCCCCTTCGAAGTCGCAGGTGATTTCATGGCCACCCATTTCGGGATAGCGGTCGCCCCCGCGCAGGGTCAGGCAGCGCCCGCCGGAGCGGTTCTGATACTCGAGGATCTTCACCTCATAACCCGCACGGCGCAACTCGTAGGCGGCGAGCATGCCGGCCACGCCAGCGCCCAGGATGAGGACGCGTCGCCCCTTGCGCGGGCCGCGCAAGGCCATGTCCGGGGTGTAGCCGGATTCACTGGCAAAGCCCAGGCTGGTCATGGCCTGGTACATCGCACTCGCGCCGGCGGCGCGGCCGATCATCATCAGCAGTTGGCGGCGGCTGAGGTTGAAGGATGTACGGCTCATGTGTTGGCCTCCCGCCGCTTGTGGCGCCGCCATACCAGCCACCCACACAGCGCGGCGCCTAGCGCCAGCACGACGAGGACTCCGACCCACGCCAGAATCTGCAGCACGCGCAGAGGTGTTGGCATTTCCTCTTCTGCCGTCAGAACGTGGGTAACGTCGATCGCGGTCAATGCGCTGTCCGGCCGACCGCCGAAGGTGACGCGGGTGTAATTGGCGAGCTCGGCGATCTGGTCGTGGCTCAGTTCGCCGGCGAAGCCCGGCATGGCAGGTGCGCGAGGAATCTTGCCCGCCGGCACCCCGTGCAACAGCACCTTGAGCAGATTGCCCGCGTCAGCGTTGCGCAAGGCGGCGTTCTCGATCAGCGGTGGATACAGGGCGCTGGGTTGGCCTTGCCCCCTCACGCCGTGACAGGCCGCACAGTGCTCCGCGTACAGGCGCTCTGGCGTCGTGAGATCGGCGCGGGCGAGTTCGGCGCTCATCTCGTCCCGGATCTGGCCGTAGTCGTGCCGGGTTTCAGTGCGTTCCGCGGCAGGCAGCACGGACACAATGTCCTGGTGTGCGGTCTCGGCAGCCGGAAGCGCCTTGAGGTAGGCCGCGATGGCGCGCAGATCCTCTTCCTTGAGATGGTGGGTGCCGTGAGAGACGAATTCCGCCATGGGGCCGGCGGCCTGCACGACGTTGTCCGCGTCACCCCTGCGCAGGTAATCGACGATGTCCTGCTCGCTCCACGTTCCGATGCCGTCGATGGGGTCGGGAGTCAGGTTGGGGGCAAGCCATCCATCCATTCTTTCGCCCGTCAGGTAGTGCTCGTCCTGCATCGCGAAAAAGTCGTTGCGTGGGGTGTGGCATTCGCCGCAGTGGCCCAGGTGATTGACCAGATAGGCGCCGCGGCGCACCAGCGGATCATCGCCCACCTCAGGCAGCTCGCGATCCCCGAGGAACAGCCCGTTCCACGCGAGCACGCCGGTGCGGATGTTGAACGGAAACGGCGCCTCCGTCTCGTACGGCGGCGACTCGTCGACGGCCGGCTGATCCTGCAGCCAGGCAAACAACAGGTCGATGTCCTCGTCGCTCATGCCCCGGTACGAGGCATAGGGCATGGCGGGATACAAGCGGCGGTCGGGGCTCACGCCGCGACGCAGGACATCGGCGAGATCGTCGCGCGAGTAGTCGCCGATGCCGTATTCCGAGGACGGACTGATGTTGCTGGCCACGATGGTGCCCAGCGGCGTTTTGACCTGATAGCCGCCCGCCAGGTCCTCGCCGTGACACGACATGCATCCGGCTGCCCGGGCAACATATTCCCCGCGTTCGGAAGCACTTTCAGCGGCATGTGCCCGCGTGTCATCGAGCAGCGCCAGCCCCGCAAGCACTGCGGCGAAAAGCAGCCAGAGCCGATCACTTTGCAGGGGACAATTGGGGACGGACACAGCCGAAAGCTCCTCCTCTCCATGGACAGCAGACTCGCGTCTGGTCGTTTTTGATGCTAGCAGGAGGAGAAATGCAGACGGTTTAAAAAGGGGTAACTTGATTTGTCGGAATGCTGTGCGGATAGCGCCCGACGAGAGGTACGCCTCGGGCGTAGCGTCCAGATTTCCGTAAACGGAAAAACGGGAAGGCTCTGCAGCCTTCCCGTTTTCGTTTGGAGCGGGAAACGAGACTCGAACTCGCGACTTCAACCTTGGCAAGGTTGCGCTCTACCAACTGAGCTATTCCCGCATTATCTGGAGGCGCGACTCGGAATCGAACCGGGGTACACGGCTTTGCAGGCCGCTGCATAACCACTCTGCCATCGCGCCAGAACCACCGCCTGTCGCGTCACGACGGGGCGAAATTCTTGAGCCATCCTCAAAATTCTCTGGAGCGGGAAACGAGACTCGAACTCGCGACTTCAACCTTGGCAAGGTTGCGCTCTACCAACTGAGCTATTCCCGCTCGGGAAAGACCGACATTATAGTGACCAGTCGAAGGCTGTCAAGATGATCTGCGCGTCCAATCATACCATCCTGTCGTATTCACCCTCCTCCCGAAGACGCGCTTCGCGCCTGCCGCATGTTTCCTTTCATCGAATGCACCGTGATTTTCATGCCGTCCGCGCTGCAAGATTTCGATGACCACTTCACACAGGCCCAACTGACGCTGAGCGAACGCGAAAACGGTCGGCATTGAACGGTCAATGAGCGGGTCGATTGCGAGGAATATCACAGTCAACCCACTGGAATTAGGAAGGTGCCACACCTTGCCGGATAATATAGAGGCCCAAACAGAATGTAGGCCACCCATGAAAGCTCTCTTCCCTGCCCTGCTTTTCGCTTTTCTGTTGATCGGCTGCAGCAAGGTCACCACCGAGCAGTACAATCAGCTCAAGGGCGGCATGACCTACGATGAAGTCCAGAAAATTCTGGGCAAACCAGACACCTGTGACGATGTCCTGACCGCACGCAATTGCGTCTGGCGTAACGGCGACGCGCGCGTTACTGTAAGTTTCGTCGGCGGCAAGGTGCTTTTTTATGGCGCGGAAAACTTGCGCTGACCCGTGTTGCCGCTGATGCGCCCAATACGTTTGGTAACAAATCCGGCTGGCATCCTCACGTAGACAACACAGAATGCGGCCTATCTGCGCGAATCTTGCATTGTCGGCCAGCCCGCGAAACCGTACACTTGCGGCCCGCTTCCTATACAAACAAACAACGCACGCCTTCAAGCGCATACCTGTTTGAACTCCGAACCAATATCGATGCCACGACGACTGTCGCTCTCCGTTTCCGTCTGCACATTCATCTTGCTCACTGCGTGTGCGAGCCCTCCACCGCAACCGACCGGCCCGTCGCCTGCCGAAGTGCGCGTCATGGAGCGTATCGATCAGCTCCAATACGCATTGCTCGAAAGCTGCGAATTCAACGCTGTACGCAGTCGCGCCGAACTCGCCGCAGTCAGCGAACTGCGCGATCGCATGCAGACTTTGCAGGGCGGCATGCGCAGCTTGCAGGGGGAGGTTGCCAACGCCGCGAAACGCACCGCAGCGCTTGAGCGCCCCAGCCCGATCATCCGCAGCACCGACATTGGCGACAAGCTGATGCTCGGTCGAGCCGAGTGGATCGGACTGCCTACCCTGGGCTCATATTTCAAGGCGCGTCTCGACACCGGCGCCAACACTTCCTCGCTGTCCGCCGAGGAGATCACACCGTTCGAACGCGACGGCCAGAACTGGGTACGTTTCCGCCTGGGCCTGGATGAAGACGACGTCGTCGTACCCGCTGCGCGTGAGCAAGAGTTTGAAGCGCGCATCGTGCGTCGGGTACGCATCCTGCAAGCATCGGGCAGTGAGACCCGGCCGGTGATCCGTTTGCCGGTCACGCTGGGGGGATTGGAGCAAAACGTCGAATTTACGCTCAATGACCGGACGCATCTCACCTATCCGGTGTTGCTCGGGCGTCGTTTCATGATGGATCAAGCGGTCATTGATGTGAGTCGCACCTATACGTTGCCCCGACCCGAATATCCGGGCGGCGCGCCCGCAGCTGCCGCCGCCCAGGATCAGGACGACAACGACCAGGCTGAAGACTGATCCATGGCGCGACTACCTTTTTATCTGATCGTCGGCGCGTTGCTGCTGGCCGGTATTGCCCTCAGCATGCATCGCCACATTGCCTACGAAGTACCGTGGACGCCGGGTGAACGCCGCCTGGTCTGGGAAGTGGAAGCCCAGGTCAATTTACTCGCGCAAGGTGAGCCGGTACGCGTCGACCTCGCACTGCCAAGCAACCAACCGGGCTTTCGGCTGCAATCGGAGCACACCGCCTCTTCCGGTTACGGCTTGAGTTTCGGTGAGACCGATGGCGCGCGCCGCGCTCATTGGTCCATCCGTTCAGCCCATGGCCCCCAGCAGCTTTATTACACGGCCCAAATTCTTGTCGCCCCCTCCGAGCAAGGCGTAGCCGTCCCGCCGCCGGAAATCCCCTCCGAAGTGCTCTGGGACAGCCCCTACGAAATTGCCGCGTACAACATCGTCGAACGCGCCTGGCGGCGTTCGGCCGACCCGTTCAGCTTCGCCCGGGCATTGGTACGCGACGTAAGCGGAGAACATCAAGACGAAAACGCACGTCTTCTGCTCACGCAGTTTTCGGAAGCGACCCTGTTCGTTCGCCTGCTCAACCAGGCCGGCATCGCTGCGCGCGAGGTGAGCGGCCTGCTGCTTGAAGATGGGCGGCGACGTCAGCATCTGACGACCTGGATCGAAGTGTTCGACGATGAACGCTCCATCCTGATCGACCCGATCTCCGGTGCCGAAGACAAACCCGACAATCTTCTCCTGTGGCAGCGCGCCGCCGGGCCGGTACTAGAAGTACAGGGCGGCACGAAGTCGAACGTCACGTTCGCGATGTTGCGCCACAGTCAGCCGGCCAACACCATCCTGCACGATCAGACCACCGATTCGACGCTGCTCAATTTCTCGATCCACAGTCTGCCTCTGGAAGAACAGGCGCTTTTCATGACCATCCTGCTGATTCCGATCGGCGCCCTGATGGTGGTGATCCTGCGCATCCTGATCGGCATCAAGACCTCTGGCACCTTCATGCCGGTACTGATCGCACTGGCCTTCATCCAGACATCCCTGACCACCGGTCTGATCGGCTTTTTGCTGGTCGTCGTAGTGGGTCTGGTGATCCGCAGTTACCTTTCGCATCTGAACCTGTTATTGGTGGCCAGAGTGTCCGCGGTCATCATCACCGTGATCGGCATCATCTCGGTTTTCTCGGTGATGTCCTGGCGCTTTGGCCTCAACGCCGGCCTGACCATCACGTTCTTCCCCATGATCATCCTGTCATGGACGATCGAACGCATGTCCATCCTGTGGGAAGAGGAAGGCCCCAAGGAAGTGTTGATTCAGGGTGGCGGCAGCCTCCTCACGGCCGTCATCGCCTATCTGGCCATGACCAATCCCTGGATACGCCATATCACATTCAATTTCCTTGGCGTGCAGCTGATCCTGATGGCCCTCATTCTGATGATCGGCAACTACACCGGCTACCGGTTGCTTGAACTGTGGCGTTTCAAACCGCTGGCGGAGCGCTGACCCATGCGGAAAGTAGTGAATGCCCTGCATGCAAAAGGCGTGATCGGCATGAACACGCGCAACATCCGCTACATCGGGCGTTACAACGATCGGCGTCTGTATCCGTTGGTGGACGACAAGCTCCAGACCAAGCTGCTCGCCACCGAGCATGGAGTGATCACGCCCGCGCTGATCGGCACGGTACGCTCCCAGTTTGAAGTCCGCCACATCGCCAAGATGGTCGCCGAATGTCCTGGCTTCGTTATCAAACCCGCCAAGGGCAGCAGCGGGAAGGGCATTCTCGTGATCGAGCGCGTTGAGGGGGACGAATACGTCAAACCCAGCGGGACGCGCATTTCGCGCAAGGATGTCGAACGTCACCTCTCGAACATTCTGTCTGGGCTGTATTCATTGGGCGGTTCGCCCGACGCAGCACTGATCGAGACATTGATCAACTTCGACGAACGCTTCGCCGACTACACGCATGAAGGCGTACCCGACATCCGAGTGATCGTCTTCAAGGGCTATCCGGTCATGTCCATGATGCGGCTCTCGACCGCCGCCTCGGATGGCAAGGCCAACCTGCACCAGGGCGCTGTTGGCGTCGGTCTGGACATTGGCAGCGGGATGGCGGTACGTGCGGTGCAATTCGACCGCCCGTGCAGCGTGCACCCGGACACCGGCCGCGAAGTCGCTTCACTGAAAATTCCAGACTGGGAGACGCTGCTGCACCTGTCCTCCGCCTGCTATGAAATGAGCGGACTGGGCTACTTTGGGGCAGATCTCGCACTCGACCGTGATCTTGGGCCCATGCTGCTGGAACTTAACGCGCGTCCCGGCCTGGCGATCCAGATGGCCAACGGTGAGGGGCTGAAGGGGCGTCTGGATCTGGTCGAAGCGCAACCCGAGGGGCGCAGCGTACAAGAACGTGTCGCTTTTTCAGTCCACCATTTCGCGCGCAACACCCAGCCCTCACTGGTCGGTGCCCTCACCCCCGCATGATGAACAGCAGCACCGACAGACTTACCACCGAAAACAAGGTCGACAAGAACACCGTTGAAGCAATCGAGGCATTCACCACCTGATAACGCTGCGCAAACAGATAAGGCGTCACCCCCGCCGGTAACGCCGCAAGCGTGACAGCGACCACTGCCCAAAGATCTGGCACATGAAAAACCCGGGTGGCAAGCAGCCACACCAGCAACGGATGCACGATGGTCTTGAGCGTGACAAGGATCAATGGCTCGCTCAGATTCCCGCCCAAACGATAGCGCGTCAACGACGCACCTAACGCGAACAGGGCGCACGGCGCAGCGGCCGCAGCCATGCCCTTGGCGATCGAATCAAGCGGCGCCGGGATCGTCACCCCACCGATCGCGAACGCCAAGCCGGCGCTCAGCCCCCAGATGATGGGGGTCGTCAGCACCCCCTTGAGCAGTGCCCACAACAGCTTTGCAATCGACTGCCCACCGCCGCGCGAAGCCTCGACGAGAATCGTCGTAGGCGGCAATAACACCAGACCGTGACAAGCGACCAGCGCAAACAACGGCAACGCGGCCGCCGGGCCGTAGGCGGTGACGACCAACGGAATACCCAACATCGCCGTATTCGAAAAACTCGCCCCGAGTCCCAGCACGGCCTGCTCATCCAGCCGTCGGCTGAATAACACCCGGCCTGCGAGCATGGCGCCACAGAACACCACTGAGGCCCCACCAAAATACGAAATCAGATAGCCCCACGGCATGCGCTCAGGCAGTTCGGTCTGCACAATCGAGCGAAACAGCATCAGCGGAATCGCGAAATTGAATACGAACACCGACAGGCCGCGATTGGCCGCTTCGTCAAACCATCCGAAACGCGCCGCCGCATAGCCGATACCGAGCGTACCGAAGATGGGAACAATGATGCCGAAGAGAAGCTCCATCAACGTCCCTCATTTCAAGTAACGCATTCATCCAATCGCGGCACCGCTGCGAGCAGCGTACGCGTATAAGCTTCCTGCGGATCGGCCAGCACATCCGCCGTGCGACCGCTCTCCACGATGCGCCCCGCATGCATCACCGCGATGCGGTCCGACAAATATTCGACCACGCCCATGTTGTGGGTGATGAACAGCATCCCCAGCCCTTCTTCATCCACCAACCGGCGTAACAACTTCAGAATCCCGGCCTGCACCGAAACATCCAGGGCCGAAGTGATCTCATCGCACAGGATGAAAGTCGGTTCCAGTACCAGCGCCCGCGCAATCGCAAGGCGCTGACGCTGACCGCCGGAAAATTCATGTGGATATCGCCACAAACTGTCAGCGGGCATTTCAACGCGCTCCAACAGCTCGGCGGCGCGGGCAAACCGCTCATCCTCATCGTTGCCCACACCATGGACACGCATCGGCTCGAGCAAGGTGGTGGCGATCGGCAGGCGCGGATTGAGGCTCGACCCCGGATCCTGAAACACCACCTGCATGCGCCGACGCAACGGACGCATTGCAGTATGCGACAGATCGGTGATGTCGCGCCCTTCGAGCAGGATTTTTCCGGCGCTCGGCTCAAGCAGGCGCAACAACGTGCGACCCAGCGTACTTTTCCCACATCCCGACTCCCCCACCAGCGCCACGACCTCGCCCGGATGTACCTCGAGCGACACACCGTCAACCGCCCGCACATGGCTCACCACGCGCCGCAACAGGCCGCGCCGCACCGGAAAGTGCACGGCAAGGTCGCGCAGCGCAACGAGTGCCTGGGCACGCGCCTCGCCCCGTTTGCCACGCGGGAGGCGCTCCGGCAATGAAGCAATCAGACTTTGCGTGTACGCATGGGTCGGACGACGCAATACGTCGGCGACCGTTCCGCATTCGACCAGCTGCCCCTTTTTCATCACTCCAACGGTATCGGCGATACGCGACACCACGCCAAAATCATGCGTGATAAATAATATGCCCATGCCGCGCCGCTGCTGCAGTTCTCGCATCAACCGCAGAATTTCAGCCTGCACGGTCACGTCCAGCGCGGTGGTCGGTTCATCCGCAATCAACAGCGCGGGTTCGCAGATCAGCGCCATCGCGATCATGACACGCTGGCGCTGGCCACCGGACAAGCGGTGTGGATATTCACGCATGCGTGTTGCCGCATCGGCGATGCGAACCTCTTCCAACGCCGCGCGAATACGTTCGTGACGAGTCGGCGCATCCAGTTCGGGGCGGTGCAGCAACAACACCTCTTCGATCTGCTCCCCAATGGTCAATACCGGATTCAGCGAGGTCATGGGCTCCTGGAAAATCATGCCGATGCGCCCGCCACGCACCCCGGAGAGCACCGCATCGCCTGCGCCGAGCAACGACACGCCCGTCCCAGCCTCGTCATGCAGCATCACTTCGCCGGACGGATGCCGGTGACGCGCATGCGGCAGCAATCCCATCACCGACAACGCGGTCACCGATTTGCCGCTGCCGGACTCTCCCACCAGGCAAAACGTCTCGCCGCGCCGGACTTCCAGGCTCACTCCATCGACCGCGCGCATCCATTGGCGGCCATCGGACAACTCGGTAGCCAGATCGCGAATTTCAAGCAGCTTCATCGCGCAGCCCCGCCCGCAGCGCGCTGGGTATGCGGATCGACGGCATCGCGCAGCGCTTCGCCAATGAGGTTGTAGGCAAACACGGTCAGAAAGATCGCACCGCCCGGAAACACCGCAAGCCACCAGTTGAAGGTTGAAGACTGCACCGCCTGGTTCAACAACTGCCCCCACGACGGGTCATCCACCAGACCCAGGCCGAGAAAGGACAACGTGGTTTCGGCAAGAATCGCTGAGGCCACGCCAAAACTTGCTGCGACGAGCAACGGTGCCACCCCGTTCGGCAACATGTGACGGAACAGGATGGAAGACAGCGGCAGGCCGCTGGCAATCGCCCCTTGCACGAAATCCTGATCGCGCAGACGCAGAAATTCCGCCCGCACATAGCGCGCGTACCCTGACCAGGAAGTGATGCCGATGATGATCATCATCATGTAGATCGAACGGCCAAAGAACGCCACGAAAGTCAGCAGCAAAAACAGTGTCGGGATGGCTTCGAAAATCTCCACCAGACGCATCCCGATCATATCCACAACGCCGGAGAAATAACCCATCAGACCGCCAATAAGCGTGCCAATGATCAGCGCAATACCGGTGGCGATAAAACCGATTCCAAGCGCGATACGTGCTGCGTGAATCATGCGCGAGGCGACATCCGCGCCATTGTCTTCAGTGCCGAACCAATGCACACGCCCATCCGACGCAGCCAGAGGTGCTTCGATGCCGGTATCGCCATAATCGCGCAAATAGTCTTTGGCCGAATAGGGAATCGGTGCCCGCAGCACGAAATCAATCCGCCCCGAAGCTTCCAGTTCGCGGTACTGCTCGTGGATCACCAGCGTCGGCGGCGCAACGCAGACCCATGCGATCAGGCCGGCAATCGCCACACTGAGAAACCAGCCGACAAAACGCAAAAACACTGGCCCGCGTAAGCGCCACGCAAAAATCGCCAATATGAAGGCTGCGAACCAGGTGTAATCCGCCGCCGTAAGATGACGCATCGCCGGAAAGCTCACTTCCCCGTCCACCACCAGATACAGCGGATGACTGTTCGCGATCCACGGCGCAAACACCGCCGCTGCCACCAACACCGCGATCCACGCCAGGCCGATACGCGCACTGGTGCGAACAAGCAACGCACCGATGACTTCGGCGGACCACGGGCGAGCCCGTTGCACCTGTTCAGTCATAGCTCACCCTCGGATCCGCAATCGCATACGCAATATCCGCCAGCAGGTAACCCGCCAGCGTCAGCAGCCCGGAGATCAGCGTCACGGACAACACCAGTTCCCGGTCACGCGTCTGCACCGCCTCCACCGCCAGTTTACCCATGCCATCGATGCTGAAAATGCTTTCCACAATCACCGATCCGGCCAACAGACTGGGCAACAAGGTTGCTGACACCGTGATCAATGGCAGCAATGAATTCCGAAAGACATGCCGCCACAATACGGTTTCCTCTGTCACACCTTTGGCGCGCGCAGTGCGCGCATAATCGGCGGCAAGGTTTTCAAGCAGCGACGCGCGTGTGAGTTTGGCCAAAAAAGCCAGGCTGCCGTAAGACAGAACGACGACCGGCAACACCAGATGCCACGCTCGCTCGAACAGATACCCAGTCTGCACCACCTGCACACCCGCAGCACGCGCAACGACAATGCCAAGCATCAGCCCCAGCCCGCCCGCCAGCGCGATGCGCAGGCCCGTGCCCGGAATGCCTGCCAGCGCGCCCAACACCACCGCGCCGGTCAACGTCAGGACAACATGGAGCACATCCGGCGCAAAACCTGCCAGTTGCGCGGCCATCGCATACCCCAGCACCCCACCCAACACGGCGCCACCGAGGCGGCGCATGCGCAAGCTTGCGGCCGCGGCCGCCCACACCAGCAAGGTCGTCGCCAGCGCAACAATGGCGAGCATCCACAGCACGTCCATGCCGCTCGCCAACCATGGCAAAAATGTCTGATCAACCGCTTCACGCCGTATCAACCCGCCGGTCGGGAACCAACGCCAATATTGCTCCGATGCGAAAAAGCCAATAAACAGCACCCCGACCAACATCGTCGGCACGGACCACAGCCCCAGCAGCACGACGTTCGAGGCCAGATCAAACCGCCCGCCGCGAGAGCGCGCCGCCTGCACGCCGATGGCGATCGAAATCGCGTAGATCAACGGGATCGACAGCAGGTTGAGCAGCAGCGTGATGGGCAAGCGTTCGGCCAGCAAATCGCTCACGGATCGACCATAGCGAAAACTCACCCCCAGATCGGGTCCCTTGCTCAAGGAAAACGCGCCAAGCGTGCCGTCGGCCTCACGCTCGAAACCAATCGGCGAGATATTGTTGAGCCAGCGCAGATATTGCACGGGTGCCGGCTGATCCAGGCCGTACAAGCGGTTGTAATAGTCTTCCAACGCCTGTCGCGCCTCTGCATCGAGGTTGCTGCCATCCACCAGCGATTGCACGCTGATGCCGCCGGGCGCGGCCGCCATCACCACGAACACCACCAGCGTGATGCCGAACAGCGTCGGCACCATCAGCAACATGCGGCGAAACAGATAGGTCAGCATGCGCGGCTCATCAATGACGCTGTTGCGCCGCCGGCACCCAGATCTCGACCGGCACCGACATGAGGTTCAATCCCAGCGCGGTATTTTCCAAACCGGCAATGCGCGCATCGAGGAAGGTCAGCGAATTTCGGCGGAAAAGGAACGTGTAGGGCTGGTTTTCGAACATTTCACGCTCGGCCTGTTGCCACAGCGTCATGCGCGTCTCTTCGTCCACCTCGGCGCGCGCCGCTTCGATCAGACGGTCAAGTTCCGGGTTGCGATAGTTGATGAAATTGTCACCGCCCTCCACTGCCTGACTGGAATGAAACATCTGGAAAATGTCGATCTCCACGCCAGAGGTCCAGCCCAGCGTGATCGCGTCGAAATTCTTCTGATTGATGTTTTCCAGCATCACCGACCATTCGGTCGGATGCGGTTTCATGACGATGCCGGCGCGCGCATACAGATCGCGCAGAAACAACACCATCCGACGCGTGTCCTCGCTATCCTGAAAGAAGGTCAATTCAAACGCGAACGGCTGCCCCTTTTCGTCTTCCAGAATCCCATCGCCGTTGCGATCGGCGTAACCGGCCTCTTCTAACAGCGCCTTGGCGCGTTCAATATCATGCGGCACGGGCATGAGCAAGGGATCATGCTGTTTGGAGCGCGGCGAAAACGGGCTCACCGCACGCTCGGCATAACCCAGAAAAACCTCGTCGATGATACGTTCGACGTCGGTCAGATAGCTCATCGCCTGGCGTACGCGCACATCCGCGAAACGCGTCGGCTCGCCCGCGCGCGACTGATTCCACGCAATATAGCTGTACCCGGCAGTCGGGCTCATGTATTCGAAATTCTGCGTACGCTCGTTCAGCTCTTTGTCCTCAAGCAGCTGCCGGTATTCGCGCGGTCGCGCAGCGTAGGCGTCGATATCCTGATTGCGGAAAGTGGTCAGGCGGGCGCTGTCATTCTCGATGATCCGCCACACAATGCGATCAAACGCGCCATCCACCGGCCCCCAATAACGTGGGTTACGTTCCAGTTCAATGCGCCCCTGGTCCGGCGTCCAGCTTTCCGGATCATTCAAACGGTACGGGCCCGACCCCAGCAACAGGCCGCGGCTTTCGTTGAACGTGCGTGGCTCATCCAGAAAACGGCGGTAGAAATGCTCCGGCATGATGCCCATGCCGCCTGCCAGGGCGAGACTATTGAAATAGGGCTCGGCAAAAACGAATTCGACGCGACGTTCGTCCAACGCTGTGACGCGCTCAATCTTGTCGAAATAAGCGCGCTGGCGTGGCGCGGCGATCCGCTCATCCATGATGAATTCAAAGGTGAAGGCCACGTCTTGCGCGGTCAGCGGCTGTCCGTCAGAGAAGGTCACATCACGCCGCAAGGTGAAGGTCAGCGTCAGCCCGTCTTCTGACACCGTCCAGTCGCGCGCGATCAGACCCTGCCATTCAAGCGTGTCCGGATCGCGTGCAAGCAGCGATTCAAGTACGTAGTTCTGCACTTCTGCGGCATAGGCGTCGGACGAGGCCAAGGGCGTGATCGTGCGCAATCCGCTGCCAAAGGCCAGCCGCAACCAGTCACCCTGAGTATATTCGGGATCGGCGGCCGCTTGACGTGCTCGCGTGAACGCATCGACGGACGGCTCATTTCCGCCTGCCTGCCGTACGCCGTCCGCCAATCGATCGCCGCCCTGGCTGATGTGCTCTGCAAGATTCCGGAGCAAACCGCGCGTGCGCCGGATATCCTCAGCCTGCTCCTGCATCACGCGGTTCATCTCACCCATGCGCTGCCACTGACGATCCACCTGGACCATCACCAAAACGATCAGGCCCGCAATGACCGCAAATGCAACCCAAAATAACCAACGCCCTACAGGGTTTCCGTTCTTCATATGGCCAAGGTCCGTAAGTACTTCGAATTGTCCGTGGAAGCGACTTTACCGCAGCACACATCTTGCCGCATCGAACTGACGTAGCATTCTCCCCATCCTCCCAAAAATCTTCAGGTTCAGAATCATGCTTCGACTGACCGCCCTCGCCGCCCTGTTCGCAACCGCCCCACTCATGGCGCATGCCCACCCCGGTTTTGATCAATGTCTTGCCAAGCTGCGCACCGAAGCCGGCTCGAAAGGGGTAACACAGGCCACCTTCGACCGTTACGCCGCAAACCAGAAGCCGGACATGGACATCATCGCCCTGCTCGACCGCCAACCCGAATTTACCACTCCCATCTGGGATTACATGGCCGGACTGGTGGATGAACGACGTGTCGCGGATGGCCGCGAAATGCTCCAGCGCTGGGCGCCTCAATTGGCCGAGATTGAACGTCAATATGGCGTCGACCCGGCCACGGTGGTGGCAATATGGGGCGTGGAAAGCGACTACGGCCGCGTTTTCGGCAAACGGCCGGTGGTGGAATCACTCGTCACACTGTCCTGCATCGGCCGGCGTCAAACCTTTTTCCGCAGCGAACTGTTCCACGCACTGAACATCCTGCAGGAAGGCCACGTCAATCCCGAATCGTTCACCGGTTCATGGGCCGGCGCCTTTGGTCATACACAGTTCATGCCCTCGACCTTTAACCGCATCGCGGTCGATTTCGACGGCGACGGTCGCCGCGACCTGATCGGCAACATACCCGACGCGCTCGCCTCGACGGCAAATTACCTCGCCCGCTCCGGCTGGCGTACCGATGAGCGCTGGGGCTTCGAAGTGCGGCTGCCTGAAAATTTTGATGCCAGCCGAGCCGGTCGCAAGAACAAACAGCCCATGAGCACCTGGGCCGCGCACGGCGTCCGCCGCGTCGACGGCTCCGCCTTGCCCGCAGGCTCGACGGCCGCAGGTTTATTACTGCCTGCAGGGGGCGCAGGGCCGGCTTTTCTTGTGCTGAAAAATTTCGACGCGATTTTTTCCTACAACGCGGCGGAGAGCTATTCGTTGGCGATCGCCCACCTGTCCGACCGGATTCGCGGCGGCAGCGAATTTGTCACGCCCTGGCCCACCGACGACCCCGGCCTGTCTCGTGCCGAACGCAGCGAAGTGCAGGAGCGATTGATCGCACTCGGTCATGACATCGGCGAAGTGGATGGCATCATTGGCACGAAGACCCGCCACGTCATCCAGCAGCTTCAGCCCAGCCTCAATCTGAAACCGGATGGTCGGGCCGGGCAGAAGCTTCTCAACGCCTTGCGGCAGCAAACCGCCCACTGAACATCGTCCTCTCTCCTGCCTGGGCGGGCCGTCGGAGTCGGAAATAGCGATGTCTGACTGCTCGTTCGACAACCTCCGCACAGTAAAAAAGCCCGGCAAGCCGGGCTTTTTTACTGTTTCAATGGAGAAAATCATCCTGCATCGCGCTGCGCCGCGGCTACCCGAGTCGGATCACAGCTCAGATAGGCCGAGGATTGCAGCCATTTCTGATCGGGATAATACGCAAACACGAATTGCCCATCTTTCAATGCATCGACGACTTTGGGAGCGATTGCGCGCCGTACCGCCGGACACCCCTGACTGCGCCCTATGCGTCCATATTGTGGAATCCAGGAAGGATCAACGTAATCCGCACCGTGGATCACGATCGCCCGGTCGCGGGCGAGATCATTCACGCCCGGCTCGAGGCCGTCCATGCGCAATGAATAACCGTGCTTGCCATCATAGCTCTCGGCCGCGCGAAACAGCCCCAGGCTGGATTGATGACTGCCCATGACGTTGGAGAATTCGGTTGCAAAAAACTCACCGGACCCACTACCGTGGGCGACATAATCAGACAACAGCAATTCGCGCCGGGTCAGATCGAAAATCCACAGACGTTGCTCGGCGGAAGGTAGCGAAAAATCGATCACGGCCAGTCGTTCAGCCGGCTGTGCGCCATGACGCACAGCACATTGCATGGCATTGACTGCATACTTCAACACGTCCGGGTCGAGATCTGTCGCGCGAACGGACAGCGAAGCTACAAGCGGATTGGCGAACTGAAGCGCCACGGCATGAGTCGAACAGATTGCAAGGGCCCCCGCCAGCAACCAACACCGGACGATATTTTTGAACACTTCTTGAACTCCCTGAAACGTCTGGCCCGTTCTGCTCTGCCGACGCCATTGCAAAGTGGTAATCGCGCAAGAATATAGCAATAAGAGATTTCAAATAAAAGAGGTGTTGCAAATGCGCTTTTTCGTGACCGCGTTGTTGATGTTCGTGGCCATTCCGGCGCTGTCGGCCGACCCGCGCATCCAGGCCTTCGAAAGTCTCACGGGGGAAACGATGGCCTGGGACGAGAGCCGCCTTGAAAATCTTGCCGACGCGCTGGCTACACTCGCGGACGACGGACTGGACCCGGAAGCCTATGGGGAATCCAGCCTGCGTCGGGTTGCGCAGCGATTACCGGACGACCCCGCCGAACTGGCCTGCATTCAGTCCTTCGCCACGCAAGCCTGGCTCAGCGCACTGCACGACCTCTCTCGCGGCCGCCTGAACGATTCCAGCGAAAGCATCTGGCGCGCTCACGACACCGCTTCAGGCAACATGATGGTCGCTCTGGCCTATACCGGCCTGGACAGCCTTGCCCACACCCTCGACGCCGCTCGCCCGCAGCACGCTGAGTACCGCGCGTTACGCAAGGCGCACGCTCAACTCATGCACCACACAGAGCCGGAGCCGCCGCCAGTGCCCGCAGGCCCGGCATTACGCGTGGGCGACGATGATCCGCGTGTGGCGCTGTTGCGCGAGCGCTTGGCATGGCTCGGTTATGCCACGCTGGACGCCCCTGCCGACGCTTTTTATCGTTTCGATGAAGCGCTGCTCGCCACGGTCAAGAATTTCCAGCAAGCGCATCACTTGCATGCGGACGGCATCGTCGGCCCACGCACGCTTGCGATGCTGAATCCGGACCTTTCCGAACGCATCGCCCGCGTACGCGCCAACCTCGAACGCTGGCGTCAGGTTTCACGAGATCTGCACCCGACTCAATTGCGTGTAGATACCGGCGGAGCCCGCGTGACGCTTGTGCGCAATGATGAAACGGTGTGGAGTTCGCGCGTCCAGATCGGTCAGGCTTCCCGCCCGACCCCCTTGCTTCAATCGACCATCACGCGTCTGACCTTCAATCCCGCCTGGGTGGTGCCGCCCACCATCATGCGCAAGGACAAACTGCCCGCCATTCGCAAGGACATCGGCGTCCTTCAGCGCCAAAACTTGAGCGTGATCGACGCGTCTACCGGCGAAGAGCTCGACCCCTGGAGCGTCAACTGGGACGCCCCGCGCGGCATCTTGCTGCGTCAGGCCCCCGGCCCGCAAGGCGCGCTCGGCCAGGTCGCCTTCCGTTTCGACAACCCGTTTCTGGTGTTTCTGCATGACACGCCCAGCCAACGGTGGTTCGAGAGCGACCAACGCACGACCAGCTCCGGCTGCGTGCGCGTCGAACGTGCCCTGGATCTGGCGGAGCTCTTGCTCGGCACCTCCGATGCAAACGAGCGCATCGACGGCTGGCTGAAAACCAACAAAACGCGCGAAGTGCGTCTCGACGAACCGATTTCGATCTTGATCAGTCATGTTGGCGCCACCGTTGATGCCGACGGACATCTCACGTTGCGTCCTGATGTCTACGGCCACGATGCCGAATTGGCCGCCGCTCTCGCGCGCGACATGCGCCCGGCCCCGCTGCCCGTGTGCATGAGCGCCACATCGACTGCACAGCTGGATGAGGCGCGCCCCACGTTGCATTAGCGCCCGCCGACTCGATGACATACCGGCGCAGGCTGTGCTTCCACTTCATGGAATCCCAAACGCGCAGCCTGCAGAACGTGCGCCGACGCCTTTGCGGCGTCTCGCTCACAGTTTGCAAGCTTTCCCGGTGGAACTTCTACCTTCCGGCCACGGACTAACCAAGTACGCTGACGCAGGGCAATTTGACCCACAGCCCGCGCTCGGTCAGCATCTCTCTTTTGCAGCAGGAGTTCTTTTCATGTCCTTCGGACAAGGGCCCCGCCCTCACATCACGTACGTTTCCAGCAAACCGCCAGGCATTTTCACACGTATCGGCGCCATCCTTGTGGCGGCCGTTCTGGCCGTCATCGGCTTCATGTTCTCGTTCGTGATCTTCGCTGTTGCGATCGCGCTTGGCGTCGTGCTGTGGGGCTTTTTGTGGTGGAAGATGCGCAAGGTGCGCAAACAGATGGAACAGGACCCGCGTTTCCAGGAGTTTCGCCGCGCGGCGGCCCGCAACGGCGCATCACCTCACAATGATGGCGATGTCCTCGAAGGTGAAGTGCTGCGCGAGGTATGGGAAAAAGACGACCGACGCACCTAGGATGCGCGCCGACTCAGAAACCGACTCGCTCAAACACCTCAGCCCATTCCCCGGGCCAGCCAGCGGCTTCTGCCGCTGCGCGGTTGACCGCCAGGATACGTTCATCAAACCCCGTCCCGCGGGAGTTCAGATTCCGTGCATGTTGCGAAGCGTGCAGGCGTAACAACGACGCCTTCCACTGCGCATCGGACGCGCCGAAACGCGTCGCGACGTCCTCGTTCATGGCTTGCGTCTTGGCGTCGCGATTGAGCCAGGCTTCCACTTTCCGCTCATCCGCACGTGCGATCTCTGAAAACAGGTTCCACGTGTGGCGGTGCGCTTCATTGCTATCGTTGCCGTGCGGCATGAACACCAACGACGGGTCTGTCCGGTCGAGGAACGCGCGCACAGCGGCAACGCTGCCCTCGTTCAACGGCAACCGGCTATCGTCGCCATCCAGACGCAAAAAACACAATGCCTCTTCCGGCAGGCCAAACGCGTGAAGACTTGCGCGCTGTTCGCGCTCGCGCAAAGCCACCTTCTCGGCGGGTGTATAGACTCCGGCAAAACCCTCTTCTACCCCTGAGGCGCCGCCCGTCAGTACGGCCACATGAATGCTCCAGCCAAGGCGCTGAAAATGACGCATCGTTATCGCGATTGCGTCAAAATCGTCCGGATGGGGTGCAAGCACTGCGAGACGGCTGTCTCGCGGCAGATCCAGCGTCGAAATATTGGCCGGCCCCGGCCTTACGTCCTTTGCCATAACCCGATCAGGATGTCTCGGTGTGCCGCCAGGTCGGCGATTGCAACTTCGATCACCGGCCCGCTGATGGTCGAACCCGCGCAGCTCGCCGGCATCCGCACTTCCCCCTCTGCAAGTTCAATACAGGTCTTGCCCTGGTCGGTGGAAATTCGTCTGTCTCGGTCATGCGCCTGGACCATCACGCTGCCGTTGGTGAGATTGAGCACGGCGTCCAGCGTATCGGCCTTGCCCGCAAGGCTTTCTCCGTACACCACACACGGGACACAGCGGAATTCATTCACCAACGCGAGCGCCTGACGACGCAAGGCGCGTTGACGGTCGGCTGCATCAGAGAACGCTCCATTTCCCAGACGAGCGGAAAGTTGCGCCAGTTCCTGGTCGGTCAAATGCGGCGCGGCGGCCACCAGATCCGCGATCGGAATCGCGGTATGCTGCTGGACTGGCGCCATTTGCACCGCATGCTCGTGACGAGAAAGCTCAATGCCGCTGCGCGCAAGCTGTTTGGCCGCGACGGTCGGAAGTCCCTGTAACACCATTGTGCCCAGCGCCTCCGTCAGTCGGGCACGCACGTCTTCCGGCGAGCCGGAAAGCATTTCTTCCGGAACGGCCAGGTGCAAATCGAACAGAAGCTGAAGACGTAGATTCGTCGGCTTCATCGGGTTCCCCATACTGAGTACGGGGTCTATGCTGCCACCATAATGGCGCCCGGGGAAGCCGGATGCGCCGTTCAGGCGAAGGGGCGCGGATCAGGCAGGGACACGCGGTACTGATGCGAGGCTTCCGCATCTCCTTCAGGCAGAGGCTGCAGAAAATTGGCGTCGAGCGGTGCCATGTAACGCGGGCGACGATTTCCATCGTCCATTTCTTCCCATTCAAACACTGCGTAATGCCCACCCGCAAACTCGATCATGTCGAGCGTGTGCATGCCGATCATTGAACCGCCACGCGAAATCAAGCACCGAACCTTCTGGACTTCCATCGTAAATTCCTTGTTTAACCTACATCGTAATCCTCGGAACCGTAGCAGAACGTCTCTCTACCGTCCAGAATCATCCTCCTCTCTCATCATTGACGCGGATCAAAACACTCGCCCTCAGAACGTCCATAATAGGTAGTACGGAGTCGCCTTTTTAGCTTCATGCAACTTCACGAGGGGCTCGATCATTCACAACCTACGGGAGGTATCTCATGCATGCTGTAGACGTAATGACTCGCGAAGTTATCACTGTCAGCCCGCAAACCCCGGTACAAGAGATCGTCAATCTGATGCTGCGCAATCGCATCAGCGCCGCACCCGTTGTGGATGACGCAGGAAAGGTTGTCGGCATGGTCAGTGAAGGGGATCTCATGTATCGCGCCGAGAACCAGACCAACCGGCGTGACTCCTGGTGGTTGACCGCCTTGTTCTCCGCTCGCAACGACGCTGCGGACTACGTAAAATCGCACGGCCAGCGCGCCAGGAACGTCATGACGCGCGATGTGATCAGCGTCGAAGAAGACACCCCCTTGTACAAGATCGCGCAAACGCTTGAAAAGCACCGCATCAAGCGCGTTCCGGTATTACGCGAGGGTAAATTGGTGGGCATCGTGTCGCGCTCCAATCTACTCCACGGGCTCTCGGCAATGCGAGCCGACAACAGTGGCGCCGAGGGGGATCTTGCGATCCGCGATCACATCGTCACCGAAATGAAGGACAAACTCGGCATTCCCGGCAGCATGACGAACGTTGTCGTGGTGGACGGGGTCGTCACATTGTGGGGGCTGGTTGAAAACGAAAATGAGCGCCAGGCGGCCGGCGTCGCGGCCGAAAATGCGCCAGGCGTAAAAAACGTCAACAACCATCTGGGCATCGCCCCCGCGGTGATCGGTCCTTACTGAAGGAACGGTCGGTCGCTAAACCGTTACGCGCAGGCTGCTGCCTGAGGGGCCGGCAACCACTTCCAGTCGGGCATCGATACGTTCGCGCAACTCGGCAACGTGTGAGATCAGCCCGACCAAGCGGCCCTTTTCGCGCAGATCGACGAGGGTGGATAACGCAAAATCCAGACTTTCCGGGTCGAGCGTGCCGAAACCTTCGTCGATGAACAACGTATCCATCTGCACGCCCCCCGCACGCGACTGCACCACATCCGCCAAGCCAAACGCCAGCGCCAGCGCAGCCAGAAAGCTTTCGCCCCCCGACAAGGTGTTTGCCGGTCGACTCACGCCGGTATAGTGATCAAAAACCTCCAACTCCAACCCGCCGGCCATGCGCTGGTCTCCGGCTTCACGGCGACGTTGCAGCTCATAACGACTGCGGCTCATGCGCACAAGACGCAGCGATGCGGCTTCCAGCACTTCATCAAGCAAGGTCGCAAGAACGAAGCGCTGAAAACTCATACGCAACGGGTTGGCGCCGCCCGCCACTTCGGCGAGGCGGCCAAACACGGCGTATTGCTGCTCCACTTCGGTCGCTTCCGCCGCCAGCGTTTCAAGCGCCTGCAGCGTCCGATCCAACTCCTTGACCTTGCCCGCCATCTCGTTCATCGCCAACAGCGCGCCCTCCAACGTCTGTGCGGCCTCTGTCGAGGCGGTTTCGAGCGCGGCCAAATCCGACGTAGAAGTGTCGCCCGCCGCGCGCACCCCTTCGGCTGCACGCGCCAGTGCTTCTTGCGCCGCACGCTCGGCTGACTGCGCACCCGCCAGCGCGGCCGCACTTTCTTGGGCAGCCTCAACCGCCCGCGTCAGCGCGTCTTCCAGCGCCGTACGATCGATCGTCACGCGCTCGATCGCGGCCTTCAACGCCCCTTCTGCACGCAAATTCTCCGGCACGCTTTGCTGCAATACGCGCGCCTCGGTCTCGGCTGTTGCCAACTCACGCGCAGCCTCTTCGCGCGCACTGCCCGCCTCTCGGGCGGAGGCTTCAGCCCGCTGCATTGCCTGTTCGCAGCGGGAAAATTCATCTTCAAGTTCCTCGAGCCTGCGCGCAGCGGCCTGAGCGACCTCAAGCTCCTTACGCAAAGACACTGGATCGAGCATTTCTTCGCTTGAGCGTTCCAGTTCGCTCGCTTGTGTGCGCAGATTTTCCGCAGCCTTGTCCGCTTCGTGGCGCTTTGTCTGTGCCGCTTCGCGCGCGGAAGCGGCCTTGCGCACGTCCTCGCGGGCGTTACGCAAGGTCGTTTCTGACAAACCATCCGCAACTGCGCGGGCGGGCGCAGGATGTTCCGCACCGCCACACACCGGACACGGCATTCCGGGATGCAATGTGGCGGCGAGCAAACCGGCTTGCGCCGCGCTCCACGCGTGCTCGACGTCTTCCAACCGCTGCTGCGCACCGGCCAACCTTGTATCCGCAACCGCCACCTCTTCCATCGCGGCGTGCAGTTTCCTCCCGGCTTCGGTCAGTTCCTTGCGCACGCGCAGCAGCCGTGTTCGGCGTTCCTGCTGGGCGGTCGCCTCCTTGAGGCGCAGCGCAAGCACTTCGCTCCGTGACGCCAGCGCGAGCACTTTTTCGCGCTCAGCACGTTGTTGTTCCAGTTTTTTGCGTGCCGCGACGAATGCCGCCTCTTCACGCTCGCGTTCAAGCTGTGCCGCATTGCGTCGTTTGAGCGCTGCACTCTGACGCGCACCGGCGTGCGCCAACGCCGTAACGGCCTGCGTAAGCGCCTCCAGCTCGGCCTGCTTCCTGGCCAGGGCTGCGCGCTCCGGCGCGCAAGCTTGTTCGCTCGTCAAGCGGGCGGCCGCTTCAGTTTGTCGCATCGCGGCAGATTCACGTCGTTTCACGGCTTCAGCAAGACGTTTTTCGGCCTCTTCGTGTTCGCGCGCAGCGCGCACCGCGACGCGGCCGCGTTCCAGCGCCTTGCGGGCCGCCGCGTCCCGTTCGCGTGCGGACTTTTCCACCGCTCGCCGTTGCGTCAGCTCGTTCGCCAGCACCGCTCGCTGTTCAACCAGCGCCTCGACACTCTCATGCCCTGCGTGCTGCAACAACGCGGCGCGGCGCGTACGTTTATCTCTGCCCGCTTCTTCAAGCGCCCGCGCGCGGCGCCGGAGTGCGTCGGCCAGCGTGCGACAGTAATCGGTACTGAAGAGCGTCTGCAAAATCGCCTCGCGCTGGTCTGAGCCCGCATCCAGCAACTCGCGAAAGCGCCCCTGTGGCAATACGATGACCTGACGAAATTGAGCGCTGTCAAACCCGAGCAGAGCGCGTATTGCAGCGCTCACCTTGCCCGGCTGGGTAGCCAGACTTGTCCATTCGCCCGCGTCGTCAGCCCGATCCAGCTGGGCTTCGGCAGGCACCTCCCGCCATCCCTCCCCGCGCAACTTGGGACGGCGCTGGGCGGGCTTTCGAAGCACGCGGTAACGTTTTGCTCCGAGCGAAAATTCGAGCTCGACCCGGGTTTCAAGCGTCGCGGGGGCGTGGTCGCTGCGCATCGTACGGGCATCACGCTCGCCTCCCGACGTTTCGCCATACAGCGCAAAACACAGCGCGTCGAGCAAGGTGGTTTTGCCCGCGCCGGTGGGCCCGTGAATCAGAAACAGCGCGGAATCGCCGAACACCTTGAAGTCGACCTCGACCCGCGCGGCAAATGAACCGAACGCCTGTATGGCAAGCGTGAGCGGTCTCATTGGCTCTCCCGCCCATCACGTTCGGCTTCTTCAAGCACTTCCTCGACGGCATGCCGGGCGGCATCGTCCAGCGACTCGCCGGTGACCTCGTGGAAAAAATCATCAAACAACGCACTGACGTCGAGTTCGCGTCGCCTGGCGCGCGCCACCTGGGCACCGCCAGCGGCGAGCAACACGCTTCGCTCGCAGCCCAATACGTTCGGATAGACCTCGCGCAGACGTGCGACCGGGTCCAGCAGCGCGCCGGGGTCCGTAAGCGTGGCAAAAACGTAATCTTCGCGTGCAGGATCAGCCTCTCCTGCGGCAACGAGCGCGGCCAGTTCCCCTTTGACGCGACGTAGATCGTGCCGGGCACCGAGTGGCACGGCCTCGACCGTCACTCCGCCTTGTGCATCGATTTCAACCAATGACACGCTTTTCTCGTGGCCGGCTTCGGACAGGGAATATTTCAACAACGACCCCGAATAGCGGATGCGCGACTCTCCAACCGTCTGCGGCCGATGCAGATGGCCCAAGGCGACGTAATCGAACCCATCGAAACACGCCGCCGACACCGCGCCACTGCCGCCGACTGACAACGGGCGTTCGGATTCACTTTCCGTACCGCCAATCACGAAGGCGTGAGCGAGCAACACCGCGCGCGCGCCGGGCGGATGCGCCGCACGCGCGCGCGCACACAGTTCGCGCATCGCCGTAGCATGATCCGGCACCTCCGCAGCGAGCACATCGCGTGCAACGGCGGGTTCGGTGTACGGCAAAGCGTGGACGATTACCCGACCGTGCGCATCTTCAAACTCCGCTTGCACCACTTCCGCCGCGCTGCGGCCGGCCATCGTCAGCCCGCCGCCGGCGAACAGGCGAGAGCCGAAGCCGATGCGTTCGGGACTGTCGTGGTTACCGGCAATCAGCACCACCGGCACGCCTTCGCCGATGACGATCCGCGCGAGTGTGTCGTCAAGGAGACTCACCGCCTCGGCCGGCGGCACGGCGCGGTCATACACATCCCCAGCGATCAGCACCGCATCGGGGCGGGCCTCACGCACGAGTTCAACCAGACGGTCGAGCACCCAGGCCTGATCCTCGATCAGCGAATGCCCGTGAAAAAGCCGGCCCAAATGCCAATCGGCGGTGTGCAGGAAACGCAAACGAGACTCCTTGTGCCTGTTCTCATGGATTTCGGAAGCACCATGATAGATGAGAGCAGGCCTCGTCCGCTTACAGCACGGATTCGATGGCTTCGTGCAAGGATGCTTCGTCCGGTTCGGTACGGCTCGGGAAATGCGCAACCACCCGGCCATTGCGGTCGACCACGTACTTGTGGAAATTCCAACGCGGCGCGGCGGATTGGTTCGCCAACTCACGGAACAGCGGATGAGCATTTTCACCCCGCACATGGATCTGCGCATACATGTCGAAGGTGACGCCGTAATTCACGAAACAGACATCGGCGGCATCCGCTTCGCTGCCCGCTTCCTGATCGAAATCATCGGAGGAGAATCCCACCACCTTCAAACCGCGGTCGGCGTATTGCTGGTGCACCGCCTCAAGCCCTTCAAACTGGCGCGTGAAACCGCAGTGGCTCGCGGTGTTGATGATCAACAGCGGTGCTCCGGCGTAACGTTCTGCCAGATGAACGACCTCATCCGAATGCAAGCGCCGCATCTCATGATCGAGCAGGTTCGGGTCGGCCGCCGCGACGGATGCACTGCCGGCCAGCGCACTCCCCAGCAGACAGGCGAACAGGGTACGTTTCATGGCTTGACTCCACTTTACAAATGCATCGCCCTGGCCCAGCCTTGCAGGCTTTTGTGCGGAGGGCACTGCACGATGCACGATCTCACAATCTGGCAGTATGCCCTGATCGCCCTGCTCTTCGTTTGGAGCGGACTCGTCCGTTCCGGCCTGGGTTTTGGCGGCGCTGCACTTACGTTGCCCTTCTTGCTTCTGATCGTCAATGATCCGCTGGTTTTCCTGCCGCTCATTGCCGTTCAGCTGTTGTTCTTTTCCGGTCTGATCATCTGGAAAGGACACCGTACAGCACGTGCTGCCACCCACCAGGACCCCGCAATCGGCAACATCGACTGGGCGTGGCTGAAGCGGTCGCTTAAAATCATGATTGTGCCGAAGCTCATCGGCGTGCTGGGTCTTCTGACCCTGCCGCCAAAAATCATGAGCACGGTGATCTTTTTAATCGTGATCTGCTACGCGCTCGGCTATCTACTGAATCGTCCGATCCGCAGCAACAACCGCAAACTCGACAACATATTGCTGATCGTTGGCGGATACGCCAGTGGCGTTTCATTGATCGGTGCCCCGTTGATCGCCGCAGTCGCCGCCGCCCGTGTTTCGCAACACCAGCTGCGCGATACGCTTTTCGTGCTCTGGCCTTTGCTGGTACTGATCAAGCTGGTTTCGTTCATCATTGCCGGCGTGGATCTGCAACTCATCCACCACCTGTGGCTTCTGCCGTGTGCCTGGATCGGTCACATCTGCGGAGAACGTCTTCATCAGCGGATCGTTGCCGTCGAAACGCCGGTATTTTTTCGCGCACTCGGCACCGTGCTGATTGTGGTGAGCCTGGTGGGAATTCTCTGGAAACCCTGATCCTCTTGCTGCTGTCCGCCGCGAAGGCCGTCAGACCGGTTGCGGGCAGCTTTAGCCCCGCTATTTCAGCGCTCGTCATCGCACGTCATTTCAGAGCACGAACGGCGCACCGGCCATCATCGATCGATGCTCTTTCATGGTCTCCACCACAACCTCACTGATCATCTCTGCAGTGATCGCCGACAAGGTCCAGCCGAGATGGCCATGGCCCGTGTTGTAGAACACATTCGCGCGTTTTCCGCGTCCGACTTTCGGCATCATGTTGGGCATCATCGGTCGCAGCCCGGCCCAAGACGCAACCTGGCGGGTGCTGACGCCAGGAAAATTATGATTCACCCAATCGACCAGTGGTCGAATACGGTCGGCGCGGATGTCCTTGTTGTAGCCGTTGAACTCTGCGGTCCCCGCGACACGGAAACGATCTCGCCCGAGCCGGCTGGAAACAAGTTTGGTTTCGTCATCGAGCAGGCTGACCCACGGCGCCGCTTGCCGGCTCTGCTCATCGAACAGATCGACGGTAATCGAATACCCTTTGACCGGATAGATATTCAGTCGGTCCCCCAGCTGCGTCGCAAACGCCCGACTGGCTACGCCCGCACACACCACCACGCCATCGAAATGCCCGGTCTTGCGGCCGGCTTCATCCTCAGTCGTGATCGTTACCCGACCACCGTCGCTGCTCACTGACACCACGTCCTGACCGAATGCGATGTGGACACCGCGTCGCTCGGCCGCCTTGGCCAGCCCCACGGTAAACTTGTGAATATCACCGGTCGCGTCACTTTCGGTATAAAAACCGCCGTAATAGTTCGCGCTTAGCGTCGGCTCGATTTCGCGCATCTCGCTGGGCGTCACAGCACGCCTTTCGAGCCCCCCGGCGGCGAGAAGCTTGCTGACTTCGACCGCATGTTCGAACGCCGACCGATCGCGATAAACATGCAGGATGCCGCGCTTCTCGCAGTCAAAGTCGATCCCCTCTGCTTCCGCCCACGCAAACAAATGTTCACGCGCAGCGATCGCGAGACGGGCCGTTTCAGTGGTGTTTTTTCGGTATTGCGGAATGCTCGCGACAAACTCGGCAAACCACGACAGTTTGTGCCAGCTCGGTTTCGGGTTGACGAGCAGCGGAGCATCCCGGCGAAACATCCACTGCAGGCCTTTCAACACCGTGCTCCAATGGTTCCAGACCTCGGCATTGGAGGCGGAAAGCTGCCCGCCATTGGCGAAGGAAGCCTCCATCGCCGGATAGCGATTCTTTTCGAACAAGGTTACGGAAAAACCGCGCCTGGCCAGCG
>DATGNI010000028.1:0-7262 GCA_035306825.1 Azoarcus sp. | reverse complement strand
TGGTCGCGCTGGTCACGGTATGGTTTGTGGTGATCGCGCTGAAAGCACCGGTTGAGAGTCTGGCCGCGACCTATGGCGCGGTTTTTTCGTTGCATGGGCCGGATCTGGGCCAGTCGCTGGCGTTGCTGGCCTTCGCGGTATTCCTTGGCTGGTGTGGCGCCGAGCTTTCGGTGCGACGTCATCTTGCCGAGCGATTGCGCTGATTTCCTTTGCAAGAGCCCGACTGCACCGTGCGATTCATTGCAGCGTTTTAATTTTCTGCACCTCCCCTACAGACGGTTCTCCTTTATCGCCGAAATCTCGGCGCGCAGGGCGCGGATCTCGCCCATCAATTCATCGTGGTCGGCCTTGACCAGAGTGCGGGTTTGCTCGCCCTCGTTGTGTTCCGATACGCTCATCGCATCGACGACGATCGCGATGAACAGATTCAGCACCGCAAAAGTTGTGAGCAGGATGAACGTGATGAAGAACAGCCACGCGTACGGGTGGAGCTCCATCACCGGTCGTACGATGCCCATCGACCAGGACTCCAGCGTCATGACCTGGAACAGCGTGAAGAAGGAGGCGCCAAGACTGCCGAACCAGTCCGGAAAGCTTGCGCCGAACAGCTTGGTACTCATCACCGCGCTGATGTAGAACACCAGTAGCAACAGGGTCAGCACTGACATCATGCCGGGTACGGCTCGGAGCAGGGCGCCGACCACTTTGCGCATCGACGGCACCACGGATACCAGCCGCAGAGCGCGCAGGATGCGTAGCGCCCGCAGTACGGAGACGTTCTCGCCGACCGGTACGACGGTGATGCCGACGATGATAAAGTCGAACACATTCCAGCCGCTGCGGAAGAAGTTGTGGCGGTACACGATGAGCTTGATCGCCAGTTCCGTGACGAACACCATCAGCGCAGCGCGGTCGAGGAAATGCAGCAAGCCGCCGGCGGCGGCCGTCGCGGCAGGCGAAGTTTCAAGGCCGAGGGTAATCGCATTGATCACGATCACCGCGATCACGAAGTGCTGGAAAGCGTCTGATTCGACGAGGCGTTTGAGTAAATCCATTGCCAAGATCTGATTTGGGAAGGGGTGCGATTCTAAGTCAGGTTGGCGATAAAAGCGCACTCTCTCAAAACCTCTCCTGCCATTGACCGCCGACGCAGCGCTTCGCATCATGGAAATTGTTTGCTGCGGAGCTTCCCATGATCGATCTCTACACTGCCGCCACGCCGAACGGCTACAAGGTGTCCGTTGCGCTCGAAGAACTCGGGCTGCCGTATGAACTGCATACCCTCGACCTCGCTGCGCAAGACCAGAAGCAGCCGTGGTTTCTCGCAATCAATCCAAACGGGCGCATCCCTGCGATCATCGACCATGACGAGGACGATTTCGCGGTTTTTGAATCTGGCGCAATTCTTGTCTATCTCGCCGAAAAAACCGGACGGTTGATGCCGCTCGACCCAAAAGGGCGTTCGCGGGTAATGCAATGGCTGATGTTCCAGATGGGCGGTATTGGCCCGATGATGGGGCAGGCCAACGTTTTTTACCGCTATCTGCCGGAAAAAATTCCGCTTGCGATCCATCGTTATCAGAATGAATCAAAACGCTTGTTCCGCGTGCTCGATACGCATCTAACGGAACACGAATGGCTGGCTGGAGACTATTCCATTGCGGATATTGCCAACTGGGCGTGGGTGCGGACCTGTCGCTGGTCCGGGGTGGAGATTGCGGACTTGCCCCATTTGCAACGTTGGGTCGACGCGATCCATGCCCGTCCGGCCGCACAACGTGGCCTTGAACGTCCGTCTGCGGCGCGTGAAGACGATGAGACGCTTGCGCGGGAAACGCTCAATTTTGTCGAAACCGGCGGTGGAAAACCGGCATGATTACGTCTCGCACGAATACGTGTCTTGATGGCCAGGGAGGGCTTGATGAACAGTGACGAGATTTTCATGCAAGCCGCGCTTGAACAGGCGCGCCTTGCGGGCGCCTGTGACGAGGTGCCGGTGGGCGCGGTGGTGGTGCTGGACGGTGAAATTGTCGGACGCGGCTTCAACCAGCCCGTGCGCAGTCATGACCCGACTGCGCACGCAGAGGTGATGGCATTACGCAATGCCGCCGCAGGCCTCGGCAACTATCGTATTCCGGGCTGCACGCTGTATGTGACGCTCGAGCCTTGCACGATGTGTTCGGGTGCGATCATGCATGCTCGCGTGGCACGGGTGGTATTCGGTGCGCGCGAGCCGAAAACCGGGGTCGCCGGCAGCGTGATGAATCTTTTTGCCGAACGACGACTCAACCACCATGCCGAGATCGTTGGTGGCGTGCTCGCTGACGAGTGCGGACGCCTGCTGTCGGATTTTTTCGCTGCACGGCGCAACAAGACCCTGCTTGCCTGAATTTTGTATATGTACATTCGCATCAGCATTCCATAACAGACCCTGCAGCTTCTCGACGAACGGGGAGCGTGTCTGCGCAGCTATTCGATCTCGACGGCCGAAAAAGGTGCAGGTGAACAAAACGGCAGCGGCCAGACGCCGCGCGGCAAACATGTGATTCGAGCCAAGATCGGAGCGGGCGAGCCAGCCGGCGCAGTGTTTATTGGGCGCAGACCCACCGGTGAAATCTGGACGCCGGAATTGAACGCAAAGCAGCCCGAACGCGACTGGATCCTGTCACGCATTCTGTGGTTGTCGGGCTGTGAACCGGGACGCAACCGTTTGGGCAACGTGGACTCAATGCGGCGCTACATTTACATCCACGGCACGCCGGACGATCAACCTATGGGCGTGCCGCGCTCGCACGGCTGTGTACGCATGCGTAATGCCGACGTCATTGAACTGTTTGATCTTGTACCGCCGAAGACGGTGGTGGTCATTGATGGCTGACACAGGCTTGAAGCTTGCGCTGAAGGCATGGCGTGAAGCAGAGGCGCGTGTAATGCCACTGCGCATCGCGGTGTTTGTGATCGAGCAGGGCGTGCCGGAGGAGATGGAGCGCGACGAGTTTGATCCGGTCTCGCGGCATATCGTGTGCGAGACGGCGGACGGGGAGGTGATCGGCACGGGTCGGCTGTTGCCGGATGGTCGCATCGGTCGGCTGGCGGTCGCGTCGCACTGGCGAGGCCGTGGAATTGGCGGACGGCTGCTTGAAACGCTGGTGACCGAAGCGATGAAGCTGGATATGGAAGCCGTTGTATTGCACGCTCAAGTGCAGGCAGAAAGTTTTTATCTGCGCCACGGATTCATTCCGGAAGGGCCGGTGTTTGACGAGGCAGGCATCGCCCATCGCCTGATGCGGCGCGTGCTCAGGCGCGCTTGATGCGAAAACAGTGGTGCACCTCGCCGGCCAGCTCACCGTCCTGGTTCCACGTCCATTCCGTGAAGTCGACAGCGTCGTCGGTCGATACCCGCACCAGGGTGGAGGAGCGTGTGCCGTAACCCGGAGCACGTACGAACACCGACGACAGTTGTCGTTCCCATTCGATCCCGATGCCGGTGTCGGGCAGGGTGTCATCGTTTGCCGGGGTGGAGTCGCGCAGGAGTTCGACAAACGCTTCCCGTCGGGTGGGATGGTCAAGCGCGAGGGCGAAACGCTCGCGCGCAAGCTGAAGTTTGGGCCACGGTGTGCCGAGCAAATGGTTCGACAAGCCATGTATGCCCGGGGGCAGGATGCGCGTGGCGCCGGAGGCACTCTCGTGAATGCCTAGCGTGCGGCCATCACTGACCAGCAGATTGAAGGCTGCATAGGCGGCACTGTCGGCGGAAACCTGTTCGAGTACGGCTGGCGTTGATTCGGACGACAGCAAAGCGTCGCGCACCAGCAAGCCACGTGAGGGCGCGTCCGCGCGACGCTGACGCGGATCCCGATAATTGGTCAGTGCGGCAAAACGTCCGCTGCGACTCATGCCGAGCCAGGTGCCGCCGGCAAGCAAATCCTGACCCGCGAGCAAATCCGGTGCGTCCGACCACCATTGCGCAGCGGCCGTACTACGGTCGAAATGTTCGTCACGGTTTGCAGCCACGATCAGTGGGTAGTCGGGATGAGTCTTCCAGGCTGCAAGAATCAAGCACATATGAAACGTTCAAGATGACGGCCTGAACCCTCAGCCAGCAACTCCCCGATGCGGTGCGTATCGAGCGCTTCTTCGAGGAGGCGCTCGAAAGTCTCGAGGTCGATCACGCCGGGGTAGACTTCCATCAGGGTCGTGTCATCGTCGCGTCGGCGCATCAGGCGTCCGCGGATACCCGTTTGCATCTCGAGGTCGGCGAGCATTGCATGCACGCGTTCGAAAGCTTCTTCGAGATCGGCGTGATGGACGCGATAGTAGACGTAAAAATCCACCGCAATCGGATCGGCTGCGCTCATCGCTACTCCACGTTATAGGGCAGGGGAAGAAATTCCAGGGGGGCGCCTTCAGGGCCGTCGAGGTGGGCCTCGCCCGTTTCGGCGCAGTTTGCCTGGAGTACGGCCAGCGCTTCGAAACCACCTTCTGGAGTGGGCGCCACATTGACGATTTTTCCGGCCGATTGGGTGCCGAATTTCGGGGTGTAAATATTGTCCCCGACTTGCGGCAGAAGCTTCTCGGCAGAATGCACACGGTACATGCGCTTTTTCAGCTTGCCCAGATATTGGGTGCGGGCGACGATTTCCTGACCTGGATAGCAGCCCTTGCTGAAGCTTACGCCATCAATCAACTCGAAATTGAGCATCTGCGCGACGAACTCTTCCTGGGTCGCGGCGGTGATGAGGGGGACGCCGGCGCGAATCATTGCCAACTGCCAACGATCGGTTCCGGCCGGTCGGGCGCCCGCTTCGCGCAGGCGCTGCCATATTCCGGGCGCGGTTTCGGGCGCGGCGATGAGGATAAAGTCCGAGGAATCGATGCGGATGCAGCGCAGGCCCGGCGCGATGGTCTGACGCATCCGGTCATGCGGCGCCTCAATGCCGGCGGCGGTGAGAATGCCGGCAGCGTCGGGGCCGGTGACGCCGATCAACGCATCTTCCATTGCGGTCAGGCGGGCCTTGCTGCGCAACAGATACATCGACAGACGCTTCTGGATTGCCGCTGCAATATCGGCGGACAACACCATGCCGTGGCCATCCGTGTCGCGGAAGAGCAGCATGCTTGCCAGCATGCGTCCTTTGGGGGTGCTCAGGCTGGTCCATTGCGCCGTGTCCTTGGCGAGCTTTTGCACGTCGTTGGACAGCAGGTTGTGAAGGAAAGGCGTTGAATCTTCGCCGTGCGAAGTGATCTGCGCAAGGTGCACCAGCGGAACGACGGCGCAGGAGTCAGGATCATCCTGCAGCGTCGGGAACCGGGCGCTGTTATCCGTGATTTCAGCGCCTTCATGCGAGAGATATTCAATCCAGGGTTGGTTCATAATCAATGGGGCATGCCTTACCCGCGCAAGAGGGCGACCGCCAGCGCAAATAACACAGGCCCTAGGGTCAGGTTCTTCGTGAAGGTATTATACGACGCGTCGTTGCGTCCCTTCTGTAGCATATTCTGTTTTCGCAGTTTGCCAATGAAAACCCTTTTTCGTTTCCTGTCATTGTGTCTCCTTGTTGCCGCAGGACTTGTTGCGGCGGGGTGGTGGTATATCCACCGTCCCTTGGAGCTGGTTGAGCCGGTCGACTTTGCCGTGGAGCGTGGTCAGACAATGCGGGACGCGGCGCACAATGCGGCGGATGCAGGGCTGAACGTTGCGCCCGAAGTTCTGTACTGGGTGGCCCGCCTGAGCGGCCGGGGGGACCGTATCGTTGCCGGGGGCTACGAAGCAACCGACGGAATCTCGCTGTGGGAGTTGATTGAGAAACTCAATCGCGGCGACGTCGTGCATGCCGAGGTGCTCATTGTAGAAGGGTGGAACTTCAAGCAGGTGCGCGCAGCGATCGAAGCTCGCGATGATCTTGTGCAAGACACCCTCGAGTTGTCCGCTGCGGAGTTGCTTGAACGCATCGGTGCGACGGAAACTCATCCTGAGGGGTTGTTTTTCCCCGATACCTACCTGTTTGCGCGTGGTTCGGCCGCAAGTGAGGTGTTTCGTGCTGCGTACAGGTCGATGAAGCGCGAAGTGGAGGCGGTGTGGGCAGAGCGTGATCCGAATCTGCCGCTGCAATCACCCTACGAGGCGCAAATTCTCGCCTCGATCATCGAAAAGGAAACGGGCCGCGATGACGAACGTGGTCTGGTGGCCTCGGTGTTTGCCAATCGCTTGCGCATCGGCATGCGTTTGCAGACCGACCCGACCGTGATGTACGGCTACGGTGAAACGCTCGAAGGAAGGCTGCGTCGTCGCCATCTCGACACGGATCATGAATACAACACCTATACCCGCGCAGGCTTGCCACCGACGCCGATCGCGATGCCGGGACGCGCTTCATTGCTCGCTGCGCTGAAACCGGAAAAGTCGGATTATCTGTACTTTGTTTCGCGTGGCGATGGCACCAGTCAGTTTTCGCGTACGCTCAATGAGCACAATCGCGCAGTGAATAAATACATTCGAGGGAAAAACGGATGAATCATCCGAACAGGCGCGGACGTTTCATCACCTTTGAGGGTATTGACGGAGCGGGCAAGAGTACGCAGATCGCGGCGGTGGTTGAACTGTTGCATTCGCGCGGCTTGGATGTGGACTCCACCCGCGAGCCGGGCGGGACGCCACTGGCCGAGCGGCTGCGCGAACTGTTACTGCATGAACCCATGCACCTGGATACCGAGGCGATGCTGATGTTTGCCGCGCGGCGTGAACATCTTGCCCTGCGCATCGAACCGACACTTGCTGCGGGACGCTGGGTAGTGTGCGACCGCTTTAGCGATGCGAGCTATGCCTATCAGGTCGGTGGGCGTGGATTGGATGAAGACAAATTCGCTGCGTTGGAACGTTTGGTGCATCCTGATTTGCAACCGGACCTGACGTTGGTGCTGGATCTGGATCCGGCAATTGCCGCGGCCCGCGTGGCGGCCACCGGCGAGAAACCCGATCGTTTCGAACGCGAACAGCGCGATTTTTTCACCCGCGTCCGCACAGCCTATTTGACGCGCGCAGCAGCGGCGCCACAGCGCATGTGCGTGGTCAACGCAGAGCGTACGCCGGAGGAAATCTGCGCCGAGATTGTCGCCATCGTCACGGAGCGTTTGTTGTGACTCTGCACCCGTGGCTCACAGAAGGCTGGACGCAGCTCGTCGCGTTGGGCGAACGGTTGCCGCAGGCCCTGCTTTTTGCCGGCCCGCCGGGAACCGGAAAACGCGATCTGGCCGATGCGTTT
>DATGNI010000027.1:0-3631 GCA_035306825.1 Azoarcus sp. | reverse complement strand
CGGCCCAGAATAAACGGGTGAAGGGGTTTTCGGCCGAGGCGCTGGCACGGCTGGAAGCCTACTCGTTTCCGGGCAACGTACGGGAACTGCAAAACGTGGTCGAACGTGCGGTTGCCTTCGCGCGTGGCGCGCAGGTGGAAGCCGACGATTTGCCGGCACGTTTGCTGGCATCCGACGGCAAGGCGATGCCCCCTGCCAGTGGCGCGCCGCGAGAGGACGGCAGCCTGCTTGAAGGAGCGGTTTTGCCCACGCTGGATGAACTGCAGCGCCGCTATGTGCGCCGGGTGCTCGACGAAGTCGGCGGCAATCGTCGGCGCGCTGCCGCCTTGCTGGGGATTGAGCGACGCACGCTGTATCGCTGGCTGGAGCGCTGGGAAGAGGGCGAGACGCTCAATTGAACAGTTGGGCGCTGTTCCTCAGATAGCGCTTGCCGTGCTCAATGATGTCTGCGTGTTTACGGTGTTCGCTGAAAAAACGCAGGTTGTCGACGTCGCCGATCAACAGTTGCAAGGCCCTGCCCCACTCGGGCGTGGCCGGTTCGTCAGCCAGGCGGAGCAGCGATGTTTCCAGCGCGTTGGATAGCCTGTAAATGTGCGTGATGTCTTCATCGCTCAGGTCGTTCGCGAGCAGCTGGGAGAGTCGGGTGTTGGCCTCGCGCAGATGGGCCGTTGTTTCCGCTGCGGTTTGGGCAGGACTCAGCGCAGGGGCTGCGAGCAGCGTGACGAACAAAAGGGTGCGTAGCAAGACGAGCATGATGAGAACACAATGCCGGCGCCGCCCGAAAACGGAAGGGGCCTGGGGTTGAGAACAAGCCGGTTTTTACTGCGGGAATTCGGCGTGAACGACGCTTTCCTAGCGGTTTTCGGTGCATGTCCAGAAAGCGAAAAACGCAGACGGGAATTGTACCTTTGCTGTAGTACGCCGGCGTGCAGGTGAAGGGCGACAAGCCCCAACGCCTCGCCTGGCGTTGGGTTTGCGCCACGGTATGGATCAATCGATGAGCTTGCTGATGCCGTTCAGGTACATGGTGCCGTGGTCGATGACGCCTTCACGGTCCTGCCCTTCGCTCTGGAAGTGCATGTCCTCGACTTCGGCGAGCAGGTGCTCGAGCTGTTCGATCCGCTCAGGATCTTCCGTTTCGTTGATCAGACGGGCGAGAGACTCTTCCAGCGTGTACGACAGGCTGTGAATGTCATGGATGTCGTATTCACCGACTTCGCCCGACAGCAATTCGGCCAGTTCGGCGTTGGCCTCTCGCAGGTTGGCGGTCGCCTGATCGACGTTTTCGGCCTGTTTTCCCTGATAGTGATCGACGCGCTCTTGCGCCACCGCGTAGGTGGGGGCAATGAGGCAGACGGAGAGAAACAGAGTGCGGAGCAAGGTGTGCATGAAGTTTCCTTGGTGTAATTAGAAATACCGCTCGATCCGCCGCTTATTGCGGCAGAACTTCCAGCGTGGCGGTGTAGGCCAGGCGGCGTTCGCCCCCTTGGAGGCTGCCCTTGTCGTCGTTGATCACGGCGTTCATCCACCACATGCCCGGTGTTGGCCAGGTAAAGGTGATGTGACCTTTGTCGTCGGCGGTGAGGGTTTGTCTGAGGAGGTCGTCACGATAGCGGCTGGCACCGGGCATGACGGAAACTTCGAGTCCGGCGGCCGGCTTGCCATCGATGGTGAAGGCGAAGGTGGCTTCTTCTTCAGCGTACAGATCATTCGGGTGTGTGACCGGGATCAACTCGATGCCCACGCCTTCCGGCTGTATGTCGGTCGGGCTGCCAACGGTGACGAAGGTTTCGATGCGATTGGTGACTTCGCGCACGGACAGCGCGTCGGCTTCTGTCGGCACTTCCTTTGCAAGCTCGTCACGGCTGCCGCGCCAGCGTTTTCGTTCACCATTCTCCTCCCAGCTTGCGAAGGCGCCGGAGCTGCTGAGCGCGAGGCGGTAGGTGCCTTCCTGTTCAAGGTTGACGTCAAAAACCGAGCGCAGTTTGCCCAGCATCATGTTTTCCGCTTCGACAGTGCTGCCATCGGGCGCGCTGATCTGGAGTGCGTCGCTGCGGATCGTGAGCGGACGATAGACGAAATGGAAAGCGTCGTTTGATACCGCGCCATCGACGGTGACGTAGCCGGCCTTGGACAGCACGGTGGAGGACGGCAGCAGCCAGGTTTCGTGAGCGTGGGCGACAGTGGTGGCGCCAAGTGCCAGTGCAAGGGTGGCGATCTGCGTGCGAAGTTTCATGATTTCTTCTCTCGATTCAAGGTTGGAGTTCGATTGCGATGCGGCCGAATTCTTTCTCGCCGTCGGCGTGGGTTCGGGTGACGGATTCAGGCGGCCACACAAAAGGCACGCGAACGACTTCGCGTCCGCCGTGTTCGCGCGAGGCTTCGACAGCGAGGGTGTACTCACCCGGCTCGAGGTCTTTCAGCGCATCTTCTGAGCTGAAGGTCAGTTCGTGTTTGCCCGGTGCGCGGGTGGCGGAAGTCAGGCCATCAAGCGGAAGTTCCAGCTCGCGGCCGGTGCGACGCCACCACAGACGCATGTCCTTGAGCCAGGTGTTGCCTTCGGCGTTGCGCTGGTCGACGGCATACCAGACAGCCAGATTGGCGGCGACCTGGTTGTCCTGCTCAACCCAGATCGCGACGTAGGGGCGGTAATAATCAGAAACCGGAATCTCGGGCAATTCCACGCTGAGCTTCATTTCCGCGGCGGGCAGCAGCGGAGAGAAAGCCAGCAAAACGGGCAGGAGAAGACGTTTCATGGTTGCGTCTCGTCAATGAACGAAGAAAAAAATGATCAGGGCCGGAAGGATTGCGCCGAGCGCAACCAGTGGCCAGACCAACGGACGCTGGCGGGCATGCATCCAGAGGATGAACAGTCCTGTCAGCGAGAAAAATACAGAGGCGAGTGCGAAAACGTCGATGAACAGACTCCACGCCGCGCCGCTGTTGCGCCCCTTGTGCAGATCATTGAGCCAGGGCACCAGACCGCGATCGGTCAATTCGTACTCGACCTCGCCACTTGCTCGGTCGATGGCCAGCCAGGCGTCGCCGCCGGGGCGAGGCAAGGGCAGGTAGATTTCGATTTCGTCCCATTCCGCATCTGCAGGCGGAATGCGGTGATCAAACTGAGTGGACAGCCAGCTACGCACCGGCTTCGGCAGCGGCGCCATGCCTTCATCCACCGTCAAAGCGTTGCGCAGCTCGGCGGGCAGGGTTGCGGTGAAGGTGGTTTTCTCCGGTACGCCGGAAAGCGAGCCGGGATGATTGAGCGTGATGCCGGTGATCGAAAACAGCAACATGCCGACCAGGCACACGGCGGAGCTGATCCAATGCCAGCTGTACAGGCGTTTCATCCAGCGCGCGCGAAAGGATTGCTTGCGCGGTGCGGCGCGGGCGGCTCGCCTGGGGGGCAAGGAAACTGCAGTGTCAGGGGTGGTCATCTAGATAAACAGGATGCCGCCGGAGCGGCATCCATGCAGGTTAGAAACGGTAGTTGGCGGAAACCCAGACGCTGCGCGCCTTGTGTTCGTTGTTGTAGTCCTCCCGGAACTGAAAGCCGTCATCGCAGCCGCGTCCAGGGCTGCAGGGAACCCATCTGTAGCTGGTGAAATCCTCGTCCAGCAGGTTGTTGATG
>DATGNI010000026.1:0-2618 GCA_035306825.1 Azoarcus sp. | reverse complement strand
GGCCAAGCAGTTCGTAGCCGGCGCGAATGAGACGATCGAGTCCGGGTTCTTCGAGGCCCATGGTTTCGAGGAATTCCTGCTTGTCCGCGTCGTCGAGTTCGGCAATTTCGGCTTCGATCGCGGCACACAGGACGACCACCTGAGCGCCTTCGGTCGAGGCATGGGCGCGAACGGCGTCCAGGTGCGGGTTGTTCTCGAAACCATCTTCGGTGACGTTGGCGGCGTAGAGCACCGGTTTGGCCGTGAGCAGACAGAACGGGCGCAGAGCCACCCATTCTTCCTGGGGGAGATCCAGTGCGCGTACGGGCTGACCGGCGTCAAGCTGAGCGAAACATTGTTCGAGTAGCGCGACAAGAGCTTTGGCTTCTTTGTCACCGGCCTGGGCCGGACGCTTGTAGCGGTTGATGGCCTTTTCGACCGTCGCCAGATCGGCAAGGGCCAGTTCGGTGTCGATGATCTCGATATCGCGCACTGGATCCACGCTGCCCGAGACATGCACGACATTGCCGTCTTCAAAGCAGCGCACAACATGCACGATGGCGTCTGTTTCACGGATGTTTGCGAGAAACTGGTTGCCGAGCCCTTCTCCTTTTGACGCGCCTGCAACGAGGCCGGCAATGTCGACGAATTCGACAATCGCGGGCTGAACACGCTGCGGTTTGACGATTTCCGACAGCGCCGCCAGGCGCGGGTCAGGCACCTCAACGATGCCCACGTTGGGTTCGATCGTGCAGAACGGATAATTCTCGGCCTGGATGCCGGCTTTGGTCAGGGCGTTGAAAAGGGTGGATTTGCCGACGTTGGGTAGGCCAACGATGCCGCATTTGAGACTCATGAGTGGGGATTTTCCTTGGGTTTGGCCGGCTTTTTCGGGCGAGCATTCAACTGTGTCGCTGCGGCGGTCCACTGCCCGGCGACGATCTGTGGCCAGCTGAGCAGGGCGCGCTCAATCGCAGCGTCGATTGCCTCGTGTTCTTCACGGCGCGGCGGTTTCAGGACGTAGTTGACCACCTGGTTACGATCACCGGGGTGGCCCACGCCGATGCGCAGACGCCAGTAATCGTTGGTGCCCAGATGTGATGAGGTGTCTTTCAGGCCGTTGTGACCACCGAGTCCACCGCCGAATTTGAGGCGCAATTGACCGGGTGGTATGTCGAGTTCGTCGTGTACGACGAGAATTTCCGTCGGGTCAATGCGATAAAACCGGGCAAACGCCCCGATCGACTGGCCGGAACGGTTCATGAAAGTCTGCGGCATGAGCAGCCATACGCCGGCTTCGCGTGCGTTGGCGACAAAGCCGTGAAAGCGCGATTCGAATGAAAAGCGCACGCCAAGTTCGCGGGCGAGACGTTCACAAAACCAAAACCCGGCGTTGTGCCGGGTTTCGGTGTATTCGGCCCCGGGGTTTCCGAGGCCGACGAGGAGTCGCGGAGTTTTCGCGCTCATATTCTGGCTGACCGGCAATTATTCCTGATCGGCTTCGGAGGCGCCTTCTTCACCTTCGGCGTCATCCTCGTCTTCGCCACCGGTCTTGACCGTAATGGCGATGGCGTCATCTTCTCCGTGATGAATGATCTCGACGCCTTCCGGCAGTTTGATTTCCGAGATGTGTACCGCCTGATCCGCTTCCAGGTGACCGAGGTCGACTTCGAGGTGCTCCGGCAGGTTTTTGGGCAGGCAGGAGACTTCGATTTCGGTGATGACGTGCGAAATGATCTGCGAGGCGAGTTTGACCGCCGGGCAGTTTTCACCGTTGATGAAATGCAGCGGAACCTTCAGCGTGACTTTTTCGGTGGCGCTGATGCGCTGGAAATCGATGTGCAGAACCTGAGGCTTGTACGGGTGCCACTGGGTGTCACGCAGAATGACGGGTTCTTTTTTGCCGTCGACATTGACGCTCAATACTGACGAATGGAAAACTTCTCTGCGCAGCAGGTGGAACAGCTCATTGTGATCCAGCGTGATGGCTGCAGCGTCCCGGGTGCCACCGTAGATGATGCCCGGCAGTCGGCCAGCGCGACGCAGGCGGCGGCTCGCACCCGTGCCCTGTTCTACGCGCTTTGTAGCCTTGAATTCGATTTGCATTACAGACTCCTGATTGAGGGGGCCCGTCCGCGACCAGACGGGCCGTTAAATAGCTCGAGGACGCAGCCTCGAAGCAGAATTTTATTCCATGAACAGCGAACTGACAGATTCTTCGTTACTGATGCGCAGCATGGTGTCAGCAAGCAGCGACGCGATCGAGATCTGACGAATGTTTGGACAGGCCTTGGCGTCCTCGCGCAACGGGATGGTGTCGGTCACGACCAGTTCGTCCAGATCTGATTCCGCGATGCGTGCCGGTGCGGCGTTGGACAGCACTGGATGGGTGCAATAGGCGAGTACGCGTCGAGCACCGTTTTCCTTCAGTGCGGAAGCCGCTTTGCAGAGCGTTCCGGCGGTATCGACGATGTCGTCCATGATGACGCAGGTGCGATCCTTGACCTCACCGATGATGTTCATCACTTCGGCGACATTGGCTTTCGGACGTCGTTTGTCGATGATGGCCAGGTCGCATTCGAGACGCTTGGCGAACGCCCGTGCGCGCACAACGCCGCCCACATCGGGGGAGACCACCA
>DATGNI010000025.1:0-5822 GCA_035306825.1 Azoarcus sp. | reverse complement strand
ACCAGGCGGTAGTCGCGTCAATCAGGTGTTCGTCGTCGGGCTGTTCCCAACTGCCGTGCGCCATGTCATGCACATATAGACGAGCGCCGGCAACGTGATTTTCCGGTTGCAGCCACCAACCCAGCAGTTCGGCCGCCAAGCAAAAAACCCGTGTGCCGTCCCGTCCCACTGCCTGTCCCTTGGGCCCGGGAAAATCGCTCACCACCATGCCGCAGACGTGGCATTCGTCGTCGGCATGAAATGCTCTTGCCTGCAGCTCGACGACAGGATCATCGGCAGAATTGCAGCCTGTCAGAATCATCGCCGCCGCGACAGCAAGCACAATACGGAACAGAGGTTTATTCATGGTTTTTTCTTCGTTCAAACAATACGCCGTGCAAACACACGCCAGGCGCAGATCAACAGTCCTGCTGCCCAAATCAGCAACACGCCCCACAGTACGCCTTCACCGAACGGCAGTTCGGCGCCCAGCGACAATACACCGAGGTTTTCGCCCGTCACACCAAAACCACCCAGATTGATGAGGCGGTACAAATCGGTCGGATTGGCCAGTAGCAACCACGGCAGTAGCGCAGGCGGGATGCTGTCCTGGCCTATGACCAATACGCCAAGCAAGGCCAGATCGAACACCAGCACGAAAACGAACCATGCGCCGAGCGCCAGGCCCGCCGCGCTGGATTTTTCCTTTGCCGCACTGCTGAGTACATAGGCCAGCGCTAGAAAAATCCAGCCGAGCAGCATTGAAGACAGGACAAAACGGGCGAAAGCGCTGGCCAACAGTGCCAGCTCAACGTCTTCGACGAGCAGTGCGATGGCCACCGCTGCGCTGCCGAAGCCAATCAACATGGCCAGAGCAAGGATCAAGCCGTGCCCGACAAACTTGCCCAGCAGAATGTGGCCACGCCCGAGTGGATAGGTCAGCAATAACAACAACGTACCGGCCTCGTCCTCACCAACAATGGCGTCATAGGCGAGCAACAGTGCGATCAGTGGCACCAGAAAGGTAGCAAGGCTGGCCAAACTGGCAATCGTGGCCGGAATCGATGTAAAGCCAACTTGGCCCGACACTGCCGCACCAAACCACGCAATGCCCACTGCAAGCAGCGCAAACACCAGGGTGATGGCAATCAGCCAGCGATTGCGCAAGCCATCAGCGAATTCCTTTCGGGCAATCGAGATAACGGGATTCATGGCGCCCTTTCCTGTGAACGTTGCATGTAATGCCGGTACAGATCTTCCAGAGTCGGTTCGTGGATTTCGATATCCCGGGTGGATTCCTCATCCAGCAGATCACGCAGCAATGCAAGCTTGTGACCATTGCACGCGGCAACTTCGACCCCGTCGACACCGAGGCTGCGAGCAACCAGACCTTCAGCCTGCCACTGCGCCACCCGGCGTTCACCATGCACCAGACCTCGCGCGCGCAACGTCGACGGCAAACCTGCTGCGGCACGTAGCTCGGCGAGGCTTCCGATTGCCTCCAGACGACCGTTGGTGAGGATGGCAGCACGGTCGATATGGGCTTCCACTCCGGGCAATACATGCGAACACAGCACAATAGACGTGCCAGTGCGACGCAAACGATCGATCAAGGTGTACAAGTCACGCGTGGCGATCGGGTCCAGTCCGACGGTTGGCTCGTCAAGCAGCAACAGACGCGGCGAACCGAGCAACGCCTGGGCGAGACCAAGACGTTGGCGCATGCCTTTCGAATAGGTGCGCACGCGACGATCTGCGGCATGCGCCAGCCCAACCTGTTCGAGCAGTTCCTCGGCCTGTGCAGGGGATGCGCCTTTCAGACGGGCGAAATAATGCAGCGTCTCGCGACCGCTCAATTGCGGATAGAAACTCACGTTTTCGGGCAGATAGCCCAGGCTGCGTCGCACCTCGGTCGAATCCGGCGTACCGCCGAGCACGCAGACACGGCCGTCGCTGACAGCGAGCAGGCCCAGGATGATTTTCATCGTCGTGGTCTTGCCGGCGCCGTTGTGACCGAACAGACCCAGCACCTCACCCTCGGCCAATGTCAGATCGAGAGTATCGAGCACAGTCATCGCGCCATAGCGTTTGCTCACGCCGGCGAGTTCGAAAGCGTTCATGATCGAGCCTCCTTGCCCGATGCAAGCGCCGCTTCGCCGGGCGGATGCATCAACGGGTAGCTATCCTGCACGCCCGGTGAACGCATCACCGGAAAGATGCGTTGCACCCAGCGCAACAGTTCAATTGCAGGGCTGTTCATCAGCAAGCGCGCCTGTGGATAGATCCACAACAATCGGTCGACACCGTCGTTGGGCTCGTAAGCAAGGTCACCAATGCCGTCGCCATTACGGTCCCAACCGAGATAATCGCTCCAGTAATTGCCGCGCTCCTCCACCGACCATTCCTGGCGCCGGGTGGCAACGTATTTGACTTGCTGTTGATTGTTGATGAAGGCATTGCTACTGATCTGATTCCCCTCGGAACCGGCTGTCAGATGTATGCCGAGAGAGCTGTCTTCGAAGCGATTACGTTCGATACGATTGCCTTGCGAGTTGTAAATGAACAGCGCTTTACCTTCAGCCCCCTGAATCATCACTCCGCCGGATGAGCCCTGACGCACGCCACGGACCACATTATCGACCAGTTCCGAATAGGTGATGAAGTTCATCAAGATGCCGTAGTTCTGGTCATCCTCCGAACGATTTCCGCGGACGACCAAATCGCGACTTTGCATCAATGCATAGCCGGTGCGAGTGTGCCGAGTGAGGTTTCCGCTCACGCGGTTGTCGTGCGAATACATGTAATGGACTCCGTAACGCATCCCTTCCAGTACATTGTTTTCCAACACACTTTTGGTGGTATTGCCGACATAAATGCCGTCGCGCACGTCCCGCACGCGATTGCCCGCTACGCGCGCGCCGCGCACGCTATACAGGTGAATGCCGTTACCGCGATCCTGTGAACGCACATCTGCAACGCCCGTGATGTCATTCTCGAGTACTTGCACGTCGCGGGTGGTATCAACCCATACACCAAACCCCGGGCCACGCAACGTGTTGTTGCGCACAATCGCACCGTGCGCTGTGGGCAACACGAAAACTGCCGAATCCAGATTGGTCAGATTTCGACCCCAATTAACGAGTGTGCACCCTTCCACGCTCACCTCTGGCGCGGCGATTGCGAGTGCATGCCCTTTTCCGCCCGCATCAATGATGGCGCCCTCTTCGCAGGCGAATTTCATCGACGTGTCGATGCGGAAATTTCCTGCATATTCGCCCGCCGGCAATCGCCACGCACCGTCGTCGGTCTCGACCAGAGGCAACGTCGTGATCGACACGGGCCCGGCTACAGCCGCCGTGCAAAACAGCAAACAAAGAAGGAGGGAAAGTCTGACTTTCATGCAATGACCTGATGGGCGCACCCGTTGAGACGGGTGCGCCACGGAGCAGTCAATCAGACCGGTTTGACGATCATGCGACCGACCATTTCCATGTGCAGTGCATGGCAGAACCAGCTGCAGTAATACCAATGCACCCCGGCCTGATCCGCCGTGAAGGTGATGGACGAAGTCTGCTGCGGACTGATTTCCATGCTGACACCATGATTGGTCACCACGAAACCGTGCGAAACGTCCTCGATTTCATCGATATTGGTGACGATCACCGTCACTTCATCGCCCTGATTCACCTCAAACTCGTTCAAGCCGAAAGTCGGTGCAGCCGAAATCATGTAGACCCGCACCTTGTTGCCGTCACGGATGACCTTGCTGTCCTTTTCCAGCACGATGCCATCCTTCTCCGCCTGCGCAACGGTCTCGGCGAAGAACGCGTCATCCCGCTTCCAGACCTTGCTCGGACGAAGCTGGTCGCGGCGCAACAAAATGCAGTCGTGCGGTTCGGCGTAGGTCGGGCCGTCATGCACGAGCACCATTTCATCACCGGAAATGTCGATCAGCTGATCGTTTTCGGGATGCAGCGGCCCCACCGGCAGGAAACGGTCTTTCGAGAACTTGGACAGCGCCACCAACCATTTCCCGTCTGCCTCGCTACTTTCGGTCAGCGAGGCGTGGATATGGCCCGGCTGATAATGCACGTCGAGTTTCTGACGAATGTAATTCACCTCTTCGCCGTTGTAGGCGCGGACCGCGTCGGCCATGTTCCATTTCACCACCTGACTGTCGATGAACAGCGTGGTATAGGCATTGCCGCGTCCGTCAAACGTGGTGTGCAGCGGCCCCAGTCCCAGTTCCGGCTCGGCGACGATGGCGTCGCGCGGGTTGTCGAGTTTGTCGTCGAACAGATCGGGCAGCTTGTCGATGGCGATCACTGACGCCGTGGGCGAGAGCTTGCCGGCTGCGACAAAGTATTTTCCGTCCGGCGACGTGTTCAGACCGTGCGGGTTTTTCGCCACCGGGATATAGCGCGTAAACGGTGACTCGCCACGGCCATCAACCACCGGCACGTCCACCCCGCCCAGGGTGATGTAGTCACCGGCCGCAACAGCCTTTTCGATGGCCGTGATGTCGAACACCACCACCCAGTCACGCTCATTGCGCATCATGCCGCCCAGGTCCACCGCGCGCTCGGAGTTGTAGCAGGTCGAGGCGGCAAAACGGCCGGTATAGTCAGCATCCACGTTGTCCAGGTTGCCGTCGACGATCACTTGAAACGCCATGGTCATCGATTCGGCATCGATGACGTTGAACATGGTGTAGGAGTTTTTCTCGTCGGAAATATCAAGAATCGAGCCGTCATTCGGATGCGGAATGATGAACTCCGCGTTGGCGAATACATACTTGGTGTGCGGCACCTTTTGCAGGCGCAGGCCGTGGATGGCCTGCACGTTCGGCACCGTCAGCATCTTGTCGCATTTCATGATATCCAGACGGACGCGCGCCACACGCGAGTTGGCCTTGTCGTTGATGAACAGATACTTGCCGTCATACTTTCCATCCGTCATCGAAATGTGCGGATGGTGGCAATCTCCGTTCAGGAACTTCGCGCTGTCACCCATGATGCGGCGACTCTCGTTGGTCAGTCCCCAGCCCGTTGCCGAATCGACGTTGAAAACCGGAATGCGCATCAACTCGCGCATCGACGGCACACCGACCACCCGCACCTCGCCCTGATGGCCGCCACTCCAGAAGCCGTAGTATTCATCCAGCTCCCCCGGTGCCACGTGAATCTTGGATTGCGCCTCCCGAGCCTTGGACGCCCACGCCTCGCGCGTCATCACGGCTGCTCCGCCAAAGGCGGCCGATCCCGCAAGTGTCGCGCCGGTTACAGCACTCTTGCCAAGAAAGCCGCGGCGGCTGCGTCCTTTTTCGTCCAGCTCGACATCGGGGTGCTGATCAGGTCGGTTTTTCATCGTCTGTACTCCTTGCAGTTGAGAGATCCGGCCGAAACCGGAGTACGGCAAACGGCTTGTCAATCAATTGCGCGCGGCGGCATTGGCACCAGTGGGATCACGTGCGGAACCGGAGCGGGCTGCTTTCCTTTGCGGCGCTTCTTGTTCTTGAGAACCAGCGGCGGGCATTTGTTTTCGTTGTGATAGGTCATCTGACAATCGAGGCAGTAATGGCACTCGTTGGCATTGATCCGCCCATCTGGGTGGATGGCCTGGATCTCGCACTCATTGGCACACACCTGGCAGGGTTGACCACATTCCTTGCGGCGTTTCAGCCAGTCGAAAATGCGCAGCTTGGTGGGGATCGCCAACGCCGCACCCAGCGGGCAGACGTAGCGGCAATACACCTTGCGCGTAAAGATGCTCACCACGATCCAGGCGGCGGCGTAGGCAACAAACCACCACTGGCGATCAAAGCGCAGCGTAATGGCGGTCTT
>DATGNI010000024.1:0-5117 GCA_035306825.1 Azoarcus sp. | reverse complement strand
GATGGCTCCGACGGTGCTGGCGGTGGTCTTGGGTAACGGTACGGAAAACGCTTTCCGCCAAGCAATGCTGATGTCGAACGGCGACCTGGGGATCTTCTATTCCAACCCCATCGTCAGCACGGTCATGACGATCGGTATCGTCCTGGCTCTCCTGCCGTTTGTCACAGGCCTGTACAACCGCTTCGTCGTCTCCAAGCGAATGACGGCTGAATCCGGTGCCTGATCGATAGCGTTATAGCAGTACTGGAACGGCCCGCAATATGCGGGCCGTTTTTTGTGGACGGTGTGTCGTGTGCGGAAATGTGGACAGATCGGTCGAAACTGAATTTCTGGGCAAGCTTGCCGGACGGTCTGTGGCGTTTGTCGCCGAGGGGATGGACTGCAGAGCGTTTTTCATCTTGGATGCAGGCCGGTTTCGGGTGCAGAGAAACGCCCCTGAATGCACATCGCACGCCTATGCAGCGTGCTCCACGGCGCAATGCTTCGCGGAAAGCTTGAACAACGGGCGGCGTAAAGAATGAATGTGACGCGCAGAGCGGAAGACTTTCTGCGCGATGTTCGACGCAGCCTGCGGGCCGGCGCTTTGTAAGACGGACAGTCTGTCAGCTGTCCCAATAGCGCGTCGGGTCTTTTTCACCGGCGGCGAGAAAGCCTTCACGCCGCAGCCGACAGGCGTCGCAAGCGCCGCAGGCGCGACCATCCTCGTCGGCTTGATAGCAGGAGACGGTCATTGCGTAATCCACATCGAGGGCCAGGCCTCGTTGGATGATTTCCGCTTTGGATTGATTGCTCAGGGGGGCGTGAATACGGATGCCACGGCCTTCGCTGCCAATGCGGGTGGCGAGGTTGGCCATCGTTTCAAAGGCCTGGATGAATTCCGGGCGACAATCGGGATAGCCCGAATAGTCGATCGCGTTAACACCAATGAAAATGTCGGTCGAACCAAGAACATCAGCCCAGGCCAAGGCCATTGACAGCATCACCGTGTTGCGCGCAGGAACGTAGGTGGAGGGAATGCCGTTCGCTTGACCATCCACGGGAATTTCAAGTGTTTGGTCCGTCAGGGATGAGCCGCCGAACTGGCCCAGACTGACCGTTGCGACGCGGTATTCGGCAACGTCATAGGCGCTGGCAATACGGCGTGCCGCCGCCAATTCTGCAGTATGACGCTGGCCATAGGCGACTGACAGCGCATGACAGGAAAAACCGGCGTTGTGGGCGATGGCAAGGCAGGTGGTTGAATCGAGCCCACCGGACAGCAGGATGACTGCGGGGCGGAGGTCTTTCGTCATTTCGAGTATTCCGTTCAGCGGCCTTGCGCGTACTGCCAGAGAATTTTGTGCAATTGCATCTGAAAACGTACCGGTAAACGGTCGCGCACAATCCATTCCGCCAATGTGGCGGGATCGAGCTCACCGTGTACGCATGAGAGTAAAACCCTGCAGCGTTCTGCGAGGTGATGCTCGGCAATGCGTTGGCGGGCCCAGTGATAGTCGGCTTCATCCTTCAACACGATCTTGACTTCATCGCCGACGCGAAGTTGCTCTATGTTTGACCACAGATTGCGGTCGACTTCACCGGAGCCGGGCGCTTTGAGATCCATGACGCGCGATACGCGCAGATCGACCTTCGAAATATCGAGCGCGCCGCTGGTTTCCAGTGAGACGGACAGGTCGTGGTCACACAATGCGGTCAGCAGTTCAAGACAGGCGCGCTGGGCCAGCGGCTCGCCGCCGGTGACGCACACGTGTTTCAGGCCGTGGCCCAAGATCTCATCGAGGATGCTTTGGAGGGGACGGTTTTGTCCGCCGTGAAAGGCATACTCGGTATCACACCAGGTGCAGCGCAAGGGACAGCCCGTGAGTCGTACAAAGACGGTGGGCAAACCGGAACGGGTCGACTCGCCCTGGATCGACGCGAATATCTCGGTCACGCGCAGGGAGGTCGGGTTGTCCGTAGTGGCGGCGGACGTTGTCAGGGAAGGAGAGGTCACTACTGAATTCGTTGTTGTGCGGTCTGAGCTGCAGCGCTATTTGGATATTGCGAAACGATCTGGCGGAAGGTGTTCTGCGCAGCGCTCTCCTGATTGAGCAGCAGCTGGCAATTCGCTACGCCGAGCATTGCATCGGGCGCCAGGTCATGTTGCGGCCAGCGGCTGATGACGGTGTCGAACATGTTTCGCGCGGCGGCGATTTCCTTCGCATTCAAGGCTGCGTTGGCACCCCAGAAATGAGCGTTGGGTTGGTGGCTGCTGTCCGGATTGGCGGCAATGAATGCGCGGAAAGCGGCCAGTGCTTCAGTATATTTGGCATCTTGCAGAAGGGCCAGGGCAGCATCGTAATCCTGCGCGCCGGCGTCGTTCGGGATGCTCCCGCCTGAACCGCCGAGCTGGGTTGGATCGACGCCTTCCAGACGCAACAGACGGTTGTCGAGGTCCACGTAAAAATCCTGCTGACGTTGCCGGATGGACTGAATCTGGTGCGTGAGCAGTTCGATCTGACCGTGCATGCGTGAAAGTTCTTCACGCAGGGCGTCATTCTGGTTCATCAGTTCAACTTGCGCCCGGCTCATATCGCTCAGGCGTTGATTGGTGTCTTCGCGCGTGCTTGAGCCGAACAACTGGGCGTGGGCCGAGCCCACGCCCAGTGCGGCAACAAGCAGGGCGACGGTAAGGCGCCCTGTCATACTCAGAACTCGCCGGAGTACAGCATGTCAGCGCGGCGGTTCTCACCCCAGCAGCTTTCGGTCGCTTCGGAGCAACGCGGCTTCTCTTCGCCCAGGCTGACGGATTCGACACGGCCAGCGTCGACGCCGAGCAGAACGATGGCGCGTTTAACCGCTTCGGCCCGCTTCTGACCGAGTGCAAGGTTGTATTCGCGGCTGCCCCGTTCGTCGGTATTGCCCTGAATGCGCATCTGAACCTGTGGGTTGGCCTGCATCAGCGCGGCGTGTGCCTCGACTTGTTCGACGAATTCCTGACGAATGGTGAAGCTGTCAAAGTCGAAATACACCGAGCGACGCGAAACGATGCTGTTCGGGTCGTTCAGCGCAGCCAGGTCCGTGGCGGAAATGCCGGTGGCTCCGGTGGCGGAAGTGCTGACATCGCCCGTTGCGGCCGTGTCATCCGTGGTGCGGGTGCTTCCGCAGGCGGTAAGCAACGCAATAAGCAGTGCAGGCAGGAGGACTTTTTTCATTTTGGATCCCTCTTTCTTGGTTGGTTGGGTCGGTATTTCTTCAATTGCGTGGGAGCGGGCCCCACGCGGGCTCGCGAATCTGTCCGGCCGTTTGGCTGGACAAGGTCTGGCGGACCCGGCCGTCGGCCGAAATAGCCGAAAGCGAGCTACGACCCGAGCCTCCGGAAGCATAAAGGATCATGCGTCCATTGGGCGCGAAGCTCGGAGATTCTACACCGGCCTCATCGGTTAGTACGATGCTTGTGCCGGAAATGAGGTCCATCGTCGCAACCTGAAAACGACCGTTGTGACGTGTGACGTAAGCGAGTGTCTTGCCATCGGCAGAGATGCGCGGCGTGACATTGTACGTTCCATCGAAGGTCACACGCTGCGCCTGGCCGCCGCTGGCGGGCATGCGATAGATCTGCGGACTGCCGCCACGGTCGGAGGTGAAATAGATCGATTGGCCGTCGGGCGACCACACCGGCTCAGTGTCGATGCTTCTCGAATTGCTGAGACGTTTGAGGCCCGAACCGTCGGCGTTGACGACATAGATCTGTGACGGACCGTCACGCGTTAGCACGATGGCCAGTTTCTGTCCGTCCGGTGCCCAGGACGGCGCCGAGTTGGAGCCGAAGTGGTTGGAGACCTGAGTGCGTTGGCCGCTCGCCAGGTCGTGCGAGTAGATCACCGGTTTCTTTTGTTCGAAGGATACATAGGCCAGCTTGCGACCGTCGGGTGACCACGCCGGGGAAATGATCGGTTCGGATGAAACCAGTGCCGTTTGTGGGTTGTGACCGTCGGCGTCGGAGACTTGAAGCTCGTGACGCGAGCCATTGGTCGCCACATAAGCAATACGGGTGGCGAAATAGCCGGGCTCGCCTGTGAGCTTTTCGTAGATGAAATCCGCAATCATGTGGCCGATCAGGCGGTGCTGGCCTTCGCTCATGGCTAGCGCGAGGGCTCCCAATTCAGTGTGCCGGATGGTGTCGAAGAGCCGGATCTGGATATTGTGACGACCGTCGCCCAGTGGGGTGACGGTGCCGCTGAGCAAAGCGTCGGCACCCAGCGCACGCATGGCGAGCATGTCCGGGGTTTCACTGACCGGGAAGGTTTGCAGGCCGGTATCGACAATGCGGAACAGACCGCTGCGTTCGAGGTCGTCGCGCACGATGTCGGTAACGCCTTCGTTTAGTTGGCCCTCGTTCTCAAGCAGTGGAATGCTCACCGGGAATTGAGATGCGCTCGATCCGGTGATTTCGACAGCGAGTTGGGCCTGCGCAAACGTCGCGGTGAGCGCGAGCCAGCAAACGGCGATGAATCGGAGTGTAGGCTGCATGTTCATGGCGGTGACTATCTATCGTGTACGGATCGATCATTCAGGCAAGACCGGTTGCGGTTTTGCCTGCCGGTGAATAAAGCGTAGTGCATATATGCGTTTATACCCATCTCATGGTGTGTCCAGCGGTCGGAAGGTCAAATTCAGTTCGCGACTGAACTGCGCGCGGTTGTCCGGCAATGGCAATGGGCTCGATTTGTGGATCGCACGTTCGATGGCCGCATCGAGCCGCGGATCGCCCGAAGAACGGATGAGCCGGACCGTCACGACGGAGCCGTCCGGCAATTGGGTGACGCGATAATGCGCCTCCGGATTACCTTGCAGGCCGGGCGGCACAATGACGTGTTGCCGGATGTGCCGGCGCAACAGATTGGTGTAGTCCGCTTGGCCTGCTGCATTGCTCGCCGCCGCTGCCTGACGTTCCTGGGCGAGCCGCTCGTTTAGGTCTCCCATCAAATTCGGGGCGGGCTTCGGTTCAGGTTTGGGCTCAGGCTTCGGTTCCGGCTTCGGCTCGGGCTTCGGCTCAGGTTCCGGTTCGGGCTCAGGTTCCGGTTCGGGCTCAGGTTCCGGTTCGGGCTCAGGTTCCGGCTCGGGCTCAGGTTCCG
>DATGNI010000023.1:0-5742 GCA_035306825.1 Azoarcus sp. | reverse complement strand
CGGAGCTCAAGGTGACCGAGGTCTATCTCGGCGTGATTCCGTTCATCGGCTTGCAGATTATCGGGCTCGCCCTGGTGATGCTTTTCCCGGAAATTGCGACGTGGTTGCCCACCGCCATTGGTTGGATGAAGTAAGTGAAAGGAGGCTGAAGCAGCGTAATGCCGGGTCTTTACTACACGGTATTGCTCCTAGGGACAGTGCAGATGAACTCTGTCCGTGTAATGTAAAAGGCGCGCTTTTGCGCCTCGGTGAATGAAGGAGAAAAGCGTATCCAGCCCGATGATTGGTGGCAATGATCCTCTCGGAGGCTTCTTCATGCAGGATGCCAGGCAGGGCTTTCAGCTGGAGGCTGTCACGGGGAGCCTTTCCCTGAGATGTGAGGGTTCGATTGCGCCGTAAGGTGCAAGGATGGACGCAAAAAAGGGTCGCCCGTAGGCGACCCTTTTTCATGCCGCGGCATGAAGGCCTATTTGCTGTACGTCTCGACCTGTTGAAGCGGTTCTTCCGGCACCGGCTGCGGGCGACGTGGGCGGCGACCGAGCTGAGGTTTCGGCTGTTCTACGCGAATGGCAGATGTCGAGTTCGGACGGGTTTCGATCAGCTCGAGACCGGTCGATTTGATGGACTCTTCAAGATCGATCGGAGCGCTGGCGGTAGGCTCCGGTTCGGCCGATGTAGAGGCCTGCGTCTGTGGAATGGCGTTTGCTTCCGTCGTTTCGCTGGTTTCCGCGAAAGACTCTGCGTGTGCTTCCACAGCTTCAGGCGTCTTCGCAGGTTCAGGAGCCTTCACAGGTTCAGGATCCTTTGCAGGCGCCGCCACATGCTCACTTTCGGCAGCAGCAGGCGCGGCTTCGGAAATGGCGGCTTCCTCCGCAGCGGTGGGTTTCGCGCTTTCGTCTGCTGAATGCTCGGTTACGACCAAAGCGGTAGGGGCTTCGGACGTTTCCTTTTTCGCCGCCGATTGCGTCACCGCTTCTGTTGGTTGCGCGTGCGTGTCGGCTTCCGGAGTCTGTTCGACTGCGTTCACCTTGGCCGGGGCTTGTGCGGTTTCTTGAACAGCGGGTTCCGCGCGCTCCATGGAAGGCGGTGTGGACGTAGACTGCGTTTCCGGCGTCTCGGCGGCCGGCTTGTGGCCGTCTTCCGTTGTTGTTTCCGACGCGGGGGTGGCTGCTGCAGTGTATTCCTGACGGTCGGCACCACCACGGCCACGACGACCGCGACGACGACGGCGGCGAGGCGAAGTGCTTTCTCCGGAGGTGGCTGCCTGTTCAGGCGCTTTGTTTTCGTTGGTCGAAGTGCTTTCGAGCTGTGCGGTTTTTTCCTTCACGGGTGTCGCTTCGACGGGCGTCACGTCCTCAGGGCGAGATTCGCGGCCACGACCGCGGCCGCGACGGCCACGACCACTGTTGCTGCCGTTGCTGCCGTTGTTGTTTCCGCTGTTGCCGGCAGAGGGAGTCTCTTCTGCCGGGTCACTGTGGCGGGTGTTTTGATTCCGACCGCGGCGGTTTTGCTCTTCGCTCTGCGGTTCCTCACGCTGTCGGCCGCGATTGCCGCGACGGCTTTCACCGTTGCGGCGTTCCTGACGCTGGGGTTTGGCGGCAGGCTTGTCCGGCGTCTCAGGGGTGCTTTCGGCGGCCGGACGTTGGAGCCAGCCAAACAGACGACTGAGCAGACCTTTGTCGTGGCTCGTGGCGGGGGCTTCGGGAGTGGACGCCGGCGCAGCGGGAGCGGGACGACTGGGCGCAATGCCCTTGACGAGGGCTTCGGGGCGGGCCGGGCGGGCTGTCTCGTCGCTCGGCAGGCGGGTTTCGTCCGGAGCGGGTTCGGCGGCCATTTGATAGCTGGCCGGGACGGCTTCTTCCGAGTCGAGCTGGTCGTGACGCAGACGGACGATGTCGTACTGCGGCGTCTCAAAATGACGATTCGGGACGATGACGATCTGTACCCGATGACGCATTTCGATGCGTGCGATATCGGTACGTTTTTCGTTCAGCAAGAAAGTGGCAACGCTGACCGGGACCTGGACATGCACCGCGCCGGTGTTCTCTTTCATGGCTTCCTCTTCGAGGATGCGTAGAATATGCAGGGCGGAGGATTCGATGTTGCGGATGTGGCCGGTGCCGGTACAACGAGGGCAGGGCTCGTAGCTCGCCTCGGCGAGAGCGGGGCGCAAGCGCTGGCGTGACAGTTCAAGCAGGCCGAAACGGCTGATCCTGCCCGTCTGGACGCGGGCACGGTCATGGTGCAGCGCTTCTTTGAGACGGTTTTCAACTTCCCGCTGGTTTTTCTGCGACTCCATGTCGATGAAGTCGATCACAACCAACCCGCCCAGGTCGCGCAGACGCAGCTGACGAGCGACTTCCTCGGCCGCCTCGCAGTTGGTGCGCAGTGCGGTTTCTTCAATGTCTGAGCCTTTGGTCGCCCGGCCCGAGTTGACGTCAATCGAGACCAGCGCTTCGGTGTGGTCGATGACGATCGCTCCACCCGACGGCAGGCTGACCTGACGTGCATAGGCAGATTCGATCTGGTGTTCAATCTGAAAACGGGAGAACAGCGGTACGTCGTCGCTGTAGCGTTTTACCTTGACGACATTGTCAGGCATGACGTGCGCCATGAACTGGCACGCTTGCACATGGATGTCGTCCGTGTCGATCAGGATTTCGCCGATATCGGGTTGAAAGTAATCACGGATTGCGCGGATCACGAGGCTGCCTTCCTGATAGATCAGGAACGCGCCGGTCTGTGAGGTTGCCGCACCTTCAATCGCCTGCCACAACTGCAGCAGATAGTTCAGGTCCCACTGAAGTTCTTCAGCGGTGCGACCGATTGCCGCCGTGCGTGCGATCAGGCTGGTACCGGCAGGGGTTTCGAGCTGGTCCATGATTTCGCGCAGCTCGGCACGTTCCTCGCCTTCAACCCGGCGCGAAACGCCGCCGCCACGCGGATTGTTCGGCATCAGGACAAGATAACGACCGGCGAGCGAAATATAGGTCGTCAGCGCCGCGCCCTTGTTGCCGCGTTCGTCTTTTTCGACCTGGACAATCAGCTCCTGGCCTACCGACAGGGCGTCCTGGATACGGGCTTTGCCGCCGTCCGGGTTGGCCGCGTGGTAGCTGCGCGCGATTTCCTTGAAGGGCAGGAAACCGTGCCGTTCGGAACCGTAATCGACAAAGGCCGCCTCGAGGCTGGGCTCGATACGGGTGATGACTGCCTTGTAGATATTGCTCTTACGTTCTTCTTTTGCGGCCGATTCGATGTCGAGGTCAATCAGTTTTTGACCATCAACGATCGCGACGCGGAGTTCCTCGGCCTGCGTCGCATTGAAAAGCATGCGCTTCATTTGTCTCGTACTCCCGCGCGGACACGGGCAGGACGAACGGCGCGCACCATCAACGTGCGTTCAGGCTCAAGGACGGATTGTGTAGATTTTCTTCATCCGGTGTGGGTCGTCTGCTGTGATGGGTCGGCGAGTCGTTTTTTTGGAGTTCCCGCCTATGGGCCGGAACTCTTTATCCTGCGTGTGCTGCGCGTAACGGTTAGGGTCTTCGATCCTGTTGGATCGAAGTTCGTCGCTTGGGTTACCATCGGCGCTTTTCACCGCGCTCGAGGTAACTCGGAGTGTTTCAGGGAGCTCTCCAGCGGAAGTGTCGCGTTGCGAACATCTCCAGTGGGCTCTGAAAGGGTCGTTCCGGAAAATATTCTTGCGGATGAACCCATTCGTGACCTGAAAAACCAACCCGCAGTATATTGCATGAATCCGATACAACGCAAAGGTCTGTCATCGCCCGGCAATTTGATGCACCCACAATGGATGGGTATACGCCGATGACTTCATCCCCTCGTCCGGCCGTGATGCGCGAGCAAATTGACGATGGTTCAGCCGGTCAGCGCATCGACAACTACCTGTTGCGAATGTGCAAAGGTGTGCCGAAAAGCCACATTTACCGCATTTTGCGCAGCGGTGAAGTGCGCGTGAACGGTGGGCGCATCGGCCCGACCTATCGCTTGAAAGAAGGTGATGAAGTGCGCATCCCGCCGCTGCGCGTCGCACAAAAAACGTCGGCGGGCGCCGTGCCGGTCGGAACGCCGTTGCCGGTCGTGTATGAAGATGACGCGATAGTCGTGATTGACAAGCCGGCCGGGCGGGCGGTGCATGGGGGCAGTGGCATCAGCTACGGGGTGATCGAGCAGTTGCGTGTGCAACGTCCCGATGCGCGCATGCTGGAATTGGCGCACCGGCTGGATCGTGAAACGTCCGGCTTGCTGATCATTTCGAAAAAACGCTCGGCGTTGAGAGTGCTGCACGACATGCAGCGTTCGAGCGCGATCGAGAAGCACTATTTCGCATTGGTGGCGGGAAAATGGCGCAATCCGTTGCAGCATGTGAAATTCCCGCTGTACAAATATCTGGCGGCGGATGGGGAGCGGCGCGTGCGAGTGGCGGAAGAGGGTAAGCCGGCGCACAGTGTCGTCCGGCTGGTCGAGCGGCGCGGCGAATTCAGTCTCGTGGATGTTGAGTTGAAAACCGGTCGTACGCATCAGATTCGCGTGCATCTGTCGCATTTGGGGTTTCCGCTCGCCGGTGACGACAAATATGGTGACTTCGCGCTGAATAAGCGCCTGGCCGGAGCGGGATTGAAACGCATGTTCCTGCACGCGGCGCGGTTGCGTTTTGCGCACCCGCTGACGGGGGAGATGCTGGATCTGAAGGCGCCTCTGGCGCCCGAACTGATTGAATTTATGGATACCTTGCCGACATGAAGAACCATTTCGAGCTCATTGTCTTTGACTGGGATGGCACCTTGATGGATTCGGCCGGGGCGATCGCGCGGGCGATCCAGTTCGCCTGCCGCGACATGGGTTTGCCTGCGCCTTCCGATGAGCGCGCCCGTCACGTGATTGGTCTGGGTCTGCAGGAGGCGTTGGCGTACGTCGCGCCTGGCTTGAAGCACGAGGATTATCCGCGGATGGTCGATTGCTACCGTCGCCATTATCTGACAATCGATCATGACCTGATGCTGTTCGATGGCGCTTTTGAGCTGGTGGAGTCGCTCGCCGAAGAAGGGCGCTTGCTTGGTGTGGCCACCGGCAAGGGACGTAAAGGATTGGATCGGGCGTTTGCGGCAAGTGGCTTGGGCACGTTTTTCCACGCTTCGCGCTGTGCTGATGAGTGTTTTTCCAAGCCGCATCCGGAGATGCTGGAGCAGTTGATGGACACGTTTGGCGTGGATCGCAGTCGTACGCTGATGATTGGCGATACCACGCATGATCTCGCGATGGCGGAGAATGCCGGTGTCCAGGCGGTTGGAGTGGGGTACGGGGCGCATTTGCGCGCGGCGCTGGAAGAGGCGCAGACCCTGGCGGTGGTGGATTCCATCGCGGATCTGAGCGTGTGGCTGCGCGAAAACGCTTAGAGGCTTGTTGCGTGGCCCTGCGCGGGTTGGGTCAGGGCAGTTCGATCCCTTCGGCACGCAGGATCTTCGATAGCGCGATTAACGGCAGGCCGATCAGGGCGGTCGGGTCGTTGCCGGACAGGGCTTCGAGCAGCGTAATGCCGAGGCCTTCGGATTTCGCGCTTCCGGCGCAATCGAGCGGCATTTCTTTTTCGATGTAGCGTGTGATTTCGGCGTCGGTCAGTTCGCGAAAACGTACCGTGGTGGGTTCGCTGGTGACGGTTTGCTGGCCCGTGACGGCGTTTACGACAGCAAGTGCTGTATGGAAGGTGACGCTTTTACCGCGCAT
>DATGNI010000022.1:0-3386 GCA_035306825.1 Azoarcus sp. | reverse complement strand
CGGCAGGGGGCATCGCCTTGCCGTCGGATTCCAGCAGGCGTGCCGGCAAATCGTCGACTTCCACCTGCGCGCCACGCGCGAAAGCAACCGCACGTTCGACCACGTTCTGCAGTTCCCGTACGTTGCCCGGAAACGAATAGGCTTCCAGCCGCGCCAGCGCCTCGGCCGAAAACCCTTTCACCCGTTTATTCTGGGCCGCGGCGAAACGTGCGAGAAAGCGCTGCGCGAGCAATTCGATGTCGTCGTCGCGGGCGCGCAAAGGCGGCACATCCACCGCGAACGTTTCCAGGCGGTAATACAGATCCTCGCGGAAATCGCCGTCCGCAACGCGCTGGGCCAGATCACGGTGCGTCGCCGCGACAATGCGCACATCCACGTGTTCCTCAGTATCTTGTCCGACCGGACGGATCGAGCCATCCTGCAAGGCACGCAGCATCTTGGCTTGCAGCGCCAGCGGCATTTCCCCGATCTCATCGAGCAACAGCGTGCCACCATGCGCCTGTTGCAGCAGGCCTCGTCGGGCGCCGCGCGCGCCGGTAAAGGCACCGCTGGCATGGCCGAAAAACTCACTTTCCATCAGCTCTTGCGGCACACCCGCGCAGTTGACCGCGAGAAAGGGACCCTCGGCACGTTCGCTTTCCGCATGAACCGCGCGCGCCACCAACTCCTTGCCGGTACCGCTTTCGCCATTGACCAGTACCGGTCCGTGCGCCCGTGCGACCACGCCGATATGGTCAAACAGCGTACGCATCGCCGCGCTGCGCCCGAACAGGCCGTGAAAATCGTTTCCGGCACTGGACAGGCGACGGAAGCGGTTCAATTCGTCACGCAGGCGATGCGTTTCGAGCACCCGTTCCACACAAATGTGGAAATGGTCCAGATTCAGCGGCTTGGTGAGAAAGTCGTCGGCACCGGCCTGCAACGCCTCCACCGCCTGACGCACGCTGCCAAAAGCCGTCACGACGATGATCGCCGGAGGCTGTTCGCCACCCGCCAGTTCATACACCAGCTCCATGCCGTTGCCGTCCGGCAAACGCAGATCGGTCACCACCAGCGCCGGATGGTTGGCGCCTAGCCAGTGGCGCGCGCCAGCCAGATCGGAGAACGCTTCCACGCGCGCACCGTCGGCCTCCAACTCATCCACGACCAGCCTGGCCAGCGCAGCATCATCCTCAACAAGCAGAATCAGTGGTCGATCACGCATTCTTAATCTCCTTTTCGCGCGCCGCCGGCAACCATAGTTCAAAGCGTGCGCCCCCAGCGGGTGAATTCATGATCCGCACCTCGCCGCCATGTTCGCGCACGACGCGATGCACGATGGCCAGCCCCAGACCGGTGCCCTCGCCCGGCGTCTTGGTGGTGAAAAACGGCTCGAAGATGCGTTTGCGTACCGCCTCCGGCACTCCTGGCCCATCATCATCGACCTGTATGACGACGTGTCCTGATTCGTTTCTCCAGGCAATCGAGACCGTTCCGCCGGGTTTCGCCTGACGTGCATTGCGCACCAGATTGACGAGCGCCTGCTCGAGCCCCAGCGCATCGCCCTGCACATACGCATCGGGCCCTCCATCCAATCGCGCGGCGGGGCCTTCGTCGGCCGCCAGCGCAACGCTACGCAGCACCAGCGCGGCGATCTCAAGCCGGGAATGGTCGGTGCGAGAGCCGCGCGCAAAGGCGAGCAACTGCTCGATGATTGAAGTCATCCGTGCCACCTGTTCCCGAATCTCGTTCAGCTCAACCTGCTGCTCGTCATCCGCCGCACGCAACAGGCGGCGCGCACGCCCATCGACCACCGAGAGCGGCGCGCCCAGTTCATGCGCAACCCCCGCCGATAATTGCCCCAAGGCTGCGAGCGTTTCGCTGCGTCGTAACTGCGCTTCGATCCGCGCATTCTCGTCACGCTGGGCGTCGGCACGGGCTTCGGCATCCCGGATTGCGTCGAGCATTTCATTCAAACGGCGGGCCAGTTGGCGCAATTCCAGCGGCCCCTGCTCTTCCGCACGGTGCGAATACTCCCCGCTCTCAATCCGCTGCATGCTGCCGACAAGCTCGGCCAATGGACGGCCAATGCCGCGTCGATGCCCCAACGACAACGTCGCAAAGATCAATAACGCCGCCAACACGAAGCCCGCCCAGGTTCCGATCGTCAAGCGTTTGAGGGCGCGATCGATGTCACTGCGCAGCCGCGTCACCTGCAGCAGACCGTCCGGTTGGCCGACCGCATCAAACAACGGCAGGAAAAAGGAATACACGTTCTGGCCGCGAATCTGTTCGTACTGCTCGAACTCACCCTCGAGCGAGAGCTTGATCGTATCGCCGGCCTGTTTCCGGGTCGGACGTTCACTCCCGAGACTGACGATCAGGCGTCCCTCACTGTCCAGCAAATAGGCGCCATACACCTCGCCCATGCTGAACACCGACGCCAGATTGCTTTGCAGCTGCGCCAGATCATTGCGTGCGAACGCCTGCATCATCGGCAAATGAATGGCCCGCGCAACCAATTGCAGATCCCGTTGCATGCGGTTCTCGACGAACTGGCCGAGCACCGCGAGCGAAATCGCGAGAATCGTGGCCAGCACCGCCAGTACCGGCAGCGCAACCTGCAATGCGAGCACGCTGCGCAGGCTGCGAGGAAAGACCTGAATTTTCATCATGGACACTTCAGCGTGGCTGACACATGAGTCAAAGTGACACACACATTGAGGACTCGTCAACGTGGATTCATTCAGACCCTTCTACGAAAAACTCACACAAAACATTGTTTTTTAAGGGATTAGAAAGAAATCGAACCAAGCTGGCACGATCTTCGCAAGAGACAGGGTGCAATCCATCAAAAAGGAGAACCATGATGAAACGACTTACCCCTCTGATGTGCGGTCTTGTCCTCGCTTTCGGTATCCCGGCCGCCATGGCGCAGGCTCCAGGCGCGCCCGCTCAAGGCGCACCGACCCAAGGCGGCGCTCCGGCCGCCCAATCGGCCCCGGGCCAAGCTCCCACCACCCAACCGGCGCCTGCACGGGCCAGTTTTTCCGATGAGGAAATTGAAAACTTTGTGGAAGTCCAGCCGGAAATTGAAGAAATTCGCGCGGATTACTCAGAGCGTCTGGTGGGCGTAACCGATCAAGAAGAAGCGGCCGAACTGCAAAGCGAGGCGCTGGAAAAAATGGTTCGGACCGTCGAAAAAAACGGCCTGGACGTCGATACCTACAACAGCATCGCTGTGACGCTTCAATCCGACACCCAGCTGCGTGAGCGCGTCGAAGAAACCATGAACTGATTGCGTGCCCTGCACGGTCTGAAAACGCCCCGTCTGAACGGGGCGTTTTTTTCGTGCCTCAAAAGAGGCCCGGCACCCGACCGTCTGGCGCAAAATGTTTTTCATCGCC
>DATGNI010000021.1:0-3924 GCA_035306825.1 Azoarcus sp. | reverse complement strand
TTCGGCGACAACGACACCCTGGGCGCGCTGGTGGCCAATCTGACCGAGGCCGACGCACTCATCATCCTCACCGATCAGCGCGGTCTGTTTACCGCCGATCCGCGCAAACGGCCCGACGCCACGCTGGTGAGCGAAGAACGTGCGGAAAACGTTTCGCTCGAAGCCATGGCAGGCGGCGCCGGCAGCAGTCTTGGCAAGGGCGGCATGCTCACCAAGGTGCTCGCGGCGCGACGTGCTGCACGCAGCGGCACCCACACCTGCATCGCCAGCGGGCACGAACCCGATGCGTTGATCCGACTGGCTTCCGCCGAAGCGCTCGGCACCCTGCTCTACGCCACCAGCACGCCGCTTGCCGCGCGCAAGCAATGGATGGCGGACCACCTCACGCTGGCCGGCAGCCTCGTTGTCGACGACGGTGCAGCCAGCGCACTGGCCAACGGTCGCAGCCTGCTTCCCGTGGGCGTCACCGAAGTGGCAGGAGAATTCGAACGCGGCGCAATCGTTGCCTGTCGCAACCGAGCAGGCGACGAAATCGCACGAGGTCTGGTGAATTACAGCAGTTCGGAATGCCGCCGCATCGCGCGCCAACCGAGTGATCGCATCGCCAGCTTGCTCGGCTATATCGACGAGCCGGAATTGATTCACCGTGACAACATGGTGGTTCGCTAAAGCGTCGCGTCATCCTCCGCGCATACGCGCAACTTCAGAATTCGGGCAAAAACAAGCGCGTTCTCGACGCAGCTTACCCCGCGTTCCGGCCGGCGGAAGACGCGTACACCCGGTTATTCGACCTGTGCCGGCGCTCCTCTCAGGACTTCCCGCACTTCTCCTGCCGTTACCCGCGTGAGAACATGTTCTGACCATGAGCTATGTATTGGCACTCGATCAGGGCACGACCAGTTCCCGCGCAATGGTGTTCGATCAAGACGGACGGATGTGCGGCGCCTCGCAGCGCGAGTTTCGCCAGCATTATCCGCAACCGGGTTGGGTCGAACACGATGCGCATGAAATCCTGACCACGCAGATCGACTGTGCGCGCGCCGCCATCGCCGAAGCAGGTATTGCGCCGTCCGCAATCACCGGGCTGGGCATTGCCAATCAGCGCGAGACCACCGTGGTGTGGGAACGTGCCACCGGACAGGCCATTGCCCCTGCCATCGTGTGGCAAGATCGTCGCACCGCGGCCGATTGCGAGCATTTGCGCAAAGCCGGTCACGCCCCGACGATCCGGCGCACCACCGGCCTCGAACTGGACGCCTATTTTTCCGCCACCAAGCTCGCATGGATTCTGCGCAAGACGCCCGGCGCACGCGCGCGGGCGGAGCGCGGAGAGCTGGCTTTCGGCACGATTGATACGTGGCTGATCTGGCATCTGAGCGGCGGCGCGCTGCATGTCACCGATCCGGGCAACGCTGCGCGCACGATGCTCTACGACATTCATCGCGGCGAATGGGACTCCCACCTGCTGACGCTGTTCGACATCCCTGCCAAGCTGCTGCCCACGGTGGTCGACAGCATCGGCGTATGTGGTCATACGCGTGCGGACCTGCTGGGCGCAGCCATCCCCATCGCCGGCATCGGCGGCGACCAACAAGCAGCCACCTTCGGACAGGCCTGCTTCGCGCCGGGCATGGCCAAACAGACCTACGGCACCGGTTGTTTTCTATTGATGAACACCGGCGAACAGCCGGTGGAATCCCGCAATCGACTGCTGACGACGATCGCATGGCGCCAGGGTGACCGGCAGATCTATGCGCTGGAAGGCAGCATCTTCATTGGCGGCGCCTTGGTTCAATGGTTGCGCGACGAACTGGGCATCATTGAGCGCGCCGCCGATATCGAAGCACTGGCCGCCACTGTGCCGGACAGCGGCGGAGTGGTGCTGGTGCCCGCGTTTACCGGCCTTGGCGCACCCTACTGGGATCCGCATGCGCGTGGCACGCTGCTGGGCCTCACACGCGGCACCACGCGGGCACATATTGCGCGCGCCGCGCTGGAGGCGATTGCCCTGCAAACCGTTGATCTGGTTACCGCGATGGATCGCGACGGGGCGTGCCGACTGACCGAGCTGCGCGTCGACGGCGGCGCCGCCGCCAATAATCTGTTGATGCAAATGCAGGCCGATCTTCTTGGCGTGCCGGTGGTGCGCCCCGCCCTGCTTGAAACCACCGCTCTCGGGGCGGCGTGCCTGGCCGGCCTGGGATGCGGCATGTGGTCTGACCAGGCCGAACTCGCCGCACACCGCCTAGAGGCAGCACGTTTTCAGCCGCGCATGTCGAGTGACGCACGCGAGGCAATCCTGGCGCGCTGGCACCGCGCGGTAGAGCGCGCGTGCGACTGGGCCGACGGCGGATAGGCCCTTCCAATCACCACACACCTCTCGACGCCCCTCCAAAGCCGTCTTATAGTGATCCCAATCACCTGTCGCGGAGAGAAAGAATGATCACCATCGATCACGGCCCGCAAAGAATTTCGGTCGCGATATTCGGCAAATTCACCCTCGCCGATTATCAGGAATTTGAAGAACTGTTCGATTACAAGTCGCGCTTTGAAGGTCCGCAGGGCATCCTTTTGGACCTGCGCAACATGGCCGGCTTTACCCTGGACGTTGCGCTGGAGGACTTCAAGCTCACGCGCGAGCATCGCGAAGTTCCCCACCGCATCGCGGTGCTCACGGAAAGTCAGTGGATTACATGGAGCGCACTGCTCAACCAGTTCTTCGTCGAGGCCTCCGTGATGGTTTTCAACGACGAGGCCGAGGCGCTCGCGTGGCTCGACGCATCCAGCGAAGAAACGACCGAAGAATGAACTGGACGACACTCGTGGATGTGCCCACGCTGGCCGCCCATCTCGGCGAGGCCAGACTGCGCATCGTCGATTGCCGCCACGATCTCAACGATCCCCATGCCGGGCGGCGCGCCTATGCCGAAGCGCACATTCCCGGCGCACGGTTTCTGCATCTCGACGACAACCTGTCGGGCGCATGCAACGGCCGTAACGGACGCCACCCCTTGCCCGACCCGAACGAATTCGCTGCTCATCTGGGCGCACGCGGCATTCAGCCTGGCGATCAGGTCGTCGCCTACGACGCAGCAGGCGGCGCAATTGCTGCACGTTTGTGGTGGATGCTGCGCTGGATCGGACATTCCAACGTGGCGGTACTCGACGGAGGATGGCCGGCCTGGATCGCCGCCGGGCACCCGGTAGAAAGCCGCATTCGCGAATCCCAGTCAGCGCTCTATAGCGCGCGCCCCGCCCCGGCCACCACCCTTGATGCGCAGGGCGTACACGCCGCGCTCGAACGCACTGAAATCATGTTGATTGACGCTCGCAGCCCGGACCGCTTTGCGGGCGAAAACGAGACCCTGGATCCAGTGGGCGGACATATTCCCGGCGCAGCCAATCGTTTTTTCCGTCACAACCTCACGGCTGACGGCCGTTTTCGACCGGCCGATGAGTTGCGCAGCGAATTCGAAGCCCTGCTGGGCACCCACTCGGCCAGCGACGTGGTGCACCAGTGCGGTTCCGGCGTGACCGCTTGCCACAACCTGCTCGCAATGGAAATCGCCGGTTTGTCCGGTGCCCGGCTGTATCCCGGATCCTGGAGTGAATGGTGCAGTGATCCGACGCGCCCGGTCGCGACAGGAAACGATTGACCGAGATCGTCCGAACACCGACCCGAACAGTTCGAATCTGGCCCCGGCTGCGCCGAACACATGCGGCGGTGATCCGTGTTCAGTACGGCCGCGCCTCGCCTTCCGGACGGGTTTTGAAACGGCGGTGCACCCAGTAATACTGTTCGGGCATGGTGCGCACGACCGATTCAATCCAGGCGTTCATGCGCACAATATCGGCCTCGACGTCGCCACTGGGATAATTTTCCCACGGCTCGCCGAGTTCCACGACATACCCTTTACCGCCGGG
>DATGNI010000020.1:0-2160 GCA_035306825.1 Azoarcus sp. | reverse complement strand
TGTTGGGGGCGTCTCAGCCGGTACATATCATGACGCCGGAATGCACGGTTCGGCGTATCGTGAACATGGCCGCGCTGGCCTCGGTGGAAGCCGCCAAGGGATAATCCGAAAGCTCTTCCAGACAAAATACAGGCATTATTTGGCCCCTGTGAGCAATTAATTTTTTATTTGTTTACAGGGGTTTGCGTTTTTATTGAATAAAGTGAGTGAAGTTTACTTGCTATCTTTCGGATTCTGTTCCAAAACTACTGAATCTGAAGTGTTGTCTGTAAGCATTATTTTCTGGTTATAAGAAAATGAAACCTCGATTCTTTGCATGGTTGATAGGTTGCGTTGCGGGGGCGGTGACCTCGTTCGGGGCGTTGGCTGCCGGGCCGTTTTGGGAAGAGTTTCCGGAACTGCATTCTGCCTCGTATATGGTCGTGCATGAACGTACCGGGGCTGTGCTGTTCGAGCAGAACGCGACCCAAGCGGTGCCCATTGCCTCGATCACCAAACTGATGACGGCCATGGTGGTGCTCGACGCGAATCAGCGTTTGTCAGAACGTATCACCGTCACGGACGGCGATATCGACCACCTCAAGAAAACCCGCTCCCGCCTCGCTATTGGCGCCACCCTGACGCGCGAGGAAATGCTTCACATCATGCTGATGTCGTCGGAAAACCGTGCCGCTTCTGCGTTGGCACGCAACTATCCGGGCGGCGCCAAGGCTTTCATTCAGGCGATGAATATCAAAGCGCGCATGCTCGGCCTGACGCACACCCGTTTTGCCGACAGCAGCGGCCTGAACCCGGGCAACGTTTCCAGCCCCAGCGATCTTGCCCGGCTGGTTTCGGTGGCGGCAACGTATCCGCTGATCCGCAATTTTTCGACCAGTCCCGAGCGCTATGTGAAGGTGGGCGGGAAAACCTTGCACTACCGCAATTCCAATTCCTTGGTGCGCGAGGGTGAATGGCGGCTCGGCCTGTCCAAAACCGGCTACATCCGCGAAGCCGGACGCTGTCTGGTGATGCAAACCTGGGTGGGCGACGAACCGGTGGTCATGGTGTTGCTCAACGCCAGTGATACATGGGCGCGCACCACTGACGCTCGACATGTCAAAGAGCGCATCGCCTCGGTCGATCCGGCCGTGATGGCGTTCTTGCAATAATCCAGCGATTCCGCCCGTGCGAGGGCGGTCGCTGGGGTGGCCCGTTGTCTCTATTCACCGAAAACGGTTCAGCCAGAGGCCGGGCCACTTCGCTGCACACACCCGGGTTCATCGGATGATTACAGCCGCACCAATGGTTGGCTGTAATCATTTTCGATATACGCAATGTCACTCGAATATCTCGGCCACGTCTAGCGAAGGGGCGTTGGCGTCTTTCGTGGACAGCACCGGCTGAATGCCTTCCGGCCACGCGATGGCAATCTGAGGGTCGTTCCAGATGACCACGCGTTCATGTTCTGGCGCGTAGTAATCGGTGGTTTTGTAGAGGAAATCCGCCGACGCACTGAGCACAACAAAGCCATGCGCGAAGCCTTCGGGCACCCACAACTGATGCTTGTTCTCCGCGCTCAGGATGGCCCCTGCCCACTGCCCGAACGTGGGGGAGGATTTGCGCAGATCCACGGCCACATCAAAAATCTCACCCGCAGTGACGCGCACCAGCTTTCCTTGTGGTTGCTGGATTTGATAGTGCAGACCACGCAGCACGTTTTTGGCGCTGCGGCTGTGGTTGTCTTGCACAAAACTGACCGGACGGCCGATGGCGTCTTCGAAAGCCTTCTGGTTGAAGCTTTCAAAAAAGAAGCCGCGTTCATCTCCAAACACTTCGGGTTCGATCAGAAAGACTTCAGGGATGGAAAGAGGAGTAGCTCTCATCTTCAATAAATCTTCTCACCCAGCACGCGGAGCAGGTATTTACCGTAACCGTTCTTCAGCAACGGTTGCGCCAGCGCCTCCAGCTGCGCGGCGTTGATCCATTGTTGGCGGAAGGCGATTTCTTCCGGGCAGGCGACCTTGAGCCCTTGGCGGTGTTCCAGCGTGGCGATGAACTGGCCGGCATCGAGCAAGGATTCGTGCGTGCCGGTGTCCAGCCAGGCGTAGCCACGGCCCATGATCTCCACGTTGAGCTGACCGCGCTCCAGGTAGCAGCGGTTGAGGTCGGTGATTTCCA
>DATGNI010000019.1:0-4850 GCA_035306825.1 Azoarcus sp. | reverse complement strand
CACGGTTTGTCGTAGTGTCTGGCGCTTGGCTGCGCGCGGTGATGCGATAGATGCGCACGTCGCGTGGAGCAGCGTTGCTCAGGCCGCTGCCGTATTGCAATGCGGCGTCGCTGAACCCGGCGGTCTGGTCGGAGCCGTTGGGTTCCTGGCCTTCGTAGGTCATTTGAATGTGGTATTGCGGGTCTCCGGCAGACAGTTGGGTGTTGACATTCGAGGCGCGCAGCCGAATGTCGTGTGCGATGATGTTGCGTCCGGGCAGTCCGCTGGGCTCACTGCTGCTCCAAGAGGCGGCAGTTCCGGGCATATGTTGCCAAGCCATCGAGCCCGAATCATCCATGATGAACATGATGTTTGGTGGCAAGGGTTTCGCAATGACCAGTGGGGCCGGATCAATGTCGGGAGTGTTTTGTGCATGAACCAGGCCGGAGAGACAGCCCAGCAGAATGCAGCCGATCCGTAACCAGGTGGGCAAGATGGAAAAATGTATTTTCATGGCCTGTCCTCGGGGGTAACCGGGATCGGTAAAATCAAATGGTGCGGCGCACGACGGTCTGCAAGACCACGATTGCACGGTTTGTCGTAGTGTCTGGCGCTTGGCTGCGCGCGGTGATGCGATAGATGCGCACGTCGCGTGGAGCAGCGTTGCTCAGGCCGCTGCCGTATTGCAATGCGGCGTCACTGAACCCGGCGGTCTGGTCGGAGCCGTTAGGTTCCTGACCCTCGTAGATCATTTGGATGTGGTATTGCGGGTCTCCGGCAGACAGTTGGGTGTTGACCTGCAAGGTTTCGTCCACATTGGTCCAGTTGCTGTCGGTGCCGCTGAACGTTAGAGGCGGCACAACACTACAGTTTGGAGTGTCTTGCGGATCTTCCCGGCAATCAACGCTGAAGGCTTCATGGTCCGCCCGCAGGGCTTCGTCCGCGGCGCTCAGTGCGGCTTCGGCGGCTTGCATGGCGATTGAGCGGTCATACATGTTGCCGCTCATGCGTTCTTGCAGTGCGGTGTTCTGCATGCCGGAAAGTCCCATCAGAGTGACCACAACAAGCAGAATCAGCGAAACGATCAAAGCCGCGCCACGCTGGGCATCAGGTGTTTTTCGCAAGGAAAAAGTCGGGTAGGTCATATGCGCGGATTCCGAAGACCGATCAGGGAAGTGAAGCTGCGCTGCAATCTGCCGTCATCGACGCCCACACGGGCATCCAGGCTGTCGGTAGTAAGGATGATCTGCACTGCAGTGATTCCCCCCCAGTTCCCCGGGGCAGAAGCAAAATCGTCTGCTTCTCCGTCTCGGTAGAGAATTTCCATATCACTGACGCCGGGAATTATTTCTTCGGCATTACCGCCCAGAAGACGACGATAGAGTGAGCGCCCGCCTTCTTCCGGGCGACCGTTGTTGCCGATGTACCAGAGGACGTTGTTGAGCCGGGAGACCATGCCACTGTCCGCGGTGTTGAAGAACGCGCCATCGGCATCGTCCCATGCTGTAACGGTGGTGCCGCTGGAGCTGACGTTGCTCGCCTGGAAGATCACGGCGCCGCCTGAGTTGCAGGCCAAGAGAAGATTGCCGTCGCTGATTGCATTGGCGGGGGCGTGGAATTCGTAACTGCGTTTCCATGCGTCGTCTTCGCCATCCTCATTCTGCGAAGTGGCTTCACTGTCGACGTCGACGAGCAAGAAGCCTCCGCCGGACACACTTTGAACGAGGATCGCGTCGGTCCCTGCGACACGATTTCCGGCATCGCTGCCGGTTGTAACGCCAGGTGCCGCGGTGTTTGCAGCGTAGCCACGTATGCCGGTCCAGGGCACGGCCAGCATCGGGTCGGTATTACCGTTCAGGCCCGAGGCGTCGATTTGATCTGCGAGGTTGCCGCAGCCAGTGGCGCCCGCCTGACGGATGTCGCGCGCCAGCAGTTCGAAGGCGGTGCGGGAACTTTCCTGGATTTGCGAAAGTGCGATGTTGGTACGATTGGTCTGGCCGTTTGCTATGACGATTGAAATGGCACCGCCGGTTACCAACAGCCCGAGCACCATAGCGATCATGAGCTCGACGAGGGTGAGGCCGTATTGCCGAAGAGGACGAGCGGAATGTTTGAAGGTGGTCATAACCGCGCCTCGGTAATGACTTGATGGGCATCGGAGCCGGATGTGCCACGTTGGTCATCCCATTCGATGGTGACGGTGCACACAGAATCGGCGCAGCTTACGGCGCCACGCGCACTTTCGCCGAGAAGGTCTTGCAATCGGCCGCGCCATTCAATGAGCTGATTTCCGGCAAAGGTGCCACTTGCGGGGCTGTCTTCCAGAGACAGGTCGAAGTCACCGTTGTCGACTGCGTTGGGTGCGATCCGCATGGCATCCACAATGGAATAGCTCTCTACCACGGCCATGCTGCGTTCCATCGCGCTTTGATTGTTGCGAAGCGCGCTCATTTGCAGCCCGGCAAGACCGAGCAATCCCAATGAAAGCACGAGCATGGCGATCAGTACTTCCAACAATGAAATGCCGGCTTGGCGCCGGAGAGTTTTGAGGGGGGTCATCCGCAGGCTCCCGCTTGGCGTGTGACGGAGACCCGGTTGCCGGGGCCGACTTCAATAAGGCGCTGATTTTCGGCCAGGTCGAAGGTGGAGCACACGAGGAAATCGGCGCTGGCGAAGGGCAGGCCACTGGGGCCGAATTGCAGGGTGTCGTTTGTGAAAGTGCTGGTGATGCGGATGGATCCGGTGTTTTCCGGCGATCCTTGCCGCGCGACGAGATCCGTGGTGGCGACGATCCAGTGCGCCCAATCGGCACTGGTGGCAGCGCAGGCGGTGTCGTTGATGTCGTCGGTGCGGCACAGCATGACCGGTCGGTTGAGCTTGATGGCTTCCGCGCGGGCCAGATGGATTGCTGCAACCATTTCGTTGGTCTGGCTGGTAAGTCGCCACGAAGCAATCATGTTGCTGAAGGACGGAGCCGCAATGCCCAGCAAAACGGCGGCAACGGTGATTGTGAGCATCAGCTCGATCAGCGTGAAACCGCAGTTTTGACGACGATTTGCCGTAGCGGAACCTTGGTGCGCAAACATAGATGTTCACTGGAGAAAGATTTGAATGAATTCTAGGTCGCAGAGTTTGAATAAAGAGCGAAAACCCGATGTTCGGTCTATGACATGCGACAGACGGCCGAATGGCGCGTTTATGCGAGACGAGTGGTAATTGTTCCGCCCCTAGGTAGCAAGATGAAAGAAATATTCTTTTTGCATATTTAGGATGGGTGGATCTACTTTTAGGTCATGCCCGTGGGGTGTTCATGTGCCGCTGTCGCCGAAATTTTCTGGACGGATTCAGCTTGCCTGAGTTGTTGGTTACATTGGCGCTGGCTGCGATTTTGCTTGGGATTGGAGTGCCGACATTTTCGGGGCTTGCCAATGACATGCGCTTGACGTCTTTTGCCAATGCATTGCATGCGGAAATTACGTTGGCCCGATCAGAAGCGGTGCGACGCGGACGGCGTGTGACGCTTTGCACCAGTCACGACGGACAAACGTGCGAAGCTGGGGTGGGTTGGAATGCCCGGTGGCTGATGTTTGTGGATGGCAACGGTAATGCGCAGCTTGATGAGGGTGAAGAGGTGATTCGTTCGCTTGCACCTTTCACGAAAGGTCTGGTTGCGTTTGGAAATGGATCGATGGCGCAGTATGTTTCCTATGTTCCGATCGGGACGACACGTGCGGTCACCGGCGCATTGCAGATGGGGAGCATCCGCGTATGCGGCAACGAACATCAGCGCCGAATCGTCATCAACGCGGTCGGACGCGTGCGCATCGAGCGCGCGGCGGCATGCGATGAATGACGAGGCGGCAACATTTTGTCGTTGCGTCGTCGCCTCTGAGAACCTCGTGATGTACCGCCTGTTTGTTGACTGCGCTACCATGGCTGTTGTGCGTCTGTGATGCGGCGTGCGTAGGCAGGCGCCATGTGTGAGTGTGAATAACAGGCAAGATTGTCATGAGAGGGTGAAGCACGATGAGTCCGGACGAATTGCGGAGTTATTTTCGCAACAATCCTCATCCGGGAGTCAGTCCCGATTCTGATGCGGTGCCGCCCAACACCTTGACCCCTGCCGCGGTGTTGGTGCCATTGGTGGTCTATGAGGAAGGGATATCGGTGCTGCTGACGCGTCGCGCGGATCATTTGCATCACCATCCCGGCCAGGTCTGTTTTCCGGGGGGGCGTATCGAATCGTGGGACGGTTCGACGGCGATGGCGGCCATTCGGGAAACCGAGGAGGAGGTTGGCCTGGGCGCGGATCGGCTGGAAGTGCTGGGTGCGTTGCCGGAATATTATTCCCGCGTGGGCTTTCGCGTTGCGCCGGTGGTGGCGCTGGTGCACCCGCCGTTTGAATTGAAGCTGGATGCGTTCGAGGTGGCGGAATCCTTCGAGGCGCCGTTTTCCTTTCTGATGGATCCGACCAATTACCGCCAGCGTGATGTTGAATTCAAGGGGCAGCCGCGGCGCGTGTATTCGGTGATCTGGCAAGGGCACGATATCTGGGGTACGACTGCGGCGATTCTGCTTTCCCTGCATCGTTACCTGAAGTCTCCGGTGCCGGCCTGAGCGGTTTTCATTGTTTGCAAATTATGGGGCGCCACGACCGTGGCGGCCGGCACCAGATCGTCCAGCCTGAGCGACCAGACCTGCTTCTGTGAGTTTGTCTGGCGGGGCTGGATCGCGACTTAAGGGAGGGCCATGAGCCTGTTTACGCTTCTTGCTGCGTTGATGTTCGAACAGTTTCGGCCGTTGCCGCAGGGCGCTTTCTCGGATCGTCTCGTGGCCCGCATCGTCCTGTTCGCCCGGTCTCCCGGTGATCG
>DATGNI010000018.1:0-2839 GCA_035306825.1 Azoarcus sp. | reverse complement strand
ACGCCGCCCAGCAACGGGCCACGCGTCGCACCCTGCTGCGCATACTCGAAGCGGTGCTGCGTTTGGCTCATCCACTGATCCCGTTCATCACCGAAGAACTGTGGCAGACGGTTGCGCCGCTGGCAGGACGCAAAAACAGCGACAGCATCATGTGCGCCGCGTACCCGCAAGCCGATCTGACACGTATCGACGAATCCGCCGAAGCACGCATGGCCGAACTGAAAGCCATGATTCACGCTTGCCGCAATCTGCGGGGTGAAATGAACATCTCCCCCGCTCAACGTCTGCCGCTGGTCGTGGCGGGCGACGCCGACACCGTACGCCCCTACGTCGATTCACTAGCTGCGCTGGCCAAGCTGTCAGGGGTGGAGCTGGTGGACGAAATCAGTCAGGATGAGCTCGCGCCGGTCGCCATCGTCGGCGAACACCGTCTGATGTTGAAAGTCGAAATTGACGTTGCCGCCGAACGTGCCCGACTGGCCAAGGAAATCGCCCGCCTCGAAAGCGAGATTTCCAAAGCCGAAGGAAAACTCGGCAACGCCCGCTTTGTCGAACGCGCGCCCGCCGCCGTGGTCGAGCAGGAGCGCACACGTCTTGCCGATTTCGCCGCCACCCTCGACAAGCTGCGTCCGCAGTACGACCGTCTGGCCTGACACTGGATGCACGGAAACCCGCCCGGCATGCACTCACCCCGTGCTGCCGGGCTTTTTTCGTCTCAAGCTTCCAATTCGCTGCGTTGTAATACCTTGGTACACAAAGATCCGTATGGTTGACTGAAGTTGCGCGGGGTTTCTTCCGTCAACACGAGTAGGCCGTCTTCCTCGGCCCATGAAGCTATCCGGAGATCTCCATGCCCCTGTCCGTCCGCGCCCGTCTGATCCTGTTGGCGGCAACCGCCTGCATCGGCTTGCTCATAGTCGGTCTGCTCGGTTTTTCCCAACTGCGCGCGTTTAACCAGACGATGGAAAACAGCTCCACCGAAGTACGTAACGGCGTGGCGGCGCTGATTGCGGTCGGCCGCGCCGATTCGGCCTTCAAGACTCAGGTGCAGGAATGGAAGAACATTCTCATCCGGGGGAACGATCCGATGTTGTTTGACCGCTACCTGGCGAGTTTCGAAAAGCAGGAAAGCGTCGTGCGTGCTCATCTTGAGGAGGTGGAATCCTACCTTCAGGCCGCCGACCCCGAATCCACGACACTTCGCACCTTGCTCGCCGAGCACACCACACTGGGCACCCGTTATCGGGCGGCGCTGCGCAATTTTCATGCCGCCGATCCGGAGGCCGGCAAGAGGATAGACGCTACCGTGCGCGGCATGGATCGTGATTTCAGCACGGGTCTGGACGAACTGGTTACCACCATTCAACAGAGCGAGGCGGCGCGCATGGAGTCACAGGTTGTGTCCTCCCGGGCCTCCTACCTCACCGCACGCAACGCTATTTTCATCACCCTTCTGGTCGGCACGGCAATTGTTGCGCTGTTCGCGTGGGTCATCATCCGCCGCATCCACCGCGCCTTGAACAGCCTCTCCGGCACCATGACAGCGGTGTGTCACGACTGGGATCTGAAACTGCGCGCCGACGTTCGCGGCGGAGACGAAATCGCAGCCGTAGCACAAGGCCTCAACGCCATGCTTGAACAGTTTCAGAACCTGGTGCACGAAATCAATCGTCACGCCAAGCAGGTGCAACACACCAGTGCCGAAGTCGCCTCCACCGTGGCGCACATTAACGACAACGTCAGCACGCTCAACGATTCCACGGCCACTTCGGCCGCTTCCGTCGAGGAACTGACCGTCAGCATCAGCCAGGTGCGCGACAACGCCAATCAGACACTGAACATTTCGGAGCAATCTTCGCGCACGGCGGTGGAAGGTGGCGAAGTTGTTCGCCACACCGCCGACGGCATGTTGCAGACAGCCGAATCGGTGCGCGCAGCCGCCAAAGCGGTGCAACGTTTAGGCGATCAATCGAGCGCCATCAGCAGCATTGTGAAAGTGATTCAGGAAGTGGCCGAACAGACCAACCTGCTGGCCCTCAATGCTGCCATCGAGGCCGCCCGTGCCGGCGAACAGGGGCGCGGATTCGCGGTGGTCGCCGACGAAGTGCGCAAGCTGTCCGAACGCTCGGCGCAATCCGCGCGTGAGATCACGGACAACATCAGCACCATGCAGCAATCAGCGGTGGTCGCGATCCAGGACATGGATCGCGTGGTCGACAAGGTCAATGATGATTCAAATCTTGCACGCGAGGCAGGAGAAGCCATCCAACGCATCGAAGAAGGCTCACTGCGGGTGGTCAACGTGGCGCAAGAAATCGCCAACGCCTTGCGCGAACAAGCTCAAGCGAGTGACACGCTGGCTTGCCAGGTGGAAACGATTGCCCGCTCCAGCGACGAAAACTCTGCCGCGCTGGCCGAGACTTCATCAGCCGTGAATGCGCTCGAGGAGATGGCGCGTACCATGCATCAGACGGTCGCACGCTTTTCGGTGTGAACAACGCGCCGACGTCGCTTGAATATGGTGTTTACTTGCGGCGCAGATAGAACTCGAAGACCTTTTCCGGCGTTTCATTTTGCCCGACCAATTCGTTGCCGGTCTGACGTGCGAACGCCTGAAAATCCTTGGTTGAGCCCGGATCAGTCGCCAACACCTTCACGGTCTGGCCGCTCTCCAGTTCAGAAAGGGCTTTTTTCGCACGCAAGATGGGCAGCGGGCAGTTCAGACCGCGCGCATCAACTTCTTTATCGAACTCCATTTTTCTGAGGCCTCTTTTCGAATCGACGGCGAAGTATATCAGCGGTTTTCAAGCGCGGCACGGCGCTCCCGGTCTTCGGCTTT
>DATGNI010000017.1:0-14198 GCA_035306825.1 Azoarcus sp. | reverse complement strand
TTTCGCCCTTCTTCATTCCCGGAACGATCATCAACATGATTTCCGGCCATCTGTCGATCATGCTCGGCCTGCAAGGGCCGAACATCGCGGTTGTGACAGCCTGCACCACCGGCTTGCATGCGATCGGCATGGCGGCACGCTTGATCGAATACGGTGATGCCGACGTAATGGTTGCGGGCGGGGCTGAATCCACGGTCACGCCGCTGGCGATCGGCGGGTTCGCCTCGGCCAAGGCCTTGTCCACGCGTAATGACGACCCGGCAACGGCAAGTCGTCCGTGGGACAAAGGTCGAGATGGCTTCGTGCTGGGCGAGGGCGCTGGAGTGCTGGTGCTGGAAGAGTATGAGCACGCCAAGGCACGCGGCGCAAAAATCTACGCGGAGTTGGCTGGCTTCGGCATGAGTGGCGACGCCTATCACATGACCGCACCGGATACGGCGGGGCCATGTCGCAGCATGCAAAATGCAATGAACAACGCAGGCATCAACCCGGATGAGGTGAACTACCTCAACGCGCACGGCACTTCCACCCCGCTCGGTGACAAGAACGAGACGGAAGCGGTCAAGCTCGCGGTGGGTCCGGATGTGGCAAAGAAACTGGTGGTCAACTCCACCAAGTCGATGACGGGCCACCTGCTCGGCGGCGCCGGTGGGCTCGAGTCGGTGTTTACGGTATTGGCGATTCATCATCAGGTGTCACCGCCGACCATCAACATCTTCGAGCAGGATCCGGAATGTGACCTCGATTACTGTGCCAATACCGCACGTGAAATGAAAATTGATGTCGCATTGAAGAACAACTTCGGTTTTGGCGGAACCAACGGTACGCTGGCTTTCCGCCGACTCTGATTTGATGCAGGGCGTATGGGTTTTCCCGCGTACGCTCAGCATTGCGCCGTCGGGTCGCACTTTGATCCCGCTCGCTGTGTTGCATGCATTTGCGGCGAGCGGTTTTTTGACGGCTCTACCCCTGTTGTTGGCGAGCGGCGCGATCGGGCTGCTCGCCTTTTCCTTTTTGTCTCTGCTGTGGGTTCGTCACGCGCGTCAGAATGAATTTCTGCGCCTTGAAGACGACGGCCTGTTGACCGTTTTTCGCGATGGTGTGGCCGCCACGGCCAGGGTGACGGGTTCTCCGACGGATGCGGGATGGGCCGTGTGGTTGAGGTGGCAGGAAGAGGGCGCCTGGATGACACACGCCCGGATGTTGTTACGGGCGGACTTCACCCAGGATGACTGGCGGGCGCTTGGAATATGGCTGCGGCATCGGGCCGTGACGGCGAAGCGAGACGCAGAGCAGTTCAGCGACGCGGCTTGAGGATGGTGGGCCGCACGCGCTGAAGAGTTTCTGGATAGTCGTGTGAGTAGTGCAGACCGCGGCTTTCGCGTCGGCGCATGGCGCAGCGCACGATCAAATCCGCTGTGACCACCAGATTGCGCAATTCGATCAGGTCATTGCTGACGCGGAAATTCGAATAATAGTCATGAATTTCACGTGTGAGCAGACGGATGCGATGTTGCGCGCGTTGTAGTCGTTTGGTGGTACGCACGATCCCAACGTAATCCCACATGAAACGGCGCAGCTCATCCCAGTTGTGAGAAATCACGACTTCTTCATCGGCATCGGTGACACGACTCTCGTCCCATTTCGGCAGAGGCGGGGGAAATTCTCGCTCGCTGTTCAGAATGTCGTGCGCCGCAGCTTCGGCAAACACCACGCATTCGAGCAATGAATTGCTGGCGAGCCGGTTGGCGCCGTGCAAACCGGTGTAGGCCGTCTCGCCGATACAGTACAAGCCGGGCAGGTCTGTGCGTGCAGACAGATCGGTCACAACGCCGCCGCAGGAATAGTGTGCGGCGGGAACGACCGGGATCGGATCCTTCGTGATGTCTATGCCCAATTCAAGACAGCGCGCATGGATGGTCGGGAAGTGTTCGCGCAGCCAATCGGCGGGCTTGTGGCTGATGTCGAGATAGACGCAGTCGAGCCCGCGTTTTTTCATCTCGAAATCGATCGCGCGCGCGACGATGTCGCGCGGTGCCAGTTCGGCGCGTTCGTCGTGATCGGGCATGAAACGAGTCCCGTCGGGCAGACGCAGCACGCCACCTTCACCTCGCACGGCCTCGGTGATGAGGAACGATTTGACCTGCGGGTGATACAGACAGGTCGGGTGGAATTGGATGAACTCCATGTTGGCCACGCGGCAGCCGGCGCGCCAGGCCATGGCGACGCCATCGCCGGTGGCTACATCGGGATTGGTCGTATACAGATAGACCTTGCCGGTGCCGCCGGTGGCCAGCACGGTGTTGCGCGCGGCAATCGTGACCACGTGATCGCGCTCGATGTCGAAGACATAAGCGCCCAGACAACCCTCCGTGCTGCCATCGACCTTGTCGGCCATGACCAGATCGAGGCCGATGTGGCGTTCGAAGACGTCAATGCGTGGATGGGCGCGCACCTGGTCGGTCAGGGCGCGCTGCATGGCTGCGCCTGTGGCGTCGGCGGCATGAATGATGCGTCGGTGAGAGTGCCCCCCCTCACGTGTGAGGTGGTAACCCGTAGAGGTGCCTGCTTCGCGCGTGAACGGCACGCCGAGATGAATGAGCCATTCGATGGCGCGATGGCCATTTTCGACTACAAAGCGGGTCACGCGCTCGTCACAGAGACCGGCGCCGGCAAGCAGGGTGTCGTGGATGTGTTCTTCAATACTGTCCGTGGCGTCGAGCACGGCCGCGATGCCGCCTTGAGCCCATGAACTGGCACTGTCTTCGAGCGTGCGTTTGGTGACAAGCGCCACACGTTGATGTTCCGCCAATCTCAATGCGAGCGATTGACCGGCGGCGCCGCTGCCAATGATGAGGACATCGTAGGTCTGAGTCACGTGAGGCGTTCTCGACGATAAAATGCCGCGCCAGCATATCACGCTATGATCTGCTTTTGCGGCTTGTAGAAAGATCCAGCGTTGCAACGATGGTACGCCCAATGATTTTTCAGCAACACGTCTATCCGAGCGTAAGAATGATGGGCTCAGGCGTGCTGGACGAAGCCGTCGCGCCAGCAAAAACCGGAGAGCCGGCGGGCGGCTGTTCGGATCGATTTTTCAAGATGCCGGAGGGAACGGTGCGCAGCGCGGTGCTTCGGATGTGAGGGCGTGCGGATTTTTTCACGCCGAGGCCACAGGACCACTGAACTATTCCTGCGGCCTCATGTCTTTCAAAGGAGTCTGGGGTTTGCCGTACCTTCGCGCATCGTTATACTGCGGTGGTTTTGCCTACAGAGATATATTCCGCGCATGAGCGATCGCGAACTGGATCAGGTACTCGTCGAACGCGTGCAGCGCGGCGACAAACAGGCGTTCGGCCTGCTGGTGTCGAAGTATCAACGTAAGCTGCACCGGCTGCTGTCTCGCCTGATCCGTGATCCGGCGGAGGTGGAAGATGTTGCACAAGAAACGTTTATCAAGGCGTATCGCGCGTTGGGTTCGTTCCGGGGCGAGAGTGCGTTCTACACCTGGTTGTACCGGATTGGCGTTAATACGGCGAAGAACTATCTGGTTGCGCAGGGGCGGCGAGCTCCGACGTCAACCAGTTTTGATTCGTCCGAGGCTGAGATCTTCGATGAAGGGGATCAGCTGCGCGACATCAACACTCCGGAGCGGTTATTGATGACTCGCCAGATTGCGGACACGGTCGACGCGGCGATGGCCGACCTGCCCGAAGAGCTGAGAACAGCCATCCAGTTGCGTGAGCTGGAAGGGCTGAGCTACGAGGAAATCGCCAGCATCATGGGGTGTCCGATCGGAACGGTGCGCTCACGCATTTTTCGCGCACGCGAGGCGATTGCGGATCATCTGCGCCCGTTGCTCGATACGACGCCGGATAAACGTTGGTAGGTAAACTGATGAAAGAAAAACTTTCTGCATTCGTTGATGGCGAGCTGGATGCCGCAACAACCGACGCCGTGCTGCGTTCGCTAGGTGCCGCGCCGGATATGCGTGAGCGTTGGGACGCATATTGTTTGATCGGGGATGCGATGCGCGGGGATGCCCGGGGCAATGCGGATCTCGTGTCGCGCGTGATGATCCGTCTCGACGAGGAGCCCACGGTGTTGGCGCCTGCCGCGTCGGCGGGGCGTTCGGAAACGTTGTTTGGACGTTCGCTGATGCCGATCGCTGCCTCGGTGATGGGGGTGGCTGCAGTCGGGATCGTTGCGTTCTCGATGTACCCTGCCGGCCCTGCCGAGCTGGATGCTTCGCCCGCGCTCGCTGAGGTCGAGCCGGCGGTCAGGATTGCTGAGGTGGATTCGCCGGCAATGAGTTTCGCTGCGGATGCCCATGCGCCCCAACGCGAATATCTGTTTGTACATCAGGCCATGAGCGGCGGACCGATTCCCGGTGTCGTGCAGTATGTGCGTACGGTTTCGGAGCCGCACGGAGAGTCGCGTTGAGCAAGCACTTCGCCGCCGCGGCGACATGCTTCACGCTGTTCTGTTCGTCGGCGCTGGCGGAAGGTCTGTCTGATCCGCTGGCGTGGCTGTCGCGGATTTCCTCCGCCGCGCAGGAACTGAATTATTCGGGTACCTTCACGTATCAAACCGGCCGTATTTTCGAGACCTCCCGTATCACTCACGTGAATGACGATCATGTCGAGCGGGAACGTCTGGAAGTGCTCGATGGCAGTCCGCGACAGGTGATTCGCCAAGGGGACACGGTGTGGTGTGTGCTGCCTGAACGCAAAACGGTGATTACCGATCATTCCGTCGCCCTGCAGCGCGTCTTTCCCGGCCGTCTTCCGCTCAAGGCAAGTCGTATTGCCGAAAACTATACGGTCAGTCGCCAGCACGTTTCTCGCGTGGCGGGCTTGGATGCCCAGCTCATCGTGCTCGACCCACGGGATGACTTGCGCTATGGCCATATGCTGTGGGCCGATGTTGCGACCGGTCTGCTGCTCAAGGCAAACATGATCGACGAGGCTGGCGCGACCATCGAGCAGTTCAAGTTCAATAATGTACAGATCGGAAATGAGGTTGCCCTGAGTGGCGCCGAACCGCCGCAATTGCCCCTTGAGGAAGGCTGGACGCTTGTGTCGGCCCAAGGGGACAATGTGGAGGATGCAGACGGGTGGCGGTTGAGTGAGCCGTTACCTGGCTTTGAGCTTGAGTTTGTCGTGCGTCGTCCGCTTGGACGCGATCAGCGTGATGTGATGCATATGGTCTATGGTGACGGGCTCACATCGATTTCAGTTTTCATCGAGCCGGACGCAGACGTGAAGGCGGATCGTCTGGGCATGGTGGAGAACGGGGCGATCAATATTTATCGTCGCGCCGTCGAAGGCCATCTTTTGACCGCGCTGGGCGAAGTTCCGCCGCGCGCGGTCAAACGTATCGCCCATGCAATGGAGCGTGAGCAATGATTGAAGCGCGGGCACGCATTCTCACGGTCCACAATGGTCGAGCACGTTTGGCTGTACTTGACCGCCAGGAAGGCTGCGGTCGGTGTGATGAGCCGGGCGGGTGCCGTTCAGTGCGCATCGCCTATGCCTTGCGTCCGCCCAAGTCCGAATTCGAATTGCCCGATACGCTGGGTGTGAAGGTCGGGGATGAAGTTGTGTTGCAAATGCCGGACGGTGTGGCACTGCGCGGAGCCTTGGCGAGCTACGGCCTGGGAGTGCTGTTGATGATCGGCGGCGCAGCGCTGGGTAACCTGTCGGTGGGCGGGGATGGCGCTGCGGCGGTGGGCGCGGCGGCAGGCCTTGTGCTGGCAGTGTGCATCCACCGTGCGCTCACGCGTAGCCGACGCTGGAGAAAGAGTCTGAATATCGAAATGCGGCGTCCCGACGCGCCGTGTATGCACGTCTTTCCGGAAACTTGATGAGGCGCGTCCGCATTGCCGTTCGATCAGGGTATTTTTAAAATTGCACATGCGGTTAGGCATGTTTGAGGAATTGCCGAGATGAATGGCGCGCGCGAATTCATTGTGCTGGGGCGCGAATGGTGTCATCTGTGTGATGTGATGATTGAGCAGTTGCGGCCGCTGGCTGAAGAGTTCGGCTGGAGCGTGCGGGTGCTCGACGTGGATGCCGACCCGATTCTCCTGGAAAAATGGGACGAACGAGTGCCCGTGTTGCTCGCCGGTGGGCGAGAGCTGTGTCATTACCGTCTTGACGAAGACGTTGTGCGCGCTCACGTGGCCGAATTCGGGTAGAATTTGATCCTTGCGGTGTGTGTAACACGCCCCCAAATCAACCATTCCGGGTGTCGTTGGGCACCCTTTTTTATTGATGCAGCATATCCGAAATTTTTCCATTATTGCTCACATCGACCACGGCAAGTCGACCCTGGCGGATCGTCTGATCCAGATGTGCGGCGGATTGGCCGAGCGCGAAATGGAGCAGCAGGTGCTCGACTCGATGGATCTCGAGCGCGAGCGTGGCATCACCATCAAAGCCCAGACTGCAGCACTGCAGTACAAGGCGAAGGATGGCAAGGTGTATAGCCTGAACCTCATTGACACGCCGGGACACGTGGATTTTTCGTACGAGGTCAGCCGTTCCCTGTCTGCCTGTGAAGGCGCGCTGCTGGTGGTCGACGCAGCGCAAGGGGTCGAAGCGCAGACGGTGGCCAATTGCTATACCGCGATTGATCTTGACGTAGAGGTCATTCCGGTTCTGAACAAAATTGATTTGCCGGCGGCCGATCCGGAGAGCGCGCGTAGCGAGATCGAAGATGTGATCGGCGTAGATGCTTCCGAAGCGATCCTGTGTTCGGCCAAAAGCGGTCTGGGTGTGGAAGATGTGCTGGAAGCGGTGGTGGCTCGCGTGCCGCCACCGCAAGGTCGGCCGGATGCGCCCTTGAAGGCTCTGATCATTGACTCGTGGTTTGACAACTACGTTGGTGTGGTGATGCTGACGCGCATCGTGGATGGCGTGTTGCGCAAGAAAGACCGCATTCAGCTGATGTCGACCGGTTCGCAACATCCGTGCGACCAGGTCGGCGTGTTTACGCCCCATTCGATTCAACGCGAAGAATTGCGCGCGGGTGAAGTCGGCTTCGTGATCACCGGTATCAAGGAACTTGCAGCCGCGAAGGTGGGTGACACGATCACGACCGTGAAAGATCCTGCAAGCAAACCGTTGCCGGGCTTCAAGGATATCAAGCCACAGGTTTTCGCCGGCCTGTATCCGGTGGAGTCCTCCGAATACGAACAACTGCGCGACTCACTTGAAAAATTGCGGCTGAATGATGCGGCCTTGCATTTCGAGCCGGAGGTGTCGCAAGCGCTGGGCTTTGGTTTCCGCTGCGGGTTTTTGGGCCTGTTGCACATGGACATCGTGCAGGAACGTCTTGAGCGCGAATTTGACATGGACTTGATCACGACCGCGCCGACGGTCGTGTATGAAGTCGTGCTCAATGACGATTCGACCCTCTACGTCGAAAACCCCTCCAAACTGCCTCCGCCTGGCAAATACGCAGAAATCCGGGAGCCCATCATTACCGCCACCATCTTCCTGCCGCAGGAATATGTGGGTCCGGTGATTACGCTGTGTAATCAAAAGCGCGGCGCGCAGGTGGATATGCGTTACCACGGCCATCAGGTGCAATTGGTCTATGACATGCCGATGAATGAAGTCGTGATGGACTTTTTCGACCGTCTCAAGTCAGTATCGCGCGGGTATGCTTCGCTGGATTATGAATTCAAGGAGTACCGCTCATCCGATCTGGTGAAACTCGATGTGATGGTCGGGGGCGAGACGGTCGATGCGCTGTCAATCATTGTGCACCGTGCAAACGCACAATTTCGCGGACGCGAGCTCGCCGCCAAGCTGCGCGCCCTGATTCCGCGCCAGATGTTTGACGTACCGGTGCAAGCCGCGATTGGCTCCAACATCATCGCACGCGAAACCATCAAGGCGTTACGCAAGAACGTGCTGGCGAAATGTTACGGCGGTGACATTTCACGGAAGAAGAAGCTTCTCGAAAAACAAAAGGAAGGTAAGAAGCGAATGAAACAGGTTGGCAACGTTGAAATTCCGCAAGAAGCTTTCCTTGCAGTGTTGCGCACGGACGACGGCAAATGACGTTGACGTCCGTTTCTATGTTCTTCCGTTGATGGAGCAGCCGTGAATTTCGCCCTCATCCTGTTCGTGCTGCTGGTTGTGAGCGGCGCGTTATGGGCCTACGATCGTTTCCACGCACGCAAGATGCGTGCTGCCGGTGCGCCCAGTCCGTGGTGGGTAGAGTATGGCGCGAGCTTTTTTCCGGTGATTCTGGTGGTGTTTACGCTGCGTTCATTCATCGCAGAGCCTTTCAAAATTCCGTCCGGCTCGATGATTCCGACGCTGCACGTGGGTGATTTCATCCTCGTGAACAAGTACACCTATGGCATTCGTTTGCCGGTGATCAACAAGAAGATCATCAGCATCAACGACCCGCAACGCGGTGATGTGATGGTTTTCCGCTATCCGCAAGATCCGTCAATGGATTACATCAAGCGCGTGGTCGGTTTGCCGGGGGACCGAGTCGAGTATCGCAACAAACGCCTCACGATCAATGGCGAGGACATTGCGCTTGTTCCGGACGGCGAATATCTCCATCCGGAACGCCTGTATTATTCACCGCGCTTTCGCGAAAAGCTCGGCGATAAAGAGCACGCGGTGTTGATCGAGCCGGACGTGCCGCCCTACATTTCCAGTGCGATGAATTTTCCGCATCGTGAAAACTGTACGTATACTTCCTCCGGTCTGACCTGCACCGTTCCCGAAGGGCATTATTTTGCTCTGGGCGATAACCGCGATGCGAGCAGCGACAGTCGCGTGTGGGGCTTCATACCCGAAGAGAATATCGTCGGCCGCGCATTCTTCATCTGGTTCAATTCCAGCTTTATCCGTTTCGATTTCAGCAACCTGAAGCGTTTGGGAGGATTCCATTGATTGCGAAACTGCCTGCCAGCATGCGCTCCCAGCGCGGCTTGAGTTTGCTCGGCGCCCTCATCATTGGCTCGTTCGTGGCGTTCTGTCTGTTTTTGGCGTTTCGGACCGTTCCGGCGATCAATGAATACATGGCGATCAAACGTATCGTTAACGTGCTCGCAGACGAGGGCGATAATGGAGTGTCGATTCCGCAGCTGCGACGCAGCTTTGATCGATATGCCTACACAGACAATGTCGCCAGCATCACCGGTGCTGATCTGCTGATCGTTCGTCAGGGTGGCGTCACCGAGGTCAGCGCTGATTACGAGCGGGTGGTGCCGGTAGCGGGCAACGTCAGTCTGTTGCTTGAATTCACCCCGTCGTCCGCGAGTAACTAGTGAGCGGGGAATTGAAACGCCTGCAGGGGTTGATCGGCCATCATTTTCGCGATGTGAGATTGCTCGAACAAGCGCTGACGCATCGCAGCTTTGGTCAGCCGAATAACGAGCGGCTGGAGTTCCTGGGCGATAGCATCGTCAACTGCGTGATCGCGTTGGCCTTGTATGCGCGTTACGATTCTCTGAGCGAAGGTGAAATGTCGCGTCTGCGCGCCACCTTGGTGCGACAGGAAGGGCTGCACCGAGTGGCCCTCGAGCTCGATCTGGGGAACGCCTTGCGCCTGGGTGAAGGCGAAATGAAAAGTGGCGGCTTTCGTCGCCCATCCATTCTCGCAGATGCGCTTGAAGCCGTGTTTGCCGCGGTTTTCCTGGATGCCGGATTTGATGCGGCGCGTGAGGTGATCGACCGTCTTTACGCGGATTCCATCGCTGCGCTTGACCCGGCGAACGCCCTGAAAGATGCCAAAACCGCGTTGCAGGAATTTCTTCAGGCGCGCAAGGTGAGTTTGCCGGCATACGCCACCGTGGATGTGCGTGGCGAGGCGCATGCGCAGGAATTCGAGGTGTGCTGTACGGTTGAGGCATTCTCTGTAAGCACAACCGGTCGCGGTCCGAGCCGCCGTGCCGCGGAGCAGCAGGCGGCCGAATACGCGCTGGATATCCTGAGAAAAAAATGAGTGAAGTGGATACGGATCAAATCACTGGAGATGAGCCCGGCTTTCGCACGGGCTTTGTCGCCATCGTCGGGCGTCCCAATGTAGGGAAGTCGACATTGCTCAATCGCATGATCGGGCAGAAAATCAGCATCGTTTCGCGTAAAGCGCAGACCACGCGCCACCGTGTGACCGGCATCCTGACGGATGACGATGCGCAGTTCGTGTTTGTCGATACCCCGGGTTTTCAGACCAAGCATCGCAACGCGCTCAACCGCACGATGAACCGTAACGTCACGCAGACTTTGGCTGCGGTGGATGCGGTGTTTTTCGTCATCGAGGCGGGACGCGTTACGGACGAAGATCGGCAGGTTCTCGCCCTGTTGCCGGACAGTACGCAAACGATCCTCGTACTCAATAAAATTGACCGCCTGCGCGACAAGACACAGTTGTTGCCTTTTATCGCTGAAGTGCAGGGGTTGCACGAATTTGCGGCGATCGTTCCGCTGTCGGCAGAACGCGGTTCCAATGTCGAGGAATTGCTGCATACGGCACGCCAGCTGCTGCCCGAAGCTCCGCCGATGTTCGACCCGGAGGACATCACTGACCGCAGCGAGCGCTTTCTCGCTTCTGAATTCCTGCGCGAAAAATTGTTCCGTCTGCTGGGCGATGAACTGCCTTACGGTATTGCGGTGGAGATCGAAAAATTCGAGACAGAAGGGAATCTCCGCCGTATCTTCGCTGCGGTGATCGTCGATCGGCCAAGCCATAAGGGCATCGTCATCGGCAAAAAGGGCGAGCAGCTCAAACGCATCTCTACCGAAGCGCGTGTCGAACTGGAAAAGCTCTTCGATGCACGCGTTTATCTCGAGGTCTGGGTCAAGGTGAAAGGCGGTTGGGCCGACGATGAACGTGCCCTCAAGAGTCTCGGGTACGACTGAGCAGTACGGTGAGTTGGAAGCGACGTGTCGATGCTCAGCCCGCGTGGGTGCTGCACACCTATCCGTGGAAAGAAACCAGTCTGATCGTCGAGCTGCTTACGCGTGACCACGGTCGGGTGCCGGTCGTTGCCAAGGGGGCACGGCGGCCTCTTTCAGCGCTTCGCGGCGTACTGATGGGCTTTCAGCCGCTTGAGGTTGCGTGGTCGGGCGGCGGCGAGGTCAAGACCCTGGTGCGTGCAGAATGGCAGGGCGGTCAACCCTTGCTGTACGGGCGCGCCCTGCTGTGCGGATATTATCTGAATGAGCTGGTGGTCAATCTATCCGCGCGTGAAGATCCACATTCAGGGCTGTTCGCGATTTATGGCGAAACGCTGGCCCAGCTTGCCAAACCTCAATTCCTGCCGCCGGTGTTGCGTCGCTTTGAATTGGCGCTGCTACGTGAGCTCGGCTATGCGTTAATGCTTGACGGCGACACTGGCGGCGCGCCAATCGATCCTGATACGCGCTACGCCTATATAATCGAACGAGGTCCGGTACGCAGCGAACATGCGCAGGCTGAGGAGGGTGAGCAGATTCTGTTGTCTGGTCGTACGCTGAAGGCGATGGCGGACAACAATTTTTCCGATGGCGTGACGCTGGCCGAATCCAAGCTGCTCTTGCGTACGCTCATTCACCATCATCTGGGCGGACGGCCCCTGCAGTCGCGCCGCGTTTTCAAGGAGTTGCAGGAACTGTGATTGAACTTGGGGTCAACATCGACCATGTCGCAACCTTGCGCCAGGCGCGTCGCACCTGGGAGCCGGATCCGCAATGGGCGGCGGTCGAAGCGCATCTTGGCGGAGCCGACGGTATCACCGTCCACCTGCGTGAGGATCGTCGCCATATTCAAGACGCAGATGTGCGTCGTCTCGCCGATCTTACCCAGGTCAAGTTGAACCTTGAAATGGCGGCCACCGATGCGATGGTCGACATTGCGTGCGAAGTGCGTCCGCAAAGAGCGATGTTGGTGCCGGAAGGACGTCAGGAGGTCACAACCGAAGGCGGGCTCGACGTTCTTGCGGATGAGGCGCGGCTCAGCGAAGTGGTTGCACGTCTGCATGAGGCGGGCATTGTGACGAGCGTATTCATCGACGCGGTGCCGGAACAGATCGAGGCCGCTGCGCGCGTGGGCGCGCAGGTGTGTGAAGTGCATACCGGTCCGTATGCGCATGCGTTCCACGCGCATGGGCGTGATATAGAGATGCCTGAGGTGGCCGCCGAGCTGGCGAAAATCCGCAGGGTCGGAGAAATCATCGTGCAGCACGGCATGCGTTTCAATGCCGGGCATGCACTGAATTATTACAATGTGCAGCCGATTGCGGCGTTGCCGGGCGTGCGGGAACTGCATATTGGCCATTCCATCATCAGTCGCTCGGTTTTTGTCGGCTTGCGCGCGGCGGTGAGTGAAATGAAGCGACTGATGCGTGAAGCTGCAGGAGGCGCACGATGATTTACGGTGTTGGCGCGGATATTGTGCGCATTCCGCGTATGGACAAGGTGCTGATGAAGTATGGGCAGCGTTTTGCCAATCGTATTCTCGCTCCGGAAGAGCGCGATGCCTTTGCCGCGCGCAATGATCCGGAACGCTTTCTGGCCAAACGTTTCGCCGCAAAAGAGGCTTTCGGCAAAGCGCTTGGCACTGGCGTCGCCGCGCCGGCGACGTTGCATGCGGTGATCATCGACCACGATACGCGCGGCAAGCCTTTCTTTCGCTTTTCCCCGGCGCTTGAGATGTATATGCGCGAAGAAAATATGACGGCTCATCTGACGCTGACCGACGAGGTCGAGTACGTGGTGGCGTTCGTTGTGGTCGAAAAGAGAGGTTGAGGGATGACGGCTCGATTGCCACGCGGTCCGGTGATGGTCGATGTCGAAGGCTTTGCGCTGACAGATGCTGAGCGAAAGCGTTTGAGCCATCCGCTGGCGGGCGGGGTGATCCTGTTTGCGCGAAATTTTCGGAGTTCACGACAACTTGCCGCGCTGACCGCCGAAATCCGTGCGCTGCGCGAACCGCAGTTGTTGATCGCCGTCGATCACGAAGGCGGGCGCGTACAGCGTTTCCGTACGGATGGATTTACCCATTTGCCCCCGATGCGCGCGTTCGGCAGAAAATGGGACGAAGACCGTGAAAGCGCACTGAAAATGGCTCACGCTGCCGGATTCGTGCTCGCTGCCGAATTGCGTGCGCACGGGGTTGACCTGAGCTTTACGCCGGTGCTTGACCTCGACTATGGGGGTAGTCGCGTGATTGGCGACCGGGCTTTCCACCGCGATCCGGCTGCCGTTGCCGCACTCGCCGGCGCGCTGGTTGACGGGTTGAAAGACGCGGGCATGGGTGCGGTGGGCAAGCATTTTCCCGGACATGGTTTTGTCGCCGCCGATTCCCACCTCGAAATTCCGGTCGATGAACGTGACTTTGACACCGTGTGGGCGGACGATATTGCGCCGTACCGCACGTCTCTTGGCCGCGCGCTTGCAGGCGTCATGCCGGCGCACGTCAATTATCCGAACATCGATTCGCGGCCGGCGGGGTTTTCTGCATTCTGGCTGCAGGACGTTTTACGCGGTCGACTGGGCTTTCAGGGCGTCATTTTCAGTGACGATCTGACGATGGAAGGCGCGAGCGTGGCGGGCGGCATCGTTGCGCGTTGTGATGCCGCGTCTGCTGCGGGCTGTGACATGATGCTGGTGTGTAACCGCCCGGATCTGGTCGACGAACTGTTTTCCCGTTGGGAGCCAGTCGTCGCACCGGAATGTTCCGCGCGTATTGATGCACTGTGTGCGCAAGTGGCTGTGCCAACGGAGGAACTCGCGGAGGCCTGCGCGCGCGCACGAACCGTGTTTTCAGCCCTCGTCTCGCCGCAGCAATCGACTTAGAGTTGTGTTCTAGTGGTGGAGCCGCCTTCCGTTCCGACTTTTGATGCCAAGGGCTTCTTGCGCACCGTGCCCGAAGAACCCGGCATCTATCGCATGATCGGCGCAGACGAAAAAGTGCTGTACGTCGGCAAGGCGAAGAACCTGCGTCGGCGCGTATCGAATTATTTTCAACGCACCCAGGCGAGCCCGCGTATCGCGCTCATGGTGTCGCAGATCGTTCGTGTCGATATCACGCCAACACGCTCAGAGGCCGAGGCGCTGATCCTCGAGAACAACCTCATCAAACAGCTCGCGCCGCGCTACAACATCCTGTTCCGCGACGACAAGTCCTATCCCTATATCAGTCTGACCGCGCATGATTTTCCGCGTCTGGCCTATCACCGGGGA
>DATGNI010000016.1:0-9301 GCA_035306825.1 Azoarcus sp. | reverse complement strand
GCCGCACAACTCCGCCGCCAGCGCTCTGCGCTCGGCGGCTCACAAGGGAGGGACACACCGAGCTCGAGATTGAGGTGAGGCGCGTTTGTTCTGGCTCTGTGCTGGCGTCATCGTCTGAAATTAGGCTGGGCGGGATGTGTTTGCTTGGGGCTGCGATCTTGCCTCGACCGGCCGGGAGTTCGCCCCGGCGGGCGACTGACTTTCTTGTCGCGCGACAAGAAAGTAAGCAAAGAAACGCGCCCTCCTCGCCGCCCCTTCGGGGTGCCCTCGCTTCGAACGTTGTCGGCGGGCGACCCTGCGAACTCGCTTCGCTCAGACATGCAGGGCCGCACAACTCCGCCGCCAACGCTCTACGCTCGGCGGCTCACAAGGGAAGGGCACACCGAACCCGGGATTGGGGTGATGCGGGTTTGCAGCTGCTCTGTGCGTGAGCAAATGCCGAACGGGATTTGTTTGTTTGGGGTGGGATGGATTGGGCGAAAGGCTTGAAGGCCTTTGCTCTGCGTGTGTGCGGAAGATCGCAGCCAACATGGTCGGAATGGGCTCAAGTGTTGAATTGGGCTGGATTCCCCTTTCTTATCGACCGGCAATTTTTGCCGTCGGCTTTCGATAATGGTCGCGTGTGGTCGTGCGCTTGTTAGTGCGGTGCGGCCGGAACGGGAGCGGCCATGGCCGAAGAGAGCGATCTCGAAAAAACCGAACAACCTACGCCACGACGACTGGAACAGGGTCGGGAAGAGGGGCAGGTTCCGCAGTCGCGTGAGCTGTCGACTTTTTTCGTGCTGATTTCGGGGGCGCTTACGCTGTGGGCGTTTGGCGGCTGGATCGGGCGTCGGTTGTCGGGGGTGTTGCGTGAGGGGTTCACGATTGAGCGTGCGGATGCGTTCGACACGGCGCGGATGCTGGATACCTTTGGCACGTTGTTCGTCGAGATTTTGCTGACAGTACTGCCGTTGTTCGGGGTGTTGGTGGTTGCGGCGATCGCGGCGCCGTTGTCGCTCGGTGGGCTGGTGTTTTCGAGCAAGGTGCTGAGTATCAAGCCGGAGCGGATGAATCCGCTCAAGGGGCTGGCGCGGATGTTTTCGCTGCACGGTCTGGTTGAGTTGGTGAAGTCGGTCCTCAAGGCGCTGGTGGTCGGTTCGCTCGGCGCTTTTGCCGTATGGCGTGAGCGTGAACGGGTGTTCGCGTTTGCGTCGATGCCATTCGAAAACGCCATCCCGCAGTTTTTTCATACGCTGTTGTTTGCTGCGCTGTCGATCATTGTCGGTTTGGCGTTGATTGCGCTGCTCGATGTGCCGTTTCAGCTGTGGCAGTTCCGCCGCAAGATGCGGATGACGCGTGATGAAGTGAAGCGCGAAAACAAGGAGCAGGATGGCGATCCGCACGTCAAGGCGCGGGTGCGCAGTATCCAGCGAGAAATGGCGCGACGCCGGATGATGGCGGAGGTGCCCAAGGCGGATGTGGTGGTGACCAACCCGACGCACTTTTCGGTGGCGCTGAAATACGACACGGCTCAGGCCGGCGCGCCGGTGGTGGTGGCGAAGGGCAGTGGCGAGGTTGCGCTGAAAATTCGCGAGTTGGCGGCCGAACACAAGGTTCCGCTGCTTGAAGCGCCGCCGCTGGCGCGCGCCCTGCATGCGCATTGCGAGCTGGGCGAGGCGATCCCCGCGCAGTTGTATACCGCGGTGGCGGAGGTCATGGCCTACGTTTATCGCCTCAATCAGTGGTTTGCGCGTGGCGGCGAGAAGCCGGGCGCGCCGCAGGCGCTGACGCTCCCGGCGGGCATGGACCCCGGCGTGGCGAATGATTCACGGGAACACGCTGAATGAACAATACCTTGAACCTGCGCGCGCTGGCGACCAGCGAGAATCTGCGTCTGCTTGGTGCGCCGATCTTCATCATCGTCGTGTTGTCGATGATGGTGTTGCCGCTGCCGCCTTTTGCGCTCGATTTGTTTTTCACCTTCAACATTTCGCTGGCGGTGATGGTGTTGCTGGTGGCGATGTACACCAAGAAGCCGCTGGATTTCTCGATCTTCCCGACGGTATTGCTGGTGACCACGCTGTTGCGTCTGGCGCTCAACGTGGCCTCGACCCGCATCGTGTTGCTCGAAGGGCATTCCGGCCCGGATGCGGCGGGCAAGGTGATCGAGGCTTTCGGGCACTTCCTGGTGGGGGGCAATACCGCAATCGGTCTGGTGGTGTTCGGCATCTTGGTGTTGATCAACTTCGTCGTCATCACTAAAGGCGCGGGGCGGATCGCCGAGGTCAGCGCGCGATTTGCGCTCGACGCGATGCCGGGCAAGCAGATGGCGATTGATGCCGATCTCAACGCCGGGCTGATCAACGAAGACGAAGCCAAGCGCCGTCGTAAGGAGGTTTCGCAGCAGTCGGACTTCTTCGGCGCGATGGACGGTGCCTCCAAGTTCGTGCGCGGGGATGCCATTGCCGGCATCCTGATTCTGTTGATCAATATCATCGGCGGGCTGTTCGTTGGCATGATGCAACATGACCTGCCGCTCGGTCAGGCGGTGGAGACCTATACCTTGCTCACCATCGGTGATGGCCTGGTCGCACAGATTCCGGCATTGATCATCTCGGTTGCGGCCGGTCTGGTGGTGTCGCGGGTGGGGGATGAGGGCGACATCGGCGGTCAGGTGATCGAGCAGGTGTTCTCGAATCCGCGTGTGCTGATGCTGACCGCCGGCATTATCGGGGTGCTGGGCCTGATTCCGGGCATGCCGAATCTGGTTTTCATTCTGATCGCCGGGGCGTTTTTCGCACTTGCCTGGCAGCGCCGTCAAGCTCAGGCAGCCGCCGCTGCGGAGGTGGAAGGCCGGCCGGCCCGGCAGGTGGAGGCCGAACAGGTTGCGGCGGAGGCGCAGGAGGCCAGCTGGGGCGACGTGCAGCCGGTGGATGTGCTCGGGCTCGAAGTGGGGTATCGCCTGATTCCGCTGGTCGATCGGGACCAGGATGGAGAGTTGTTGCGCCGCATTCGCGGCCTGCGCAAGAAGTTTGCTCAGGAGGTCGGTTTTTTGCCGGCTTCGGTCCATATCCGCGACAACCTTGAACTCAAGCCCAATGCCTATCGTATCTTGCTCAAGGGCGTCGAGATCGGCGGGGGTGAGGCGTGGCCGGGGCAATATCTGGCGATCAACCCGGGGCAGGTGTCGGGTCCGCTTGCCGGGCGTGAGACGCGGGATCCGGCTTTCGACCTGCCTGCGTACTGGATCGAGTCGCCGCAGCGGGAGCAGGCGCATGCGCTCAATTACACGGTGGTGGATGCCAGTACGGTCATCGCGACCCATCTCAATCATCTGTTGCTGGCTCATGCCGCAGAGCTGTTCGGCCGTCAGGAAGCCCAGCAACTGCTGGACCACATCGCACACGATTCGCCCAAGCTGGTGGAAGACCTCGTGCCGGGCCAACTGATGCTGCCGGTGGTGCAGCGCGTGCTGCAGTATCTGCTTGAAGAGGGTGTCAACATCCGCGACATGCGCAGCATCATCGAGGTGCTGGCTGAACATGCGCCGCGCACCCAGGATCCGATGGAGCTGACCTCGCGGGTGCGCGAAGTGCTGGGCCGGTCGATTATCCAGAGTCTGTTTCCGGGCAATGCGGTGGTGCAGGTCATCGCGCTTGAACCCACTCTCGAACGGATTCTGACGCAGGCACTGGGTTCCGGCGGCGAGGGTGGGGCGATCGAACCCGGATTGGCGGACACCTTGCTCACCCAGACTGCCGAGGCGGCACAGCGGATGGAAGAACTCGGTACGCCGCCGGTGCTGCTCGTGGCGCCTCAACTGCGTTGGTTGTTGTCGCGTTTCCTGCGGCGTTCGGTGCCGACGCTGAAGGTGGTCGCCAACACCGAAGTGCCGGAATCACGCACGGTGCAGGTGAGTTCGATGGTCGGTGGCGCGGCTGCCTGAATGATTTCAAGTCCGGAATAAACGGGAACAAGCCCGCCTATTCCGTCCTCGCCGAACGGCGGGAGTGTTGATAATCAACTCAGAGTGCGCTCATGGCGCGCATTGTCTGGAGAAGCGGAATGAACGTGAAGCGCTATTTTGCCGGTACCGCGCGCGAAGCGCTGCGTGCGCTCAAGGATGACCTCGGGGCGGAGGCGATCGTACTCGCCAATCGTCCGGTTGAGGGCGGCGTCGAGATTCTTGCCCTCCCGGCGGATACGGTGACTGCGCCGCGGACGGAACGCGTGGCCGAGGAAGACGAGGATTATCGTGTCAGCCTGGGTGGGCGCGCGTCCGCATCCGACTCTGTGCAAACAACGGTCCGGCCCTTCAGCCCGCCGCGCATGGAAACGCCGGACTACCTGATTCGCCAGCGCGGCTACGAAGAGACGACGAAGCAAACGGCCGTTGCCGCGCGCGCGCCCACATCGGTTCAGTCGCCGCAGGCTGAAGCGGTGTCGGTCGATGAAGACGCGGAACGGGATGGACGCATTGCCGCGCTCCAAGAAGCTAATGCTCGTCTGATGGACGAGCTTTCCGGCATTCGCGGCATGATCGAACGTCAGCTTGCGGCGTTCGCATGGGGCGAGACGCAACGGGCGGCCCCGGGCCGCGCTGAAATGCTCGGAGAGCTGCTCAATGCCGGCTTTTCGACGAAACTTGCGCGTCAACTGGCTGAAACCGTGGACGCCAACGCCAGTGTGCTGCAGGCGCGCGAGACGGTGCGCAAGAGCGTGTCGCGTGCCTTGCGTGCGTTGTCTTCCGATGCGGACCTGATTGATCGGGGCGGCGTGTTTGCACTGGTCGGGCCAACCGGGGTGGGAAAGACCACCACTACCGCCAAGATCGCCGCGCGCTGCGTGGTGCGTCATGGCGCAGACAAGGTTGCGTTGATCACCACCGACGGGTATCGCATCGGCGCGCAGGAACAACTGCGTATTTACGGTCGCATTCTGGGCGTGCCGGTGTTTACCGTGCGTGACGCTTCGGATCTGCGTCAGACCATTGCCGAGTTGCGCGGTCGTCACATGATCTTGATCGACACGGCCGGGGTGGGCCAGCGTGATGAGGCGGTTGCGCGTCAGGCCGCGATGCTGAGCGGAGCGGGTGACGTGCATCGTCTGCTGTTGCTAAACACCACCTCCGGTGGCGATACGCTCGAAGAGGTCGTGCGCGCGTGGCGCGGGTCGGGTCTGGCAGGCTGTGTGTTGACCAAGGTGGATGAGGCGGCTTCGCTCGCTCCGGCGCTTGGCGTGGCCATCGAGCACGATCTGCAGGTGTGCTATGTGACCAATGGACAGCGTGTGCCGGAAGATATTCATCTGCCCAACCGCGCGTATTTGCTGGGCCGCAGCCTGCGCGTTCGCGCGGGCGCCCAGCAGCGCACGGTGGATGCCGGCGAAACCGGAATGAGAATGGCCGCTGCAGCGGGAGGGTGAGCGCCGTGATTGACGCCCATGAAGATCAGGCCACTGGGCTGCGTCGATTGTTTCGTCGTGCGCCGCCACTGGTCGTTGCGCTGTATGCCGCCGGCCGGGAACGTGCGGCGGTGGCGTTGCGAACAGCCTATCGGTTTTCCGCGCGCGATGAACGCGTGCTGGTTCTTGACGAAGCCGGTGCCGGACGTTCGCTTGCGCAGACCGTTGGCGTGGAGGACAACAAGGATCTGCTCGGGGTGCTTGGAGAGCGCATCCGGCTCGATGAGATCGTGCAGCGCGTGCCCGGTCTGGCCGGACGGGTGCCGGCACGCGCGGCGGCCTTGGCGTTGCCGTTGCTTGACGGTGAGCGACGGGAAAAATTGTGCGCCGCGCTGGATACGCTGCATCGTCGAACCGATGTCGTGCTGGTGCATGCCGATGGCGATGAGGCGACTGATCCGTCGCCCTTCGTGTTTGCCGCTCCGCATCGGCTGCTGGTGGCCGAAACCTCGCGCAGCGGCGCGCTCGAGGCCTACGCAACCATCAAGGCGCTTGCTGCCGCGGGGGCGGGGTCGCTGCACGTTGCTGTGGCCGGTGCGCGTTCGCGCGAAGAGGCGACGGCTTTTTTCGCAAGTCTCGATGCGCTTGTGTTCGCCCATGTCGGCGTGCCGTTGACGTGGCTCGGGGAGATTGAAAGCGATGATCTGCGTGCGGGGCTGGCCAGCAATCCGGTTCCGCGTCAGGTGGGCATGCCCGCCTTCCTACGTCGTCTGGCCACCCCGCGTGACGCCAGAGTGCGCTGAGGCGGAAAATGTCAGAGCAGAACCACAATCCATTTCGCGCAGCGATTGAGACGTCATCGTCCGCTGGCATGCATAATGGCGGCTCTGGTCGAAGGAATACGCGGGCGCTCTGGATGTACGATTCTGCTGGCAATCTGGACAAGGCACATCTCGTCGAGCTGTATGCACCATTGGTAAAGCGTATCGCCTATCAGATGATGGCGAAGCTGCCGGCGAGCGTGGACGTCGATGATCTGATGCAAAACGGCATGATCGGCTTGCTGGATGCGATCGGTCGTTACGAGGAGGGCGCGGCACAGTTTGAAACCTATGCCGCGCAACGCGTCCGCGGCGCGATGCTCGATGCCTTGCGCGAAAACGACTGGATGCCGCGCGGCCTGCGCCGCGACATGCGCCGCATTGAACGGGCGGTGCATACGCTTGAACAACGTTTGGGGCGCGCGCCCAGCGAGCAGGAGCTGGCCGACGCACTGGATTTGTCACTGGCCGACTATCAACGCGCGCTGCAGGATGCCCGGGGGCATCAGCTTGTGTATTTCGAGGATTTCGCGCCCGATGAGGACGGCGATTTCTTCGAGCGCCACGTCACCGATGAAGCCGCTGATCCGCTCGCGATGATCGAGGACGCCGATCTGCGACGCATGCTGGTCGAGGCGATTGCGGCGCTGCCGGAACGCGAGCAGCTCATCATGAGCCTGTACTACGACAAGGATCTCAACCTGCGCGAGATCGGCGCGGTGCTCGGCGTGACCGAATCGCGCGTGTGCCAGTTGCACAGTCAGGCGGTGGCCCGCCTTCGTGCCCATGTATTCGGTGATGCCGCGCCCCGACCGGCGGCGCGTCGGCGCGGTCGTCCGCCGCGCGCCAAGGCCTGAGCGGATATGGGCAAGGTGCTTCCTTTTCGCATGGAGCGTGTTTAATGGACCGCATCAGCCTGTTGGGTCTGACGCTTGGCCTGCTCGCGATCATCGCCGGGCAGATGCTCGAAGGCGGGCATATCGCCTCGCTGGTACAGCCCACCGCCTTTTTGATCGTGTGCGGCGGCACGCTCGGCGCGGTGATGTTGCAAAGCCCGCGTCGTGTTTTTCTCGATGGCATGCGCATGGGGCGCTGGGTCTTCGTGCCGCCGGCTGACCGACGCGAAGAACTCATTGCCAGCGCGGTGCGCTGGAGCGCAACCGCACGCCGTGAGGGCTTGTTGGCGTTGGAACGGCAGATTGCGCTGGAATCCGACCCCTTTCTGCAACGGGGATTGCAACTGCTGGTGGATGGCGTTGAACCGGCGCGTTTGCGAGAGTTGCTGTCGGTGGAGATCGATGTGTCCGAAGCGCAGATGAAATTGGGCGCGAGAATTTGGGAAGCGGCGGGCGGTTACGCGCCCACGATCGGGATTCTCGGCGCGGTGCTCGGGCTGATTCAGGTGATGGAAAACCTGTCTGACCCGTCGCGTCTGGGCGCCGGGATTGCGGTGGCCTTCGTGGCCACCGTCTACGGCGTGGGTTTTGCCAACCTGGTGTTTCTGCCAGTGGCCAAGAAGCTGCTGGCCCACGTGGCGCGTATCTCGTCCGAACGCGAAATGCTGGCGGATGCGCTGGTCGCGATCGCCGGGGGCGAAAATCCACGCCTCGTCGAAAGCCGCATGCGCGGCTACATGGTCTGAGCACGATCGGCATGCATCGGCGTCGCAGAAAACACGACGACCATTACGACAATCACGATCGCTGGCTCGTGTCGTATGCAGACTTTCTGACCCTGCTGTTTGCCTTTTTCGTGGTGATGTATGCGCTGTCCACGGTGAATGAAGGCAAGTACCGCATCCTGTCTGATTCCCTGATGTCCGCGTTTCGCAATGTCGATGCCCGTGCGCGGTCGGATCAGAGCATGATGCCGCCGGGGGTCGCACCGCAATCCCTGCGACCGCTCGTGGAACGGCCGCTGATCATCGAGATCCCGAGAATCGTCTCGAAACCGGTAAGGGTGGAGCCGACCGAATCGCCGGCGAGGCAGCAACAGGCCGAGTCGCTTCATGACATGGCGGAAAGTATTCGACGGGTGCTTGAACCGCTCACCCGTAGCGGTCAGGTGAATGTTTCAGAAGGCGCACACGGCATCACCGTGGAAGTGAATGCCGGGGTGCTGTTCGAACGGGGCGAAGCGACCCTGTCGGAGTCAATGCGCGAGCCCTTGCGGGCCATTTCTGAGGTGTTTGCATCGGAACTGTTCCCGGTGACGGTGGAAGGGCATACGGATGATTTGCCGATTGCCACGGCGCGCTTTCCGTCCAACTGGGAGTTGTCTTCGGCGCGTGCCGCAGCCGTCGTGCGCTTGTTTGAGGATGCGGGGATTGATCCGGCGCGTCTGTCAGCCATCGGACTGGCTGAGCAGCAGCCCGTGGCCGACAACCTCACGCCTGAGGGGCGGGCACGTAATCGGCGGGTGACGATTCGCCTGGATGCGGCGTATGCGGATCCACCGCCGTCGCCACGTGCGCCGAGTGTGATCCGGCCGGATGATCCGTTGCGAACATTGAATTAGGGTGAATGTTTGCGTGTGCTCTGTGCGCATGCAATGGCCTGAAACCCGATCGCCGGCATAACCATTTTGTAGGGGCTCGGCTTCGTCGGGCGATCACGGTCGCGCTGGTGGGGCATCGGTCGCCATTACGATGCGCTGATCGCGTGACAAAGCCGTGCTCCTACCAACCGATGGCGGTTGATTCGGCAGGGCGGTTTTGGGCTGCGTTTTACTTTGACCGGTCGGGATTTGTTCGCTTGGGGCTGCGATCTTGCCTCGACCGGCCGGGAGTTCGCCCCGGCGGGCGACTGACTTTTTTGTCGCGCGACAAGAAAGTAAGCAAAGAAACGCGCCCTCCTCACCGCCCCTTCGGGGTGCCCTCACTTCGAACGTTGTCGGCGGGCGGCCCTGCGAACTCGCTTCGCTCAGACATGCAGGGCCGCACAACTCCGCCGTCAACGTTCTGCGCTCGGCGGCTCACAAGGGAGGGGCGCACCGAACACGGTGTTTCGGATGGTGCAGAGTAGCGTGTGCGCTGTGCTGACATCATTGTCTGAAATTCGGTTGGGGCGGGATGTGTTTGCTTCGGGCTGCGATCA
>DATGNI010000015.1:0-2667 GCA_035306825.1 Azoarcus sp. | reverse complement strand
ACTTAATATGAGTAAGTGAATTTTCATATATTTTTCATTTTAACGTCGAGCGTGAGGTTCGCGCGGCCCCCGCGCGTAACCTCCACGCTCTGGTTAGCGAAGCTCTTTTCCACAATGCGGGCAGACCTGTTGCCCCTTCTTCTTCTGGATTGCCTCCACGAATCCAGCACCCAGGATTCCGGTGGGCAGTGCAAACATCCCGATTCCGAGAATGGCAATGATGCTCGCACAGAACTTGCCCATGAGTCAGGGACATTTCATCTGCTTTGGCCGGAGGGGGGCATAGCTGCCATGTCGGCAGCTTAAATCCAGTCGGGCGTTACGGCGTGCCGGGTCGTCGGTCACGTCGGCGCCGAATAAGCCCTCTGGCCCCTGGTCCAGGACGATCCGGCGGCAACCGCCTCGGGATCGGCATGGCGCTGAAGGCGATGCCGATGCTCCGAGGTGCGCTTGGATCGTTTCTGGGTATCAGGGTTATCATTGACGCAGCATTGCTAGCGCGGCGGCAACGGTCATGCGGCGGCACCATGATTTGCAGCCGTTGGCCTTGACGCGGCCACGCGCGTTCTGGATTTCATACAGGCCGATCGCGAGATTGCGCAAGGTCGCCAAGGCGTGCGCGGCTTTGCGCTTTGCCACGCGGCAGGCATCTTCGCCGAAGCTGACATCACGGCGATGATGCACGCCGTTTTCGATCGCTGACCAGTGCCCCCGAATGACCTCCAGGAGTTCGTCGTCGGACATTTCCTTTTCCGCGATGCTGGTGGCATAGTACCAAATTTCGTCGCTTGCTTTTGCGTTGCGCGGATCGAACGGGACGCGCTCGCGGCGCACCGCGATGACTTGCCAGCAGCCACACAGACCGATCTCCTCGGGTGTCACAGCGATGCGTTTCAGGCGTCGCCGTTCCAACCGCCAGTGATGTTTTTCCCAGGTCAGTGCTTCATCAGGGGGGGAAAGCCTGCTTGCTCAGCAGGCGTTCGGCGCGCTCTAGGATGCCGCTTTGATTGCCTTTCAGCCCAAAGAGGTAATCCCATCCCTTTTCCTGGGTCGTGACCCGTGCGCTTTCCTGTTGGCAGTTCATGGCATCGGCCGTAATCAATGCCTGGTCGGCCGGCGGCAGGTCGCGCAGAAGCTTCGGGAAGGCCGGAATTTCGTTGCTCTTTTCCTCGATCGGCACTTGGGCCAGCGTCAGCCGCAGACGATGCGTCACCGCCGAGAGCAATTGCAGCGGTTTGCCGCCGGTGCGCGAACTGCCGCGCAACGTCTTGCCGTCAACGGCCAGACGCGCGATGACCGACAGTTCCTGTTCCAGCAGCCATTCGCCGACGATGCGGTCGAAGCGATGCGTATCGAGCTTGCTCAACACGCGGAAAAAGGTCGAGTCACTTGGCGTCACATACTCGCCCGCGGCGTTGCGTGGACACCCCAGCGCCCGTAACTGCCGCTGCGTGAACTTGCGGCAAATATCCTCGATGGCCTGATAGCCACCGGCACCCATCAGGACGGCCACGGCGGCGCACGCCAGCACAAAGGGCTGACGGTGCCGCAATCCGTGCCCACTGCGGCTGTCGCGCAACTCAAGAAAACGCTCCAGCAGCGATTCCAACGCGGGCGCGCGCCAGGGACAGGGTCCCGCGATCCGCTCCTCGTGCTTAAGCAGCGCTTTCGGCCATCGCCCGCGGCGCAGCAAGGCACGGGCGCCGGGCTGCAGTTCCTTGAGGTACAACTGCTTGGGCTCGCCGTGTTCGTGGTAGAAGTCGCGACTGGCCCGCTTGAAACCGGCCGTCGGCCCAACCGCCTCGAAACCGCAGGCGCGGTAACACACGCCACGATAGCGGGTTTCGTTAACGAAACTCTCGACTACGAACACCGGGTGTCCCCAGCGCGCCTGCCAGTCACGTGATAACCGTCGCAGACACAGCCCCAGTGCGCGCGAGGCCAGGTTCGGCAACCGCTCACGTTCCGGCAGCACAAGATAGCGGCTGTTGTTGACCACGAATCCAAGCCGTCGGGCGCGCTGCCGCGGCGTCCAGCCAATCCACGCCTCCCGCCCCTTTAAGTGCAGCGCCGCCGCGCTGAAACTCGCAAGCGCAACCCATTCGCCGTCAAGCTCCGCCACGTAGCGCAACGTTCGGCCAACCATGCGGGCGCTGCAGAGGTAGTGCTTCTGCTCGATCAGTGTGTCGAACCGGGCGCGCTCGTCATCCGCGATCAACCGCACGCTCACGCGCTTGAGAACATAGGGCTCATCAGCTAGGTCGTACCGTTTCATGGCGCCCTTGTAACAGACGGGGCGCAAAGTGTCCAGTCATTTCGCGAACAAATGCGTCAGGCTAGGCCAGGGCCATACTCAGATGAAATGTCCCTTACCCTTCGGGAATCCCTGAGCCGTTACGTTCCCATTGCGGGTCTTTCGCGTGTTTCGCAGGAACTCCCCGGGCCGGAGGTGTACCCGGGTCGTAACGCGATTAGAAACATGCGTTCTCCTTGATTCAGCGCTCGCGAAAGACGATCACCGGCCCCATCAGGCCGCCCGTGCCGAGCTCATTCAAGTTCGTGCGCTCGCACAGGATCGTGAATTGGTTTTCCCCGTCGGTCAGCGCCTCGGTCACGTCGAAGCGCGCCGGGGTGCAGTACCCCGAAAAGCGATCGAGCACCTCGCCG
>DATGNI010000014.1:0-44994 GCA_035306825.1 Azoarcus sp. | reverse complement strand
GGTGTTTACGATTCAGCGCATCACGATGCGCAAGAATCCGATCTACCACTCCACCTATACCGGCAAGCCGCCTGATGAGCCTGCGATGCTGGGTCTCGCGCTCAATGAGGTCTTTGTACCGTTGTTGCAAAAGCAGTTTCCAGAGATCGCAGATTTTCATCTTCCGCCGGAGGGATGTTCCTATCGGATGGCGGTGGTCAGCATGAAAAAACAGTATCCCGGGCACGCCAAACGGGTGATGTTCGGGATCTGGAGTTTTTTGCGGCAATTCATGTACACCAAATTCATCATCGTCGTGGATGATGACGTGGACGTGCGTTCATGGCAGGAAGTCATCTGGGCGATGACCACCCGTGTGGATGCCACGCGCGACACCGTACTGGTCGACAACACCCCGATCGATTACCTTGATTTTGCCAGTCCGGTAGCCGGCCTCGGCAGCAAGATGGGCATCGACGCAACCAATAAGTGGGAAGGCGAGACCTCCCGTGAATGGGGTCGTCCGATCGTCATGGATGCGGACGTGAAATCCCGCGTGGAAGCAATGTGGAACGATCTCGGACTGGAGTGAACCGATCATGGAAGAAGGACAGCAATTGCAACCTCGCGGCCCCGGACCGGGCTCGACCGACATCGAGACCCTGCGTCTGATCACCCATGTTGTGTATGGCTTGCACGCCTTTGCGCTGGTCAGCGCGTTGCTCGGTACGGCAACCATCTTGGGGAGTTTCCTGGGTACGCTGCCGTCCATCGCTGCAGTGATCCTGAACTACTATAAACGCGGTTCAGCACGCGGCACCTGGCTGGAAAGCCATTTCCGTTGGCAGATCCGTACGTTCTGGTTCGCCGCGTTGTGGTTTTTTGTCGGCTGGCTGTTGATCTTCACCCTGATCGGCTTTCTAGTCGGATTCGCGGTATTGATGATTGCCGGTTTGTGGGTGCTCTATCGCGTTGTGCGGGGCTGGTGGGTGCTGGGACAAGGCGAAACCATGCCCGTGCCGGTGCTGCGATAGGCAGGCGGATCAGCGCCCTGCCCACACCCATTCGATCAGCGCGTCTTGCGCGGCCCGACTGGCGGGTGCGTTGCTGTCGTTGACGATCATCACGATGGCATGCCGCCGGCCATGGCGGTCGAGCACGTAGCCGGCGATTGCGCGTACGTTGTGGATCGCGCCGGTCTTGATGTGCGCCTGACCGCGAGCCAGGCTGTCGTGGAGGCGGCGACGAGCGGTGCCGTCGATTCCGACGAGTGACAGGGCCGACATGAATTCCGGCATCCACGGCCGCTGCCAAGCGGTGAGCAGCAAGGCGCCGAGCGTGTCGGCGCGAATGCGCGCGATGCGTGACAGGCCGGAGCCGTTGTCGACCTGCAAACCCTGCGTTGATATGCCTGCCGTGGCGAGCGTGCCGGCGGCGATGCGGGCGCCCGCATCGAGCATATCCGGGCCGTTTTCCTGTTCGAGCGCGAGACTGGCGAGCAATTGATGGGCGATCACGTTGCTCGACCATTTGTTCATTTCGCGCACCGCTTCGGCAAGCGACACGGAGGGGTGTGTGAACAGCGTCGTTGCGGATTCGGGCGTCTGGCCCCAACGTACCTGCCCGCCGAGGCTGCCGTGGGAGCTTTCCCATAATTGCGCGACCAGGGCGGCGGAAAAATCATTCGATGAAAGCGGCGCGATGTTCCAGTCGCGCGGGCCGCAGGAGGTTGGCAATTGGCCGTTGAGGGCCACGCGATTGCCGTCGATACTCGCATCAAGCGTACTCCACCAGTTTGCGCGGCAATCTCCGGCAACGGTCGTGATGCGGTTCTCAAACGTGATGCCGCGAAGTGAGGGGACGGGCGCAACCCCGACCGGTGCGCCGGCAGTTTTTCCCGGCGCAAGGTGCAGTTGCACGGTGTTGAAGTTCAGCAGCAGCGCATTCGGGCCGCTGTTGTACGGTCGCAGCGGTTGCCCGTCGAAAGCGCCCGGATCGTGCGGCGGCAGACGCATGGCTGAACCGTCCAAGACAATGTTGCCCCGGATGTGCCGCACGCCCATCGCATGGATACGGGCGAATATTTTCCATAGCCGGTCGACATTGAGCAACGGGTCTCCGCCGCCGATCAGATACAGGTTGCCGGTGAGCTGACCGTTTTGGATCGTCCCGTCGTGGGCAATGCGTGTGTCCCAGGTGAAACCCGGACCGAGGCGCTCGAGGGCGGCGAAGGCGGTGACCAGCTTCATCACCGAAGCCGGCGTCAGCGGACGCTCAGCGTTGAGGGCCACGTCCGGCGTGTCAGCGTCGAGCGCCTGCACCCATACCGCCACGTTCTGCGAAGAGATGCCGGCCTGATGAAGCGCCGTCGCGACCGACGGTGGCAGGCTATGCGCCTGGGCGCAAAGACTGATGGAAACGAGCGCGAAAACAGGAAACAGCCAGCGGTGGAGCATAAGGTGTGAACGCTGAACGAGGTCGATTCTGCGGTTGCCGTCACGGGTTGTGCCGTCTGCAATAACGCTCCCCGAACCTGCGCGGGACGTTGCCATCGACCCCTCGGGGTTGCGGGTGTTTTTGCCTGTGCCCGCCGCCAAGCCTATGGCAGGCAGCGCTCCTGTGCGAACAGGGATTCCACCGTTTCGCGCGCGCGAATCTCGTGCATGTTTGCGCCGTCGACGAGTACTTCTGCGGCGCGCGGACGCGTGTTGTAGTTGGAACTCATCGTCATGCCGTAGGCGCCGGCCGAGAGAATCGCAAGCAGATCGTCTTCGGCAATCGCCAGCGGCCGGTCGTGAGCGAGGAAATCACCGCTTTCGCAAATCGGACCGACGACCTCGAAGAGTTCCTGCGTGGCACGCGGCGCGACTTCAGTGACCTCATGCCAGGCGTCATACAGCGCTGGGCGGGCAAGATCGTTCATGGCTGCATCGACGACGGCGAAATTCTTTGCTTCACCGTGTTTGAGGTATTCGACCCGGGTGAGCAGTAATCCGGCGTTCCCGACCAGCGAGCGTCCCGGTTCGAAATGCAGGGCTTCCTTGCGTCCTTCCAGTCGGGCGAGGATCGGGGCGAGGTATTCCGCAACCGATGGGGGCGTCTCGTCGTGGTAGCGAATGCCCAGACCGCCGCCCAGATCGATGTGCTCCAGGGTGATGCCTTCGGCCGCGAGCTGATCGACCAGAGCGAGCATTTTTTCGGTAGCTTCCGCCATCGGGGCCGGGTCGAGCAGTTGCGAGCCAATGTGGCAGGCGATTCCGGTGATTTTCAGGCCCGGAAGCTGCGCAGCCTTGCGGTAAAGATCGAGTGCGTCGGCGAACGCGATGCCGAACTTGTTGTTCTTGAGCCCGGTCGAGATGTAGGGGTGGGTTTTGGGGTCGACATCGGGATTGACACGTAGCGCGATGGGGGCGCGGAGGCCAAGTTCGCGCGCAATTTCGTCGAGCCGTTCGATTTCGGAGGGAGATTCGATGTTGAAACAGGCGATCCCCGCTTCAAGCGCCTGACGCATTTCCGCACGGCTTTTGCCAACGCCCGAAAAAATGACTTTTGCAGCCTCCCCGCCGGCGGCCAGCACACGCGTGAGCTCGCCACCTGAGACGATATCGAAACCTGCACCAAGGCGCGCGAAAGCCGACAGAATGCCGAGGTTGGAGTTGGCTTTGACGGCATAGCATACAAGGGCGTCGCGACCGGTCAGAGCGTCGCGCCAGGCACCGTAGGCACGGTGGATTTCGGCGAGCGAATACACGTAGGTTGGGGTGCCGAAACGGGCAGCGACCTCCGTCAACGCGACTTCTTCAAGAACCAGGCCCGCCGGGCGGCGGACGAGTGTGGGAGTGGGGAAGGAAGAATGGGTCATTGCGGCTGTAAATTTTCAGGCTTGCTATCATCGCCATCCATCTGAGACGGGATGGCGGGTGGCTCTCCCGGCGGCGCTTGCGGAATGTCGGGGAGGTACAGTGGGCCCTTGATGCCGCAGCCGACGAGAATGAACAGGCTGCACAACAGGGCGACGATCAAAATCGGACGCATGATCAGGGCAGGTTCCCATTTATGCTTAATGGTCGTCATGGTAAATGAGAACATGTCGGTGGTTGCCGGAAAACGGGAATCCTAACAGAAGGAGACATCATGGATGAGGCGGCATTTGACGCTCTTTCAGAGGCGGAAATGATTCGTATCGAAGCGGCGATTGAAGCCAGCGGTGCGGATGTGGATATCGAGACCTTGCAGGGCAGTGTTCTTGAAGTGGAATGCGAGGACGGCAGCAAGGTGGTGATTAACCGCCATTCCGCGGCGCAGGAGATCTGGGTGGCGGCCAAGTCCGGCGGTTTCCATTTTGCTCCACAAGAAGACGGGCGCTGGATCGCGGGGCGGGACGGGGCCGAATTGTACGACACCCTGTCTCGCGTGATTTCCGAACAGTCGGGTGAGACGGTGACCGTGAAGCCTTGAGACCCAAGATGGCAGGATGTTTTTCTGCCATCTTTCCCATTCCGAAGACAAGCCGTTGCGCTTCGGATCAGTTGCGACGCGTGAAGCCGCGCTCTTCCACTTCCGCTGGTGCTTGTGGAGCGCCCAGCCGGATTTCACGCTGTTGAGAGGGCGGGGACGCACCCTCCTCGACGAAAAAGCGTAGCTCAGGGTAATCCTCGAAACTGGGTTTCGGCGCGGTGGGCGGAGGATATTCAGCGTAGTGGTAATCGGTGAAATCCTCTCCCGCAACGCGTACCGGTACCAGGCCAGCGGGCCGTTCGAGGGTTCTCTCCGGTGAGTCGGCCAAGGCGACTTTCATATAGTCGATCCAGATCGGCAGGGCGGCCCGGCCACCGGTTTCGCCCCGGCCCATGTTGCGCGGTTGACTGTAGCCCATCCATGAAACCGCTACGACGTCCGGGTTGTAGCCGGTAAACCAGGCATCTATGTAATCGTTGGTGGTGCCGGTTTTGCCCGCGAGATCATTGCGGCCAAGAGACATTGCGCTGCGGCCGGTGCCGCGTTTGACGGCGTCACGCATCATTGAATCCATCAGCCATGCGTTGCGCGGATCCAGCACGCGCGGTGCGCTTTGGCCGGCCACCGGCGGATCGAAGCGCGCCAGGGTATTGCCGTTGGCATCCGTGATTTCCTGCACGATGTAAGGCTCAATGCGATATCCGCCGTTGGCAAAAACGGCGTAGCCAGCGGCCATCTGCCACGGTGTTACCGCGCCCGCGCCGAGTGCCATGGTGAGGTAGGCGGGGTGGCGTGCCGGGTCGAAGCCGAAACGGCTGATGTATTCCTGTGCGTATTTGGGCGTGACCGACTGCAGAAGGCGAATCGAAACCATGTTCTTGGAACGTCGCAAGCCTTCGCGAAGCGTCATCGGACCATCGTATTTGTTGTCGTAGTTCTTCGGCTCCCATGCCTTGCCGCCGGTGACCCGGGCAGGAAAGTACAGCGGTTCGTCCAGCTCATAGCTCGCCGGCGAGAAACCTTTTTCCAATGCCGCCGAATAGATGAAGGGTTTGAAGCTGGAACCGGGTTGGCGCCAGGCCTGGGTGACGTGGTTGTATTCGTTACGACTGAAACTGAACCCCCCCACCAGGGCGCGTACTGCACCGGTGTGAGAATCGATGCCGATCAACGCGGCTTCCACTTCGGGAAGTTGCAGAATTTCCCAGTTGTCATTTTCCATCGGGCGGATGCGTACGATGGCACCCGGACGGATGCGGCGAGTCTGCGGCGCGCGGGGATTGAGCATTGGCGCAGCGAAAGACAGCCCTTTGCCCTCGGCCGTCAAAATCTTGCCATTGCGATACAGCTGCACTCGTTCGGGCGAGGCTTCGAGCACAACCGCCGCGAGCAGGTCAAAATAATCGCGATGTTCGATGAGCAATTCTCCCAGTTCGGGATCATCCACATCGATTTGTGAAGGTAGTTCGACAAAGGCTTCTGGCCCGCGATAACCGTGGCGACGATCGAAATTGAGGATGCCGGCGCGCAAGGCGTTTTCCGCTGCGAGCTGCTCTTCCAGACGCACCGTTGTAATGATGCGCAGACCCATTTCGTAGGCACGTGTGCCAAATTGTTGCACGGCCATCTGACGCGCCATTTCGGAAATGTAATCGCTCTGGACCTTCTGCCGCTCGTTGCGTGAGCGGGTGATGACGATCTTTTCCTCGTACGCGTTTTCGTAGGTGTCCTGCTGGATGAAGCCGGCGTCGAGCATGCGGCCCAGCACATATTGTTGCCGCAGCGTAGCGCGGTGGAAGTTGGCGATCGGGTTATAGGCAGACGGCGCTTTTGGCAGGCCGGCGAGCATCGCGGCTTCGGCGAGGGTGATTTCATCCAGCGATTTGCCGAAATAGGTGCTTGCGGCGGATGCGAAACCATACGCGCGGTGACCGAGGAAGATCTGGTTGATATAGAGCTCGAGGATTTTGTCCTTGCTCAGATTGCGTTCGATCTTGAACGCCAGCAGCACTTCGTACAGTTTTCGGTTGTAGGTCTTTTCGCGTGTCAGATAGAAATTTCGCGCCACCTGCATCGTGATCGTCGAGGCGCCCTGGCCACGGCCACCGGATGCGAAGTTGGCGAGTGCTGCGCGCGCGATGCCGATCGGATCAACACCGTGGTGTTCGTAAAAACGTTCGTCCTCCGCCGCGAGTATGGCGAGCTGGAGTGCGCGCGGAACCTCTTCGATTTCCACCACTGCACGTCGCTCGTCGCCAAACTCACCGAGCAGATGGCCATCCGAGGAAAAAATTCGCAATGGGATGCGTGGTTGGTAATCGGTCAGGGCTTCGAGCGAAGGCAGTTTCGGCCATGCAAAAGCGACCATGGCGCCGGCTGTGGCTGCAACAAGAATGACCGCAACAACGACGATTGAAATGAGGTAGGAAGTCCAGCGCATGGGGAAATTCAAAGGAGGATTGGGGGATTATACATCCGCTCGCAACAAGGCTATGTAAGCCATTTTGACAAGAAAGAGACGCTTGCCGCCCGAAAGAGGAATGCATTTGTTTACATTTAGAAATACTTGCTGATAGCATCGTGTAGTACTTGGTTACAAAGCATTCTAACTCAAGGAAATTTAAGAGTTTCTTGATGAGAAAAATCAGCTTTTTTGGCGGGCGCACTCAACCTCTTGCGGGTCTGGAGATCTCCTCGTCGTCGGTCAAGTTCGTCGAACTGTCCGGCGATCCGGTCTCCGGTCTCCGAATTGAGGCGTACGCCATTGAGCAGCTTGCCAAGGACATGGTGCAAGACGGCAACATCGTGGACCTCGACGGTGTTTCGGAGGCCGTGCGCCGTGCGCTGCGACGTGTTCCGGGTGTGCGCAACGTAGCCATGGCCTTGCCCCCTTCTTCTGTGATTACCAAAAGGATCATGCTGCCGGCAGGCTTGCGCGAGCATGAAATGGAATTTCACGTAGAGGCTGAAGCCAATCAATTCGTTCCCTTCCCGCTGGACGAGGTCAATATTGATTTTCAGGAGATCGGCTCGTCTCCCGAAAGTCCGGAAGACGTCGAGGTGTTTGTCGCTGCTTCGCGCAAAGAACGGGTTGAGGATTGTGTGGCGGTGGCCGAATCGGCCGGTCTGGTAGCCACTGTGCTGGACATCGAATCCCTCGCGCTGGAAAGTGCATTCGGCCTGATGGCGCGCCACCTGCCGGGCGGCGTGGAAGACAAAACCATTGTCTTGGCCGATATCGGCGCCCATGTGTTGAATGTGCTCGTGCTGCGCAACGGTCAACAGATTTATGCTCGCGAGCAGGCCATCGGCGGTGACAAGCTGACGCAGGATATTGCGCGGCACTACGGCATGAGTGTTGAAGAGGCCGAAGCCGCCAAGCGGTCCGGTGAACTGCCGGCCGAATACGACCAGGATTTGCGTCGACCTTTCTTGGAAACCGTGGCGCTTGAAGTGTCGCGTGCATTGCAGTTTTTTTTCACCTCAACGCCGTACGACCAGGTGGATCATATCGTGCTCGCCGGCGGGTGTGCGGTGATGCCTGATCTTGCGGAATACGTTGCGACGCGTACCCAGTTTTCTGTCAGCGTGGCGAACCCGTTCGTCGGGATGACGCTGTCTTCGCGGGTGCGCAAGCCACATCTCGCAGTCGATGCTCCGGCGTTGATGGTTGCGTGCGGGCTGGCCATGAGGAGGTTCGATGCGTGATTCGCATTAATCTACTCCCCCATCGGGAGACCAAGCGACGCGAGCGGCGCAAGCAATTTTACGTGACGGCAGGCTTGATGGTTGCGCTGGGAGCGACCATCGGTCTGGCAGGCCATCTCGTGATGCAGGGCCGCATTGATCACCAAACGTCACGCAACAAGCTGTTACAAACCGAAATCAAGGCGCTCGACAAGCAGCTCACTGAAATTCAGGATCTGCGCGCAAAAATCGACGCGCTGATCGCACGGAAAGAGGTCATCGAGACGCTGCAACGTGATCGGGCGCAGCCGGTGTACCTGTTCAATGGCCTCATCGCGCAAATGCCTGAAGGCATTCAGCTGCATACGCTGCGTCAGCAGGGCACGCGCATCGTCCTGACCGGTCGCGCTCAATCGAACGCGCGCGTATCGCATTTGATGCGCAGTTTTGAAGAGGGCTCGACGATGGCCGATCCACGGCTGATTGAAATCAAATCGGTGTCTGAAGATAAACGTCGTCTGAGCGCGTTCACCCTTAATGTCGGGCTGGTGCGGCCGCAACACGATGATGACGAAGCGCAACTCGTCGCCAAGGGAGCCCGTTGATCATGGCGACAAAAAGCAAACGCAAGCGCGTCGATCTGCAGGAGCTGGCGGACGACTTTCGTGGGCTTGAGCCCAACGACCCCGGTGTATGGCCTTTGGCGCCGCGCGTTGCGGTGTTTGTTGCCCTGCTTGTCGTAACGGTGGCTGCGGTCTGGTATTTCGATTGGCGCGACCAGGTCGACACGCTCGAGCGTCGTCAGGCGGAAGAGGTCAAGCTGCGTGCGGACTGGATGAACAAAAAGCGCCAAACCGTCAACCTCAAGGCCTATGAGCGTCAGTACGAGGAAGCCGAGCGGCAGTTCGGAGCGTTGCTCAAACAATTGCCCAACAAAGCTGAAATGGATCAGCTGCTGGCGGACATCAACCAGGCGGGCCTGGGACGTGGCCTGCTGTTCGAGCTCTTCAAGCCCGGCAACGAAAGCATCCGGGAGTTCTACGCCGAATTGCCGATCCAGATCAGCATTGTGGGTGCCTATCACGATATCGGCGAATTCGTTGCCGATGCGGCGCGCATGCCGCGCATCGTGACGCTCAGCAACATCGAAATTGACCGGTTGGGCGAGGAAAACCTGCGTCTCAAGGCGCGCGCGACGACATATCGCTACCTCGACGAAGAGGAGTTGGCGGCCAAACGCAGGGCCGATCAGGCGGCGAGAAAGAGGCGTTGAGGATGAGTATGAAGCGTATTGCAGTCGTGCTCGGGTGCGCCTTGCTTACTGCCTGTGCGCAGGAGGGCGACGACCTGAGAGCGTGGATGAAGCACGAGGCCAAAGGTCTGGTTGGCGTCAAGCTCGAACCGCTGCCTGAGATGCAGATATTCCCGACTGTGCAGTACGAACAGGGGGGCGAAATGGATCCCTTCCACGTCGCCCGTATTCAGCCGGAACAAAAAATGGCTGGCGGCGAAGGTCCCGACATGAATCGTCCCCGCGAGCCGCTGGAAGCCTATCCACTCGAATCTCTGACAATGGTCGGCACCTTGATGCAGGGCGCGCGCGCGCATGCGCTGGTTAGCGTCGACGGTCGCCTGCATCAGATTGCCGTGGGGAATTACCTGGGTCAGGAGCACGGTTTGGTGACTGACGTCCGCGAAACAGAGATTGTGCTGACCGAAGTTGTACAGGATATCAACGGAGACTGGGCCGAGCGCGTCAGTCGGCTGCTGTTGCAGGAGCACTAGGAGTGAATCGGATGAAACGTCAAACCACGATGGTGCTGTGCACCGTCGTCAGCGCGCTGACCCTGTTGGCTGTTCCACAGCAAACGTATGCGGTGGAGCAGGGTGGAGAATTGGCCGCACCGGCTGAAAACCAGATGCGTGACTATCGCATCGTCGAACGGGGAGGCGCGCTCAGTTTGCGTTTGGAGTTTGCGCGTCCGTTGGCGGCAGAGCCTGGACATTTCAGCGTCGCGACCCCGGCGCGCATCGCGTTCGACTTTCCGAACACCATCAATGCGCTGGGCCGTGTCCAGGAAACGATCAACCGGGGTGACTTGCGCAGCTTGAGCATCGTCGAAGCCAATGGGCGTACCCGTTTGGTGCTCAATCTGGACCGTCTCCCGGCGTACGAATCCAGAATTGAAGGCAGTGCGTTCATTATCGCCCTGTCGCCGGCGGCACGTCCGCAGGCGGGCGGTAGTCCAGCTACGCAGGCGAATCAGGCGCTGGCAAACTATTCCGCGCAGCCGGTTGTGGATCACGCGCACAGTATCCGGGACATGATTTTCCGCCGCGGCGAAGAGGGAGAAGGCCGGGTGATCGTGCAGCTTTCTCACCCGGATACGGTCATTAACGTGCATCAACAGGGGTCGGGGCTGGTGGTTGATTTCACCGGGGTCTCGTTGCCGGCGCATTTGCAGCGCCGTTATGACGTCACCGATTTCGGTACGCCCATCTCGCACATGGAAGCGCAGCCGCAAGGCGTCAACTCTCGTCTCAAGGTGAGTCCGAACGGTTTGTGGGAGCACAGCGCCTATCAGACGGATTCCCAGTTTGTGCTTGAGGTGCGGCGCGTCGAAGAGGATCCCAACAAACTTGTCCAGCGCGGGGGGCGTGAAGCCTACGGTGGAGAAAAGCTGTCGCTGAATTTCCAGAATGTCGATATCCGGTCGGTGTTGCAGGTCATTGCCGATTTCACTGATTTCAACATCGTTACCAGCGACTCGGTGACGGGCAACCTGACGTTGCGACTCAATGATGTGCCGTGGGATCAGGCGTTGGACATCATTTTGCAGGCCAAGGGATTGGACAAGCGCCGTACCGGCAATGTGATCTGGATCGCGCCCAGCGGTGAGGTTGCTGCGCGCGAACGACAACAGCTTGAAACCCTTTCGCAACGGGGCGATCTGGAGCCGTTGATCACGGAAAGTTTCCAGATCAATTATCACAGCGCCAAGGATATTCACGGTTTCCTCAAGAACAAGGATCAGACTGTGCTCTCCAAGCGCGGCAGCGTGGTCGTCGATGAACGCAGCAACAAGGTTTTCGTGACTGACGTCGGACACCGTCTCGATGCCGTGCGGCATCTGGTTCAGGAAATCGACGTTGCACCGCGTCAGGTGTTGATCGAGGCGCGTATTGTGGAGGCGAACAAGAATTTCGCGCGCGATGTCGGCGTACGGCTTGGTTACGGAGACACTAAAGCGCGCCATATCGGGAATGGCGGGCGCTTCGGACTGGGTACTTTCAATCCGGATGGCAGCATCAGCGGCGGTGAAGAGGCCATCAGCGGCGACGGTTTTCAGCCGGCCGGTTTCGGGGTGCTCAACATGACGCTGTTCAACAGCAGCCTGACGCGCTTTCTCAACCTTGAATTGAATGCGCTCGAATCCGACGGTCGGGGCCGTATCGTTTCCAGCCCGCGGGTGATGACCGCGAACCAGATGGAAGCGACGATTGAGGAAGGGGACGAAGTGCCGTACCAGGAGGCGACCAGCTCGGGTGCCACCAACGTGTCGTTCAAAAAGGCGGTCTTGAGCCTGAAAGTGCGTCCGCAGATTACGCCGGACGGGCGCGTGCAATTGAAAGTGGCGGTCAATAAGGATCGTCCGGATTTCAGCCGTGAAGTGGCCGGTGTGCCGCCTATCCTCACCAAGAACGTGGAAACGGAAGTGCTGGTCGATAATGGCGGTACCGTGGTGATCGGCGGCATCTATGAAGAGTCGGACACCACCAACGTCAACCGGGTGCCGTTGCTGGGTGAAATTCCGTTCCTCGGTGCGCTGTTCCGCGCGACCACGCGCGAGACGGGTAAGCGAGAACTGCTGGTGTTCATCACGCCGCGTATCGTTGCGGATTCACTGACCCTGCGTTGATGCGGTATAAAACACCTTTCCCGGATTGCACGGATCGGTGTCACGGTGGCTGAACAAAATGAAAGGCCCATCGTCCTGGTGGGGATGATGGGAGCAGGTAAAAGCACGGTCGGGCGTGAATACGCCCGGCGTTACGGTCTTGAGTTCATTGATTGCGATCATGAGCTTGAAGCCCGCACCGGCGTGCGTATCGCCACGATTTTTGAAATCGAGGGTGAAGAAGGTTTCCGTCGGCGTGAAACGTTGTTGCTTGAAACCTTGCTGGCCCGTCCCGGTATCGTGCTGGGGACCGGCGGCGGTGTGGTGCTGAGCGCTGAAAACCGCCGCCTGTTACGGAGCCGTGGTATCGTCGTATACCTCAACGTGCCGCCGCGTGTGCTGTGGGAGCGGACCCGTCACGATCGCAGCAGACCGTTGCTGCAAGTACCGAATCCACGCCAACGCATCGTAAGCCTTCATCAGGAACGTGACCCTCTTTACCGTGAGGTCGCTGACATCGTTGTAGAAGGTAATCGCGGAAGCCTGTCGAGTATGGTGCGACAGGTCGAGGCGGCGATCGAGAAATTCAAACAAAATCGACATGCGCACTCTGAATGTGGCCCTGGGTGACCGGGCGTATCCAATCCATATCGGCCGTGGTCTGCTGACCGATGTTTCGCTGATCCAGCCGTATCTCAAAACGCCGCGCGTCTTCATCGTCACCAACGATGTGGTGGCGCCGCTCTATCTTCAATCGTTGCGCGACGCGCTCGAAGCAGCCGGGGTGCACGTCGATAGTGTCGTCCTGCCCGATGGCGAGAAGCACAAGAATTGGCAAACGCTCAACCAGGTGTTCGATGCGTTGCTGCAAACGCGCTGTGAACGTTCGACGACGCTGATCGCACTGGGCGGCGGCGTGATCGGAGACATGGGCGGATTTGCCGCAGCGAGCTATCAGCGCGGCATCCCGTTCATCCAGATCCCGACCACCCTGCTTGCGCAGGTCGACTCGTCGGTGGGCGGTAAAACCGCGATCAACCATCCGTTGGGAAAAAACATGATCGGCGCGTTCTACCAGCCGCGCCTCGTGCTGGTGGATCTAGATACGCTTGACACCCTGCCGACGCGCGAGTTGTCTGCGGGACTTGCGGAGGTCATCAAATACGGCCTGATCCGTGATGCAGAGTTGTTTTCGTGGCTGGAAGAAAACATGGAAAAGCTCATGGAGCGCGAACCGGAGGCGTTGGCCTGGGCGATCGAACGATCCTGCGCGAACAAGGCGGAGATTGTGGCGGCAGATGAAACCGAGCAGGGCGTGCGTGCGATCCTCAATCTCGGGCATACCTTCGGTCATGCGATCGAGGCTGGCATGGGCTATGGCGAATGGTTGCACGGCGAAGGCGTTGCGGCCGGCACCATGATGGCGGTGAATTTGTCCGTGCGCATGGGGATGTTGCCGGCGGCGGAGGCGCCGCGTATCGCCGCGCTGTTCGAACGTGCGCAGCTGCCGGTTCGCGGGCCGGAGCTGGCGGTCGAGCGTTACCTTGACCTGATGGCGAGCGACAAGAAGGTCGAAGCCGGCCGATTGCATCTGATCTTGCTCGAAGCGGTCGGACGCGCAGTCATCTGCGGGGAGGCCTCCACCACGGATATCGCCGCCTCGATCACGGAGTGCTGCGCATGAGGGAATTGGCGCCGTGGGCCGTTTCCGAAAAAAATTCTGCCGGTCGGCACCACGCCGAATCGGCACCTATCGAACGCGGCCAGTTTCAGCGCGACCGTGATCGCATCATTCATTCCACCGCCTTCCGCCGTCTTGAATACAAGACCCAGGTTTTCCTGAACCACGAAGGTGATCTTTTTCGCACGCGTCTCACGCACACTCTTGAAGTTGCGCAGATCACGCGCAGCATCGCGCGTGCGCTGGGGCTCAATGAAGATCTCGCCGAGGCGATCGCCCTGGCGCACGATCTTGGCCACACGCCGTTTGGTCATGCCGGGCAGGACACGCTCAATGCCTGCATGAAGGAACACGGCGGTTTCGAACACAACCTTCAGTCGTTGCGCATTGTGGATGAACTGGAAGAGCGCTATGCGGCCTTCCAGGGATTGAACCTGATGTTCGAGACCCGTGAGGGCATTCTGAAACACTGCTCACGCGCCAATGCCGAGCGTTTGGGCGAAGTGGGCCGACGTTTTCTGGAAGGCACTCAACCGTCGCTGGAGGCGCAGCTTGCCAATCTGGCCGACGAAATTGCCTACAACAATCATGACGTGGACGACGGCTTGCGCTCCGGTCTGATCACGTTGGATCAGCTCAACGACATCCCGCTTTTTGCGGAGCGTCGTCATGCGGTTGAACGGGCATGGCCGGGGCTGACCGGGCGACGTTTGATTCATGAAACCATTCGCCGCATGATCAACGACACGGTGGTGGATCTGATTGGCGCGACGCGTAGCAACGTCGAGAAGGCCGGTGTGGAAAGCCTGGAGGATGTCCGGCGTGCCGGCCGTCTGGTCGCACATTCGGAGATCATGGCCGGTGAGTTGCAGAAACTGAAACGCTTTTTGCGCGAAAATCTCTACTCGCATTATCAGGTTTTACGCATGACGGGGAAGGCGCGCCGCATCATTGATGACCTCTTTGCCGCCTTCATGGACGATCCGCGTTTGCTCCCTCCCCAATACCAGGTGCGTGCGCGTGACAGTCGTCCGCGCGCGATCGCCGATTACATTGCCGGCATGACGGATCGTTACGCGATGCGCGAGCATCGTCGCCTCTTTGCGGTGGGAGAAATTCATTGATGCATGCGGAGCGCGCGCGCTGAACCTGATCTTCGCATGACAAAAACTTCTTGCGTCATGGGTGAAATGAAGGTAAATTTCCAACCCCGCTAAAAAAACCGTCTTGGCCTGTGTCAGCGCTCTGAGTCGTTCAGATGCGGGATACAGGCCATTTTTGTGTCCGGTTTTTGCTCGTGAGGTGGCGAGTGTGGCGAAACCCGCTGGCTGTTACCCCGGTTGTATGCCGGCCTCTCAGTTCAGCCCAACAAGAGGATTCGCGTAATGGAAGCCCCCCGAAAACAGGGTTTGTATGACCCTGTAAATGAACATGATGCCTGCGGCGTCGGTTTCGTAGCCCATATCAAGGGCAAGAAGAGTCACGAGATCGTCTTGCAGGGTCTGCAGATTCTCAAGAATATTGATCACCGCGGTGCGGTGGGTGCAGATCCGTTGCAGGGTGATGGCGCCGGCATTCTGATTCAGATTCCGGATCAGCTCTACCGTGAAGAAATGGCCAGGCAGGGCGTCTGCTTGCCGCCCAAGGGCGAATACGGCGTCGGCATGGTTTTTCTGCCGCAGGAAACGGCCGCGCGCTTGGCCTGTGAGGGCGAGATTGAGCGCGCCATTGAGGCTGAAGGTCAGGAAGTGCTGGGTTGGCGCGAAGTGCCGGTCAACCGTGAGATGCCGATGTCTCCGGTGGTGCGCGCCGAGGAGCCGGTGATTCGCCAGGTCTTTGTGGGTCGAGGCAATGACGTGATGGTGCCGGAGGCGCTCGAACGTCGTCTGTATATCGTTCGCCGTCGTGCCGCCAATGCCATCCGCGAACTGAATCTCGAATACGGCAAGGAGTTCTACTTCGCGTCGATATCGGCGCAGACGGTTAATTACAAGGGCCTGCTGCTTGCCCACCAGGTGGGTGAATATTATTTTGACCTCGTCGATGAGCGCTGCAGTTCGGCCCTGGCGCTCGTACATCAACGTTTTTCGACCAATACTTTTCCGCAGTGGAGCCTTGCTCATCCGTTCCGGTACATCGCGCACAACGGCGAGATCAACACCTTGCGCGGCAATTACAATTGGATGCGCGCGCGTGAAAAAGGCGTCTCATCTTCGCTGCTGGGCGAGGACCTCGAAAAGGTTTGGCCGCTGATCTACGCCGGTCAGTCTGACTCGGCTGCGTTCGACAACGCACTTGAATTGCTGGTCATGAGCGGCTATTCGCTTGCTCATGCCATGATGATGATGATCCCTGAGGCGTGGGAAGCCCACACCCAGATGGACGAGAAACGTCGCAGCTTTTATGAATATCACGCCGCGATGATGGAACCGTGGGACGGGCCGGCCGCAGTGGCCTTTACCGATGGTCGTCAGATTGGCGCTACGCTCGACCGCAATGGCCTGCGCCCAGCGCGTTACCTCGTGACCGATGATGATCTCGTCGTGATGGCTTCCGAATCCGGTGTGCTGCCCATTGCTGAAGAGCGGATCGTCAAGAAATGGCGCCTCCAGCCCGGCCGGATGCTTCTGATTGATCTGGAGCAAGGTCGCATCATTGATGACGATGAACTGAAAAAATCACTCGCCATGGCCAAGCCGTACGGTGACTGGCTCAAGCGCATCAGCGTCAAGCTTGATGAAGTCGCATTGCCGGAAAACGTGCAAGTGGGCGGCGGTGTGGGCGAGGATCTGCTCGATCGGCAGCAGGCGTTCGGCTACAGCCAGGAAGACATCAAATTCATTCTTGAGCCGATGGGGGAGATGGGCGAAGAGGCCAGCGGCTCAATGGGCAACGACGTTCCACTGGCGGTGCTGTCGTCGCGCGAGAAGCCCCTTTACAATTATTTTCGTCAGCTCTTCGCGCAGGTGACGAATCCGCCGATCGACCCAATCCGCGAGCAGCTCGTGATGTCGCTCGTTTCGTTCATCGGGCCGAAACCGAATCTGCTTGAAATCAACGAGATCAATCCGCCGTTCCGGCTCGAGATGAGCCAGCCAGTGCTCAATTTTGAGGCGATGGCGAAGATTCGCAACATCTCGCACTACACACAGAAGAAGTTTCGTTCGTTTGAGCTCGACATCTGTTACCCCGTCGCGTGGGGTGCCAGAAGTGTTGAAGCGCGTCTCGCTTCGCTGTGCTACGAGGCTGAGGATGCGGTGCTCAAGGGCTACAACATCCTGATCGTTTCGGACCGGCGAGTGAGTCAGCACGACGTCGCGATTCCGGCGTTGCTCGCGCTGTCGGCCATCCATCAACACCTTGTCAAAAAAGGCTTACGTACCCGTACGGGTCTCATTGTCGAGACCGGCACAGTACGTGAAGTGCATCACGTTGCGACGCTTGCCGGTTATGGTGCCGAGGCGATCCATCCCTATCTTGCGCTCGAGACGCTGCAGCAGCTTTTCGGTGAGGGGGAGCGCGGCGCACAGGCGATTGCCCATTTCGTAAAGGCGATCGGCAAAGGCTTGATGAAGGTCATGTCCAAAATGGGGATCTCGACCTACATGTCGTATACCGGCGCGCAGATTTTCGAAGCCGTCGGCCTGCAGCAATCCTTCGTCGACGAGTACTTTACCGGTACGACCAGCCAGGTTGAAGGCATCGGTTTGCTGGAAATCATGGAAGAAGCCATCCGTCAGCATCACAAGGCGTACGGCCAGGATCCGGTGTTGGCGTCGATGCTTGACGCGGGCGGCGAATACGCCTGGCGCGAGCGCGGTGAAGCGCATATGTGGACGCCGGATGCGATTGCCAAGCTTCAGCACGCAAGCCGGAGCGGGAATTACGCCACGTACAAAGAATACGCCGCAATCATCAATGACCAGACACGCCGTCACATGACGCTGCGCGGTCTGTTTGAATTCAAGCGTGTCGCTGAGCCGATCCCGCTTGATGAGGTTGAGCCGGCGAAGGAAATCGTCAAGCGTTTTGCAACCGGCGCAATGTCACTTGGCGCGATTTCCACCGAGGCGCACGTCACGCTGGCGGTGGCGATGAACCGTATCGGAGGGAAGTCCAACTCGGGCGAAGGCGGTGAGGATTCCTTGCGCTTCAAGCCCGTCGAGAAAGCGATGCGCCTGTCCGAGTTTCTCGGCAAGGATCGCGTCGAGGCCGAAATCGATCTGCGCCCCGGCGACAGCCTGCGCTCGGCAATCAAGCAGGTGGCTTCGGGCCGTTTTGGCGTCAAGACCGAATATCTCGTCAATGCCGACCAGCTCCAGATCAAGATGGCGCAAGGTGCGAAACCGGGCGAAGGCGGGCAGCTGCCCGGCCACAAGGTATCCGAATACATTGGCTATCTACGTCATTCGGTGCCGGGGGTCGGCCTGATTTCGCCGCCGCCGCATCACGATATCTATTCAATCGAGGATCTGGCGCAGCTCATCCATGACCTCAAAAACGCCAATCCGACGGCCGCGGTGTCGACCAAGCTGGTGTCCGAGATTGGTGTCGGGACGGTTGCCGCAGGCGTATCCAAGGCCAAATCCGACCACCTCGTGATTGCCGGTCATGATGGGGGCACCGGTGCTTCACCGCTGTCGTCGATCAAGCATGCCGGTTCGCCGTGGGAGCTGGGGCTTGCCGAAACGCAGCAAACCCTGGTGCTGAATGATTTGCGCGGTCGCATTCGTGTGCAGGTCGATGGTCAGATGAAGACCGGCCGTGATGTCGTCATCGGCGCGCTGCTGGGGGCTGACGAATTCGGTTTCGCAACGGCGCCGTTGGTCGTTGAGGGCTGCATCATGATGCGCAAATGCCATCTCAACACCTGCCCCGTCGGGGTTGCAACGCAAGACCCGGTGCTGCGCAAAAGATTTACCGGACAGCCCGAACACGTGGTGAATTATTTCTTCCAGGTGGCCGAGGAAGTGCGGGAACTCATGGCGGAGCTCGGCATTCGAAAATTTGACGATCTGATCGGTCGTGCCGACCTGCTCGAAATGCAGCCAGGCATTGAGCACTGGAAGGCACGAGGGCTGGATTACTCTCGCATTTTCCATGTTCCGCAGGTCGCGGACAGCGTGGCGCGTCACCACGTGCAGAATCAAGAGCATTGCCTTGAAAAAGCGCTCGACCAGCAGCTCATTGAGCGCGCCCGGCCGGCCTTGGACAGAGGCGAGAAGGTGCGCATCGAGTTGCCGGTCAAGAACACCAATCGAACGGTTGGCGCGATGCTCTCCGGTCGGGTGGCCGAAAAATATGCTCATGAAGGTCTGCCCGACAACACCATTCACGTTCGCCTGACCGGCACCGCCGGACAGAGTTTTGGTGCCTTTCTCGCAAAAGGCGTGACGCTGGAGTTGCTGGGTGAGGGCAACGATTACGTCGGCAAAGGCTTGTCAGGCGGTCGCCTGATCGTGCGCCCGCCACAGGAATTCCGTGGTGCGACGACCAAAAACATCATTGTCGGAAACACTGTGCTGTACGGTGCGATCGAGGGCGAAGCGTACTTTTCAGGCGTGGGCGGCGAGCGTTTCGCGGTGCGCAACTCAGGTGCAACGGCGGTGATTGAGGGGGTGGGCGACCATGGTTGCGAATACATGACCGGCGGCACGGTCGTTGTATTGGGCCAGACCGGTCGCAACTTTGCTGCCGGCATGTCGGGCGGCGTGGTGTACGTGTTCGACGAGGCGGGTGATTTCAGCACGCGTTGCAACCAGGCGCAGGTCACCCTTGAGCGGGTGGGAGAAGTGCTTGAAGCGCGCGAAATTTCCAGTTGCGATGATGAGCTTGAATTGGAAGGCCGCGTTGTCATCGACCATCTCGAGATGGCGGACGAATCCATTCTCAAAGGCCTGATCGAACGCCACTTGCGTTTCACCCACAGTCCGCGTGCGCAGGAAATTCTCGAGAATTGGGCGGTGTGTCGCGACCTTTTCGTCAAAATAATACCGAACGAATATCGCCTTGCGCTTGAAGAGCTCGCCGAAAAGCGTCAGAACCAACTGGAGGCTGCATAAACATGGGCAAGCCAACTGGATTTCTTGAGTATCAGCGCCTTTCCGAGGTCTATGAACCCATTGCGAAGCGCGTGAAAAAATACCGCGAGTTCGTTGTTCGGCTGGAAGACGAACAAGCTGGGGTGCAGGGTGCGCGCTGCATGGATTGCGGCATTCCGTTTTGCAGCAGCGGCTGTCCGGTCAATAACATCATTCCGGATTTCAACGATTTGGTGTTCCGCCAGCAATGGGAAGACGCCATTGAAACGCTGCACTCCACCAACAATTTTCCCGAGTTTACGGGGCGCATCTGTCCCGCGCCGTGTGAAGAGGCGTGCACGTTGAACATCAATGACGATGCGGTGGGCATTAAGTCCATCGAGCGCGCGATCATCGACAAGGCGTGGGAAGAAGGCTGGGTCAAGCCGCAGCCGCCACGCGAGAAAACCGGCAAACGGATTGCCGTCGTGGGCTCCGGCCCGGCCGGTCTGGCCGCTGCACAACAGCTTGCGCGAGCGGGGCACGATGTCACCGTATTCGAAAAGAACGACGCCATTGGCGGCCTGCTGCGCTACGGAATTCCCGACTTCAAGATGGAGAAAGGACTCATCGATCGCCGCATGGAGCAGATGACGGCCGAAGGCGTGCATTTTCGCAGCGGCGTTGCGATCGGAACGGAGCACGTCCCGGCCGGCATCACCAATGACGCGCGGGAGGTGATTGCGGCAGACGAACTTACCCGGCAGTTTGACGCCGTACTCCTCGCGGCGGGCTCGGAAGTGCCGCGTGATCTGCCGGTGCCAGGGCGTGAGCTCGACGGCATTCATTTCGCGATGGACTTTCTCGTTCCGCAAAACAAGGAAGTCGCAGGCGGCGCGCAGAATCCGATCTCGGCTCGTGGCAAGCACGTGGTCGTCATCGGTGGCGGGGATACAGGCTCTGACTGTGTGGGCACCGCCAACCGTCATGGCGCCGCGTCGGTCACCCAGTTTGAATTGCTGCCGATGCCGCCGGAAGAGGCCGATACGCTGCTCACCTGGCCGTATTGGCCGGTCAAGCTGAGGACATCTTCCTCGCATGAGGAAGGCTGCGAGCGTGACTTCGCGGTGGCGACCAAGGCGTTTGTCGGCAAGAACGGCACGGTAACTGCGCTCCAGGCGGTTCGGCTCGACTGGCAGGACGGCAAGATGGTGGAGGTGCCGGGCTCGGAATTCGAGATCCAGGCGGATCTGGTGTTGTTCGCAATGGGCTTTATCCATCCGGTTGCCAGCCTGCTCGAAGCCTTTGGTATTGAAAAGGATTCGCGCGGGAACGCCTTGGCCAGTACAGACGGTGAGGGCTGCTACAGGACCGGCGTCGACAAGGTGTTTGTTGCCGGAGACATGCGGCGTGGCCAGAGTCTGGTGGTATGGGCGGTCCGCGAAGGTCGCCAAGCCGCTCGTGAAATGGACGCGTATTTAATGGGCTCTAGTCTTCTGCCGCGTTGATCGGCGGACCGCCCACGATGTGGGGAGTGTTTGGAACGCGGGCGATGGCCCGCGTTGCGCGAGGGCCGTCAAGCCGCACGCGAAGTGGATGCGTATCTGATGGGCTCCAGTCTTCTGCGGCGTTGATCGGCGGACCGCCCACGATGTGGGGAGTGTTGGAACGCGGGCGATGGCCCGCGTTGCGCGAAGGCCGTCAAGCCGCTCGTGAAGTGGATGCGTATTTAATGGGCTCCAGCCTCTTGCCGCGTTGATCGGCGGACCGCCCACGATGTGGGGAGTTTTTGGAACGCGGGCGATGGCCCGCGTTGCGTGAAGGTCGCCAAGCCGCTCGTGAAATGGATGCGTATCTGATGGCCTCCAGTCTTCTGCCGCGCGGCTGGGCAGGGCTCCGCCTTGAGAGGCGTATTGCTCTATTCGCTGCTGCGTCTGAAACGGGCCAATACGTGGTCGTGCTCTCCGTTCAATACCAATTCATCGTTTTCGATCTGCCAGCCGGTGGTGTTGTTCAGCGCATCGATGAAGACCTGTTCCTGGGTCATGTCTGGACAGGCCATGCGGGTGGTGGCGAGGGCGGTGAAATGTAGTTTGTTCGCCTCCTGAACATAACCGCCCATCAGTCGGTTGCAGCCGGTGGAGCCGGTGACGCGGGTTTCCGAATCATCCGTGAATTGCAAGTACGCGGCGTGCGGGGCGGTGGGCTGCGTGATGCGTTGTCCGCCAAGCTCGACGGGGTGCCAGAGGGTTCCAGTCAGTTTCGGCGTGGCGGCCTGATCGCACGATTCCAGGTCTTCGCTGAGTTTCAGCGGGGCGAGCAAGGTTGAGCGATACAGGGTGAAGTTGAAGGGGGATTTGATGGGGTTTCCCTCCTGGTCAAGCAGAGTCAGACGGTCTGTCTCGCCGATACCGAGTTGGCGGTCGTTTTCTCCGTTGCAGGCGTTCAGCATCAGCTTTTCGCCCATTCGGGACCAGCGTCCAGAGGAGAGAAATTGGCTGTCGCGTTCGCGATACACCATGCGTTCGATGAAGCGCCCATCCGCGTTCAGATCGATTCGCAACTCGATTGCGGGGCAGTCCGCGCAGGGCAGGATGCCGACATAGCGACCAGCAAGGTCTTCGGCGCTGACCGTTTGTGTGACCAATAGGACCAGGCTGGCCAGGATCGTCCGCATGTACATGAAATATCTCCGGTGGGCGTAGAAACGTGGCTAAAGTACCATTCCCCCTATGACTTATCGATCCCGCTTCAAACGCAATGAACGCCTCCATCAGATTGCCCTGCGTTCCGACTGGAGTTTTTCATTCAAACTGGCCCTTTGCGGGCTGTTGATTGGCGTGCTGGCCGTGCCCATGCTGTTGGCGAACAATCCCGAGTTGGCCCCGCTGTCGCGCACCATTGAAGTGGTGGCATGGGTGTTTACGGTGATTTTTGCCGGCATCAGCGTGTGGCGTTGGTTCGTGCAGCGCAAAGAGGCCCGGCAGACGGAAGAGGACAGGGGCGAAGAGGCGGATCTCAATGACCGGTGAAGACCTCGAGTACGATGATCCGTCGCTGCGCAGCCTGTCTGCGCGCTTCCCGCAGCCGGGGCGAATCGAAGCAATCTGTGTGCGCCCGGCACGCCGGCAAACGGCGGAGTCTGTCAGTGAATCGGAAGCGATTGCTGAACGCGGGCTTGATGGGGATCGTGCGTCTTTTGCCCCATCCCGCCGGCCAGGAGGAAGCAGACGCCAGGTCACACTGATCCAGGCTGAGCATCTTCCCGTGATCGCAGCTCTGGCCGGTCGTGCTGTGGTGGATCCGTGTGATCTGCGACGCAACCTTGTTGTCTCCGGGCTCAATTTGCTTGCTGCCCGCAGCCTGTTCAAGGACCGGCCGCTGATTCTGCAGGTTGGCACGGCCGTGTTTGAAATCACGGGAACCTGTGACCCCTGCTCGCGCATGGAGGAGACCCTTGGCCCGGGCGGCTTCAATGCGATGCGCGGTCACGGAGGCGTGACCGCGCGCGTGCTGCATTCAGGACGCATCCGGGTGGGTGATGCGGTGCGCTGTGTGCTTCAGACTCCCACGGACCTCGCCAGTCGCGGGTAATACCCGCCCAATGTCAGAGCCCGCGCCACGTAGCTGACATGCAGCGCGGCCCACAGCCCGTGGTTGCCCCAGCCGCGCAGTAGCCACCACGCAGTGATGAAAATCGCAATCGAGGCCAGCATTGCGTTGCGCATTTCGGCCGAACGCGTTGCGCCGATGAAAATCCCGTCGAGTTGAAAGGCCCATACGCCGAGTAGCGGAGCGAGAGCGGCCCAGACCAGATATTCGCGCGCGGCGGTTCGAGTGGCTGGATCGACGGTCAGAAGATCGATTGCGAATGGCCCGACGAGCAGAAATAGGGCGGTCAGCAGGGTGGCAAGCAGCACTGCCCACGCGCTGGTGATGAGTACGGCGGTGTTGAACAGGGTGCGTTTTGCGGCGCCCACTGCACGACCAACCAACGCTTCCGCCGCGAAAGCGAGGCCATCAAGCAAGTAGGAAGCAGTGGATATGAAATGCATTAACACTGCGTTGGCGGCGAGTATGACCTCGCCCTGACGCGCCCCCTGCGCGACGAACCACAGCAGTACGCAGATTAACGCCAGCGAACGGATCATGATGTCGCGATTGAGTGCGATCGTGCGTCGGAGCCGTTGCGTGTCGAACAGACGTGCGCGAGACCAACGCCCCTCTCCGCCGCGTACATGCACCCAGGCCAAAGTCAGGCCCGCTCCGGCGGCGATCCACTCAGCGAGCAGCGTACCCAAGGCAACCCCCGCTACGCCCATGCCGAAACCGAGTACGAACAATATGTCGAATGCGACATTCGACAGATTCAATATGAGTTGTACGCCCAACGCAGCGCCTGCGCGGCCACGTCCGATGAACCAGCCGAGCAGTGCATAGTTGGCAAGCGTGGCGGGCGCTGCCCAGATGCGGATGTCGAAGTATTGGCGCGCCAGCATTTCGACCTGTTCGCCGCCATCGAGCAGTCCGAATGCAAGCTCACGAATCGGCCACTGCAGCACGATCAGTCCTGCGCCCACTACGCCGGCGATCAACAATGCACGACCGAGGCAAGCCAGCAGTTCATCGTTGTCATGGGCGCCCAGCGCCTGTGCGGTCAAGCCTGTGGTGCCCATGCGCAAAAAACCGAACGCCCAGAAAACAAAAGTGAATACCAGTGCGGAGACGGCGACCGCGCCGATGTGCGCTGGATCCGGAATCTGCCCGACCACCGCAGTGTCGACGATGCCGATCAGCGGTGTTGAAACGTTGGCAAGCATGACCGGCACCGCAATCGCGAGGACGTTGCGGTGGGTAAGGGTGGAGCGGCGCGTGTTCGTGGCAGACATCCGCACATGATATGGGCTCCGGCGCGGCTCAGCACTTTGCTACAGCTTGAAATGCGCACGGCAATGAAGGGTGGCTACAATCAGGGTTCAAATATCTGGTTGCCCGATTGAATGATCCTTTATCGACTGCTTCTCCCGCTTTGCTGCGTTCTCGCCATGTCGCCCTTGCACGCTGCCGAGGATTCGAGCGAGCCCAGTGGCACGTTCAGTTTTGTGCTGGAAAATGATCTGTTTTTCGATTCGGATCGGCATTACACCAACGGTGTGCGTTTCGCCTGGGTGCCGGATGCGCAGCGAGTGGTGCCGGAATGGGCGCTGAAAACGGCACAGCTGGTGCCGTGGTTCCCGGTCGGGGGAACGATCCGCCACGGCTATGCCTTCGGTCAAAGCCTGTTCACGCCGAGTGATATCGAAGTGAAGAATCCGTCCAAGGATGAACGGCCTTATGCAGGCTGGCTGTATGGGTCGATTGGTCTGGGTGTGGAATCGGGCCACGTGGTGGATCAATTCGGCCTCGCCGTGGGCGTGGTCGGACCGGCGGCGGTGGGTGAGGATACGCAGAAATTCTTTCATCGAGTGGTGGATTCGCCTCAGCCCCGGGGTTGGGATACTCAGCTTGAAAACGAATTGGGGGTGGTCGCCACCTGGCAAAGAAGCTGGCGCAGTCTCGCGCGCGCCGATGTGCTGGGCCACCGTGCGGATGTGTCGACTCACGCCGGTCTCGCGCTGGGCAACGTGTTTACCCATGCGGGCGGGGGGTTGATGTTGCGTTTTGGTCCGAGCCTGCCGGACGATTACGGTCCGCCGCGTATCCAGCCGGGCATTCCGGGATCAAGCGATTTTGCACCGACCAAAGATTTCCGGTGGTATGCCTTTGCCGGGGTTGAGGGGCGGGCGGTGGCGCGTAATATCTTTTTGGACGGCAACACCTTCCGTAACAGCCGCAGTGTGGATAAACGGCCTTTTGTGGGGGACGTTCAGGTCGGTCTGGTGGCGGATTGGAAAGACGTGCGTTTGTCCTTTACCCATGTGTGGCGCTCACGGGAATTTCACGGACAAGATGGGCATGACCGCTTTGGTGCCTTGTCTGTAATGTTCAAAATATGAAAACACAGTGCTGCGCGAACGTCTGATTCAAGCTTACGGCTGACGTCGGAGCCGTCGTAGTCAGCCCGATTCAGCGCGCGTTTTCGTCGTTTTCGCGCGCGTCATGAGGGGCTTTTTTCATTGCGCGCAGCGTTCGGCGCGTGCGATGCGCCCGCCGATGTTGATGAACGTCGAGCACGATCTTGATCGTTATCAGCAGGAGCAGCGCCGGAAGAGCCTGATCGGCGCCGATCTTGAACAGCACGATGGCGCTGAGGATGATCGTTACGTGCAGCGCGAAGATGCGTTTGTACGGATCGAACATCAGTTCGGAGGGCGCGCGCCCGCGGTCCTCCTTGCCGTGAAAATGATGATATACGGTGGAAATTCCGTGGCTCACGATCAGGGCCAGCAGCGGCACGCCGAGCAGTTCGGGCGTGGTGTGGCGGATGTATTCGATCCCGCCGCGCAGCATGTAAAACGGCACCAGCAGCGGGAATCCGGCATCGTTGTCGAAATGGGCACTCTCGTCACCTGCGCCGGTAAGCGTGAGCAGGAACAGGCCGTGGCCGGCGCAGAAGAACGAATAATGAAAACAGAAAAAGGCTGCCATCGGCAGCCCGCGCGGCCCGCCCAAATGCACCATCCGAACCAGCGTCCAGCCTCCGATGACAAGGTTTTCCAGCCAGTAGAGCAACAGCAACGCGCGCGCGTCCCAGCCAAAGAACAGCACCCCGGCAAGCGGCGCCAGATTGGCAAGCACAAGCACTGCGATCGGGACGCGATCGAAGGCGTCAGCGGTGGGATGGGTGAATACGCCAGGCATGGGTTTTCTGCGGATGCGGTCAGTGTGAAGGATAGCGGGAAGCTGGGGGGCGTGTGCTTGGGTGGAGGTCGAGACTCCCAGCGGTGTGCCCGCTCTGGCTGCCAGCTTGTCCAGCCGCACATTGAGATTGTGACAGACAAATAAAAGCCCACCGGCATTGCCGGTGGGCTGGACCGTCACGAATCCGCGATGGAGTCTGCGGAAAGTACGGCTACTTGCGCTGGAACAATCGCATCAATGGCGCGATCAACATGCCGGCGGTAAAGAGCGCGAAGCCGATGGTCATCAAGCCGGTGTTGTTGTCTCCCAGGCCTATGTAGAGGAGCGGGACGGCAACCAGAGCCGCGACGCCAGCAATGATCAGCCAGATGGTTTCTCGAGTCATGATTCCTCCTTAGGCTACGAGCAGTACGACGACGCCGATGATCAGCGCCACCATCACGAACAGCGGAATGGTGACCTTCAACACTTCGCCTTCGCGGCCCAGAATGCCGGCAGTTGTGGTGCCCAGCAACACGTTACCCGGGGCGATCATGTTACCCGCCGCGGCCCCAGCAGTTTGCGCACCAAGAATGGCTGCGCTCAGCAAGCCAGTTGCTTCGGCCGTGGAGAGCTGGAACGTGCCAAACAGCAGGTTGGAAGCGAGGTTGGAGGTCGTCATGAACGAACCCAGCCCGCCAACCAATGGCGCGAGGAAGCCGTAACCGCTACCGGTGGCCGCAGCGACCCCTTCAGCCAGCACATGCACGGAGCCGGAGCCGGCCATGATGTTCGACATTGCGATCAGTGAAATGACGGCAATTGTCGAGGGGATGGCCTTATCAACCGTGTGGAACAGAATGCGACCGATTGAGCCTTTTCGCATGTGCCCCATGCCGGCAAAGAACAGATAACCAATGATCGCGGCCACCAACAGGAACGTGCCGGCGTGCGTCATGGGTGCCATGCTCAGCGTGGTTGCGGTGCGTTCAAAACCCAGCCCGGTTACCGTTGCCGGGAAGCTCACCCCGAACGAGAAACTGCCGAGCGCGTTTTTGATTGGCGCGATCAACAGTACCCCGAAGGTAACCACGAGCAACGCGTAGTACGGGATGAAGGCCTGGTTGAGCGACATCGTGGGGGCGCTTGTGGTACCACCACTGAGGGCTGCGTCCTGTTTTGCAGCCGCTTCCGGGTCGACACCACGGCCTTCACGTACCGATTCCACAAAGATGTGGCTGTCAGCCGGCTTGGCCTTGCGATAACGCGGCATCCGGGCGATCGCGAACAGTGCGATGAAGGCCACTGTGGAGGCGATGAAGCCATTGAGCGTATCGTTCCATTGCGACAGGGCCAAGGTCAGGCCGCCTTGCAGGAAAGACATCACGATAATCACCGGCAGACCGTCACGAATACCGCGCCAACGGTCATACAGCCAGCACACCAGGAAACCGCCGAGCAGGTTGAGCACCCAGATGAAGATGGCAGCATACAGTGCAGTCTGCATCGCCAACGTGGCGTCCATTTCGGTGACCTGCTTGAGACCCAGCCAGGCAACGGCAAGGGTACCGAAGGTGTTGTTCCAGGCGTGGCCGATGAGCGGGATGATGACCGCATAGAGCGGACGGACGCCGATACCAACCAGCAGTGGTGCGCAGACCGCAATCGGCACGCCGAAGCCGGTTACGCCTTGCAGGAACGAGGCGAACGCCCAGCCGAAGGCGAGAACCTGCAACAGCGGGTCGGGCATGATGCGAGTAATGCCCTCGCGCAAAGGCTCAAAAGCCCCCCCTTCGTGCGTGACCTCGTAAATCAGGATCGAGGCCCACACCACATACAGCACAGTGACTGCGCTCCATGTGCCTTTGACGCTTTCGTAACCGATCACGTCGATGGGCGTGTCGAAGAAAAACCACGCCACAACCACTGCGCCGATCCACGATACCGGACCTGCCTCGGCCGCGCCCCACTGGCGCGCAAGCATCAGCACCAGCAGGAATAACAATGGCAGGAAGGCAACCAGCCAATTGGTGAGTGAAACGTGCGTTTCCATGATGTTCTCCAGTCAGGATGGATCTGGATCCAAGCTGTTTACCAGCCTACCGCGATACCTTCACCGCGTGGATCTGCCGAGCCGGACAGAACGCCGGTGCGCTGATTGATTTCAATTGCCGCCGCATGACCCATGAAATCGCTCCATGCTTCGGTGATCTCTACCTGGTGGCCGCGGGCCCGCAGCGAAGCAAACAGCGCCTCGTCAAAGCGGTTTTCCAGACGGAGCGCTTGGGTAGCGTCCCCCCAGGTACGGCCATACAGCCAGCGCGGATTGTCGACTGCGGTTTGCACGTCGTGGTTGAAATCGATGTAACGCGTCACCACTGCGGTACTTGTTTGCGGCTGGCCTTCGCCACCCATCGTGCCGTACACCAGCGCCGGCTTGCCGTTGCGGAACAACATGCCCGGCATCAGCGTATGGAAGCAGCGTTTGCCCGGTTCCAGACGGTTGACGTGGTTTTCATCGAGCGAGAAGAAGGAGCCGCGGTTTTGCAACAAGATGCCCGTGTCTCCAGCGACAAAGCCAGAACCGAATTCGTGGTACAGGCTCTGAATGACGGATGCGGCATTGCCGTCGCGGTCGACCACCACGGTGCAGGTGGTGTCCTGGCCCATGGGTTCCGGCTCGTTCGACATGGCTTTGTCGAAGTCAATTTCTTTTGCCAGCTCGGCTGCGTATTCTTTCGACAGCAGACGCTCGATTGGAATGTCGTTGAATTCCGGGTCGGTCAGGTAGCGGTCGCGGTCGCGGAAGGCGAGCTTGGTGGCTTCGACCATCAGATGGATATAGGCGGCGCGATCGTTCTTCAGCGCGGCCACATCAAAATTCTCGACAATGTTGAGCATCATCAGATGCGCAAAGCCCTGGCCGTTGGGCGGATGCTGGTAGCAGGTGTACCCGCGATAGGTGGTGGAGATCGGTTCGCTCCACGTGCCCCGGTGCCCGCTCAGATCTTCCTTGGTCCATTCGCTGCCTGCTTCAGAGAGCGAACGCAGGATTTCTTCAGCCACCGGTCCTTCATAAAAACCCTCTCGCCCGTGTTCGGCGATGGCTTCCATGGTGTTTGCCATGCCGGGGAAACGTAGGATCTGACCGACGTTGGGCGCTTCATCATTTGGCATGAAAGCTTTCCGGGTCGCTTCGTAACGGCCAAGAACCTGGGCGGTTTCGCGCGTGAAGCGCGCCTGACCGGCGGAAACCGGATAGCCGTTTCGGGCGTAGCTGATGGCTTGTTCCAGACACTGGCGCATCGAGAGCTTGCCGAAGCGCTCGTGGGCCATGCACCACGCGTCGACTGCGCCCGGAGCGGTAATCGCCGAATGTGGGCCACGACGCGGGATTTCTTTCAGGCCCAAACGATGAAAACGTTCCCGGGTGGCGCCCGATACTGCACGACCGGAACCATTGAGCGCATGCACCTTGTTCTCGCTGGCGTCATTAATGAGCCAGAACGAGTCGCCGCCCATGCCGGTCATGTGTGGGTAAACAATCCCCAGCGTGGCATTGACGGCAATGGCCGCATCAACGGCGCTGCCGCCGTCTTGCAGGATGCGCAGCCCCGCGAGCGAAGCGAAATAATGCGGAGAAGCCACCATGCCGTCTGTGGACATTGCGACTGGACGCGTAGTCTTCATACCAACCTCCTTCAAATGCTGAAACAGAGCGAGTGAGAAAATCTGACATATCAGTTCGATAATGTATGAAAGTGTAGAAGGGTTTGATGTCGTGTCAAGCCTTTTTTAGGCACCAATTTGTGCGTCGCACAAATGTTGATCGCCGCACGACCTTTTGCGGCACAAGTGATTTTTTTGGTATCCATTGCGATTGACGGGGTAAAAGTTTGGCTTATGGGCTCATAGAAATATAGTTTGTGCGATGCATCATTTTTGTCTGATGGGAGGGGCGGGATGGGCAGTGCAACAGTTTGTGAGTGCGCATCATCTGCGGATGGCACCTTTTGAGTGGCTGGGCGTAGCGAATGATTCGCTTGTCGGGATGCGAAAATCGGGCGGCAATTTCCAGAACCTTGATCTTTCATCATGCATTCGCCATTTGAACGATGTTTTCAATTGTCGGTAATGCGTGCAAGGCGCAACGTGCGCGCAGCTCTACTGTTGTTTTGGTGGATTACGTGACTATGACGGGGTCACCTTGTGGGTACTCAGGGTGCAGCGTAGGCGGGAGAAAAGACTTTTCCTGCTGCGTTCGGAATGCCGTTGATGAACGCGCCGCTCGCGCCGGCAAGCGGGTCGTCCGGAAATACGTTCGACCCCGGTCGCAGCGTCTGACATGCCGGGGATCGTCCATTTTGCGGCCCCGGTCTTCCTGGTTGGTCGACAGAGCGGAGCGGCCGGTGACGGTGTGGTCAGTTTGGTAGCGCAAAATGAGGCGCCGAGGACTGATATTGGCGTTTTCGGCGCGAAACGCTACCCGCGCAGGGGCGTTTTGATTGCGATGATTACAGCTGTGAGCGGCAAACATGGCGAGGCCTTGAAAAAGAAAGGGATGGCCGAAAACGTTGTATGCACATTTTGTGCTTGTCTTGACTCAAGTCAACAGCCTCTTGTCTGGACGATCCCGCTGAATGCGCGCACTCGGGTTGGGCAGGCTGAAGCACTCCCTGGAATGGCTGCCGCTGGCCTCGGCGCGTGTCGTCTCCGGAGGTGACTCCGGTATGCTTCGGGGATGGATACGCCTTCCGAACTTTCACCTGGTCTGATGCTCGTGCACGGCAACCGTGCCGAAGCCTTGCGGGATGTACTGGTCGCGTGGATGCGACATCAGCCACTTGCACCCCTGGAAGACGAGGTGGTGTTGGTGCAGAGCAATGGTATTGCTCAATGGTTGCGGTTGGCGCTGGCGGATGAACGTGAAGGTGGCTGTGGCATCGCGGCGGCGATGCGTTTCGATCTGCCGTCGCGTTTTCTGTGGCGCGCGTACCGCGCAGTACTGGGGCGCGACGCGGTGCCGGAAATTTCACCGTTCGACGAATCGCGCCTGGTATGGCGATTGATGCGTTTGCTCCCCGGCTTGCTGGCCGATCCCGCCTATCTGCCGCTGGCGCGCTTTTTGGTGGACGATACCGATGCGCGCAAGCGTTTTCAGCTTGCCCGACGCTTGGCCGATCTGTTCGACCAATATCAAGTCTATCGCGCCGACTGGCTTGCTGCGTGGGCGGCCGGTGAAGACACGATTTGCGATCCGCGTGGTCGCGCTACCCTGTTGCCCGACGACCAGCGTTGGCAGGCTGCGTTGTGGCGCGCTCTGCGCACGGATCTGCTCGCCGCGGGCGTGGCTGAAACTGGCGGCCGCGCGGTGGTGCATGAAGCGTTCATGGAAGCGGCCGGACGCGCCGACCGCACGCGCCCGGCTGGCGTGCCGAGACGTTTGTTGGTATTCGGCTTGTCGAGCCTGCCGCAACAGTCGCTCGAAGTGCTGGCGGCATTGTCGCGCTGGTCGCAGGTTTTGATGTGCGTGCACAATCCGTGCGAGCATCATTGGGCCGATATTGTGCAGGGCAGGGAATTGCTGCGCCGTCATCGCATCCCCCGTCAGCGTTTGCGCGACGGTTTTCCACAGGAAGCGGCGGATGAAGCCTTGCATCTGCATGCCCACCCACTGCTTGCGGCCTGGGGCCGGCAGGGGCGGGATTTCATTGCCTTGCTCGATGGGTACGACGATGCCGCGGCGCGCAGTCGCCACGCGGATTTGCTGGCGGGCGCAGGTCAGCGTATCGACTGCTTTGAAGCAGCCGACGGCGGGACATTGCTTGCACAGTTGCAGGATGACATTCGTGATCTGCGCCCGCTTGCCGAGACGCAGGCCTTGTGGCCCCCGCTCGCGCCGGATGATCGCTCCATCGTTTTCCACGTTGCGCACGGTGCGCAGCGCGAAGTCGAAATTCTGCATGACCATCTGCTTGCCGCCTTGGATGCCGACCCCGCCTTGCGCCCGCGCGACATCATGGTAATGGTGCCGGATATTGACGCCTACGCGCCGCATATACGCGCAGTATTCGGCCTGCACGATAAAGATGATCCGCGTCATATCCCGTTCTGTCTTGCCGATCAGGGCGCGCGCGCGAAAGCTCCATTGGTGCGGGGGCTGGATTTGTTGCTGAGTTTGCCCGATGCGCGCGTCACCGCGAGCGAGGTGCTGGATCTGCTCGAGGTGCCCGCGTTGCGCCGTCGCTTCGGTTTGGAAGAGGGCGATCTGCCAACACTCGCGCGCTGGATTCGCGGTGCAAACGTGCGTTGGGGGCTGCATGCCGCGCATCGAAGCGACTTCGGTCTGCCGGCAGACGATGACGCGGCCCAACACACTTGGCTGTTTGGTCTGCGCCGGATGTTGTTGGGGTATGCCGCGGGTTTTGATGTGGCCTGGAATGGCCTCGAGTCGCACGGGGAGGTTGGCGGGCTCGACGCGGCGTTGCTCGGCCCGCTCGCACAATTGATCGCCCGTCTGGACGCAAGCTGGCACGCCCTGCGCGAACCCACAACGCCGACACGCTGGGCGGAGCGTTTGTCGCGCTTGTTGTCCGATTTCTTTGATGTGGGCGACGATGCCGACGCCGCATTGATGCTGGAACGTCTGGAAACCGCGCTGGCCGACTGGTGTGCAGCCTGTGCCGAGGCCGGTTTCGACGAAAAGTTGCCGCTTGCCGTGGTGGCCGAACACTGGACGAGTGCGCTCGACACCAGTGGTCTGAGTCAGCGGTTTTTCGCGGGCGCGGTGACGTTTGCCACGTTGATGCCGATGCGCGCGATTCCGTTTCGCCACATCTGTCTGCTCGGCATGAACGATGGTGAGTATCCGCGCACGCGTGCGCCGTTCGACTTCGACCTGATGAGTCGTCCCGGGCAGGCGCGTCCGGGCGACCGATCGCGCCGTGAAGACGATCGGTACCTTTTCCTCGAGGCGTTGCTCTCTGCGCGCGACACCTTGTACGTGTCATGGGTCGGACGCAGTATTGCTGACAACGCAGAGCGGCCGGCGTCGGTATTGGTCGGACAATTGCGCGATCATCTTGCCGCCGGATGGCGGATGGCGGATGGCACGGATCTGCTTGCGCGGCTTACGGTCGAACATCCGCTGCAGCCGTTCAGCTCGCGCTATTTTTCTTCTGCCGAGCCGGAATTGTTCACCTATGCCGGCGAATGGCGCGCCGCGGCCTTGCCTGCCGCCGCGCCCGCACCGCTTGACGCGTTCGTGCGCGAAACGCCCTTGACCCTCGCTGAATTAAGCGCTTTCCTGCGCAAACCCGTTGAAATGTTCTTTCGAGAACGCCTCGGTGTGCGTCTGGAAGTGGCCGAGGAGGATGCTGCGGATGTCGAGCCCTTTGCGGCGAATGCGTTGCAGAGTTGGCAACGTGGCGCCGACGTGATCGTGCCGCAGTGGCGTGCGTTGCTGTGCGGCGGAGACGTGGCGGCCGCGCGCGCGGAGGTGCTCGATCGACTGGCGCGGCGCGGCGAGTTTGCGCCCGGTGGTTTCGGTCGCGCCGAGGCAAATGAACTGGAGGCGGAGATGACATTCCTGTTCGCCGAATGTGAACGCTTGTTCGCAGTCTGGCCGGGGGATTGCGACGACGTGAATGTGAATGTCGGCAACGGCGCGCTGGTCGATGTGCTCACCGGCCTGCGCATCAACGCCACCGGCGAGCGAGCGCGCATTGTCGTCGAAGCCAGTGATCTGGAAAGGCGCGACAAACGCGGCAAGCGTGAGACGAGGTATTCCGTCATCTGGCGTCATTGGGCGCCGCATCTTGCCGCCCAACTGGATGTGCCGACCACCACCTATCTGCTTGCGCCACGAGGTTCGATCACGTTGCCGCCGCTGGATGAGGAAACGGCGCAAGGCTATTTGGCGGACCTGCTCGCAGCCTGGAATGATGGCATGCGGCACCCTTTGCCGTTCGCGCCCAAAACGGGGTTCGCCTGGCTCAAGGCCAACCCGGAACAGCGTGAGGACAAAGCGCGCGCCGCGTTTGAGGGGGACGAATACCACCCCGGGGAGCGCGATTACGATCTGCATCTCGCTCGCGTTTGGCCGGATTTCGATGCGCTATTGAGCAATGGCTTTGAGCTTCGGGCCGAAACATTGCTCGGGCCGATGTTTGAAGTGCTGGCACGCGGGGAGGCGGAGGCATGAGTGAGCGCCATCCGCTGCAGCCGCTTACCTTCCCGCTCTTTGGCAGTCGCTTGATCGAAGCCTCCGCCGGCACCGGAAAAACGTGGACGATTGCCGCGCTGTACATACGTTTGGTACTCGGCCACGGCGGAGAGGCTGCCTTTCGGCGTCCGCTTGATCCGCCGGAAATACTGGTTGTGACGTTCACGGAGGCAGCGACGCGCGAATTACGCGAGCGCATCCGCCGTCGCTTGGTCGAGGCCGCGGCAGCGTTTTCCGGCGCCACTGTCACCGACCCTTTCCTGTGCGATTTGCTTGCCGATACGCCGGTGGAACAGCATTCCGGCTGCGCCTTGCGGTTGCGTCTGGCTGCCGAATGGATGGACGAAGCGGCCGTCTCGACCATCCATGCATGGTGCCGACGCGTGCTGGCTGAACACGCCTTTGACAGTGGCAGTCCGTTTGAACTGTCGCTTGAGACGGATCAGACCGCGCTGCGTCTGGAAGCGGTGCGTGACTGGTGGCGTTGTTTCATGGCGCCGCTCGATGACGCGTTGGTGGCTGAAGTGCGCGCTTGGTGGGCGGCTCCGGCAGAGCTGGACAGAGCGTTGCGTGGGTTGTTGAGTCGAGCAGAAAGCGTGGAGGAGGCTGAAGAGCCGGCAATTGCCTTGCCAGCAATGCTCGCTGAACGTTGCCGCCGATTGAGGGAACTCAAGGCACCGTGGGGCGGATGGATCGGGGAGTTGCAGACATTGTTCGACGACGCCCGTTCTGCGAAGGCGATCAACGGCACGAAACTGAAGAAAAATAATTATGATGCCTGGCTCGAAAAGCTCGCCACATGGGCAGCAGACGAGCAAGCCGTTATGCCGGCGGATCTGGGCAAGGGCTGGGAACGGCTCACGCCGGAGGGCTTGGCTGAAGTCTGGAAAACCGGCTCGCCACCCGAACATCCTGCGCTCCTCGCGCTGGCAAGCCTGCGTGAGGAGCTTGCCGCGCTGCCCGACGCGCGTACGGTGGTGTTGCGCCACGCGGCCCGCTGGATTGCCGAGCGTATCGCAGTGGAAAAGCATCGTCGTGCCGAGATGGGTTTCGACGACCTGCTCCTGCGGCTGGCCGATGCGCTCGAAGGACGCAACGGTGAGCGCCTTGCCGCGCGGATTCGCGAGAAATTTCCGGTCGCACTGATTGACGAGTTTCAGGACACCGATCCGGTGCAATACCGCATCTTTGATGCCGTGTATCGGGTTCAGCAATCTTCCGACGATTGCGCGCTGGTGTTGATCGGCGATCCCAAGCAGGCAATCTACGCTTTCCGTGGCGCAGACATCCATACTTATCTTGTCGCGCGACATGCTTGCGCCGGGCGACTGTATACGCTCAATCGAAACTTCCGCTCGACCCGCGCAGTGGTGGAGGCGGTCAACCATTGCTTTGCGCACGCCGAGAACGGGCCTGCAGGGGCTTTCCGTTTTGCCTGTGGTGGACAAAATCCGCTGCCGTTTCTGCGTGCAGAAGCGAATGGTCGAGACGAACGTTGCGTGTTCGAGGGCAAACCGGTGCCGGCACTTACGGCGTGGTGGGTGCCGCCTGACGAAAAGGGCAAGGCGGCTACGCTCGCCGCCGATCGTGAAACGATCGCTGCCGCCTGTGCGGGCCGGATCCGTGATCTGCTCGCGGAGCCGGCCGGCTTCGAAGGGCCGGATGGGTTTGTGCAGCTCAAACCGGCGAATATCGCCGTACTCGTCAATAACCGTGGAGAAGCCGGGATCGTGCGTCGAGCGCTACAGGAGCGTGGCGTGCGCAGTGTCTATCTGTCTGGCCGCGATTCGGTTTTCGCCACCGCCCAGGCGATCGAAATACAGTTGTGGCTCGAAGCCTGCGCGGAGCCGGAGTCCCCCCGGCGCGTCAAAAGCGCGCTTGCGACTCCAGCCCTGGGTCAGGATTGGGCCGATCTGGTTGCATTGGATGAAGATGAACGGGCGTGGGAGGCCTGTGTGCTGCGTTTTCGCGCATATCGCGAGGTGTGGCGCAAGCAGGGCGTACTGCCGATGCTGCGTCGCCTGATGCACGAGCACGCCGTGCCGGCGCGGCTGCTCGCGGCGCGCGACGGTGAGCGCGTATTGACCGATCTGTTGCATCTGGCCGAACTGCTTCAGCAGGCGAGCCAGACGCTGGACGGCGAACACGCCCTGATTCGTCACCTCGTGACGGAGCGGACGGAAGCGCAGGAAAACAGCGGTAACAACGATGCGTACCAGTTACGCCTGGAGAGTGATGCCGATCTCGTCCAGGTTGTGACGGTGCACAAATCCAAAGGTCTCGAATATCCACTGGTGTTCGTGCCGTTCGGCGCCTCGGCGCGGGACAGTGAACGCCAGAAAGCACTGCCGATCGTCTGGCACGACGTCGGCGGCGAACCCCGTTTGTCGCTGGTCGAAAACGCGGATGCCCGCGCGCGCGAGGACGAAGAGCGTCTCGCCGAGGACGTGCGCAAACTGTATGTGGCGCTCACTCGTGCGCGCCATGCCACCTGGCTGGGTGTGGCACCGACAAGATCGTTGGAGCGAAGTGCGCTGGGCCATTTGCTCGGCGGAGACGTTTCGCCGGAGGCTCTGTCGCACACGCTTGCTGCGCGGTGGGGCGAATGCGCGGACATTTGTATCGAACCTGCGCCGGCGGGCGGTCATCAGCGTCTGCGGGATGAAGAGGTGGCGGTGACGGGTGCGGCACGTACACCGCAACCGCGGACGCGCGAGCCGTGGTGGATCGCCAGCTATTCCGCCATTGCGGCGGATGCCGAAGCTTCGCCCGAAACCTCGGCCGAAGATGTTTTACGCGAAGCGCTGGGCGATGTGCCCGCCGAAACCACGTCGCTCAAACCGGTGCCGGACAGCGTGCATGCGTTTCCGCGTGGGGCAGCGGCCGGGATTTTTTTACATGATCTGCTTGAGTGGGCCGCGCGCGAAGGTTTTGCGGCCCTCATCGCGGACCCTGCACGGTTGCGGGCGGAGGTGGAGCGGCGGGCGCGCGCGCGTGACTGGGAGAGCTGGACGGTATTGCTCACCCAGTGGCTGGACGCCTTGATCACCACGCCGTTGCCCCTTCCCGGTGGGGGCGAATGTGCCCTCGTCGAACCGTCTTCATTGAGTGCCGAGCTGGAATTCTGGCTGTCCGCCGGGCGTGTCGAGAGTCGCGAAATCGATCGTCTGGTGTGCGCCGCCACGCTGGGGGCCGCGCCGCGTCCGCGATTGGCGCCAAAACAGCTGTCGGGCATGTTGAAAGGCTTTGTGGATCTCGTTTTTGAGCATCAGGGACGTTATTACGTGATCGATTACAAATCGAACTATCTTGGCCCGGACGATGCTGCCTACACCCCGCAGGCGATGCGTGCAGCCGTGCTGGAAGCGCGTTATGAATTGCAATATGTGCTGTATCTGTTTGCCCTGCATCGCCAGTTGCGCGCGCGGTTGCCCGGCTACGAATACGATCGTCACATGGGTGGCGCAGCCTATGTGTTTTTGCGCGGTATCGGCGCGGAATCGCGGGGTGTGCACGTTGAGCGGCCGCCGCGCGCGTTGATTGAGGCGCTCGATACGCTGTTTTCACACGAGGTCGTCGCGTGATCCCGTGCCTTTCCGCTGTCGCCTTGCCCGACCACGCCGCCACGCCGATGGCTGCCCACATCGAACGCTGGGCCGAGCGCGGATGGCTGCGTCCGCTGGATGCCGCCTTCGCCGGTTTTCTATGGCGTGAAGCGCCCGACGCGCACGGGCTGCTGTTGCTTGCTGCCGCACTGGCCAGCCATCAGCTCGGTCGCGGGCACGCCTGTCTGGATCTGGTTGAAACGCTGAAAGATCCTGATTTCGCTCTGTCGCTGCCGCCTGACGGGGTGTCCGATGTAGGGGAAACACCGCGTAGCGTGTTGCGTGGAGTGGATGTGAACGCGTGGCGTGCGGCGCTCGCACATCCGTTGCTGGTGGGTGGGGGGAAGGATGTGACGCCACTCGTGCTGGATGGCTATCGTCTTTACCTGCGGCGTTACTGGCGGTTCGAGCAGGCGGTGATTGATGCCATTCGCGCGCGTCTGGCTGCGCCGCCTGAAGTGGCAGCACAGGATGTGCGTCCCGTGCTGGATGTCCTGTTTCCGGTTGCTGCCGAGACCGATTGGCAAAAGCTTGCGTGCGCGCTGGCGGCCACAAGCGCTTTCAGTCTGATCACGGGTGGTCCTGGCACCGGCAAGACCACCACCGTGGTGCGCTTGCTGGCGTTGCTGCAATCGCTGGCCTTGTCGAACGAGGCTGCGCGTCCATTGCGTATCCGCCTTGCCGCGCCGACCGGAAAAGCCGCGGCGCGTCTCAATGCTTCGATTGGGGGAGCACTGGCTGAGTTGCCGGTTGATGAAGCGGTGCGCGAACAGATTCCGGCTGACGTCACCACGCTCCATCGTCTGCTCGGCACCCAGCCCGGTTCACGCCGTTTCAGACAGGATGCCGATCATCCATTGCCGCTGGATGTGCTGGTGATCGACGAAGCCTCGATGGTCGATCTGGAGATGATGGCAGCGGTGCTGGCCGCCTTGCCGCGTGCTGCGCGTCTGGTGCTGCTGGGGGACCACGATCAGCTGGCTTCGGTCGAGGCCGGAGCGGTGCTCGGCATGCTGGCCGAGCGTGCGCGTGAAGCCCATTACACGCCGGAGACACTGGCGTGGATTGAGGCTGCGAGCGGTCAGCAGGTTGCGGCCCACTATGTTGATGCATCGGGGGGTGCCCTTGATCAGGCCGTGGTGATGTTGCGTACTTCGCGCCGTTTCGACGCCGACAGCGGTATCGGCCGGTTGGCGGAGGCAGTGAATGCCGGTGAGATGGAGCGGGTGCGCGCAGCGCTTTCCGCCGCGCGTACAGACCTTGCTTTCCATGCGGGGGCCGCTGCGGAACGGGAGCTTCGTCGTTTGGTGCTGGATGGATGTCGCCCGTGGCTGGAACGGGTGCAGGCGCCGCCCACAGAGGCTGCGGGGGATGCGGCGTTCGACGAGTGGGCGTGCGAGGTGCTTGAAGCGCATGCGCGCTTTCAGGTGTTGGGTGCGGTGCGCAGCGGGACGTGGGGCGTTGAAGGCCTGAACCGGCGCATTGCGCACTGGCTGAGCGAGGCCGGGATGCTGGAATCCGGTCAGGAATGGGTCGCCGGTCGGCCGGTATTGGTGACGCGCAACGATTACGGGCTCGGCCTGATGAACGGCGACATGGGCGTCACGCTGGCGCGTCCCGAGGCTGATGGTCGTAGCAGATTGCGCGTGGCCTTCCTGGTTGGAGAGGGTTCGCGGCGGGTGCGTTGGGTGTTGCCGGCACGTCTGGCTGCGGTGGAGACCGTGTTTGCGCTGACGGTGCACAAATCGCAAGGTTCGGAGTTCGGCGAGGTGGTGCTGGCGCTGCCCGAGACGGCGAGTCCGATTGTCACGCGTGAATTGCTCTATACCGGGATCACCCGCGCACGTGAACGTCTGACCCTGTTGAATCCTGGAGGAGAGCGGGTTCTCGAGGCCGGTGTGACGCGACGGGTGGTACGCGCGAGCGGACTGGATGTGCTGCACCGTGCCGGTCACGACGGGTTCGCACGGCCTCTTCCGGAGTGACGCTCAGCGTGATGAGGGGCCGTGCCCTTCCAGCCAGTGCTTTGCCACATCGACCATGCGGTTGGCAAAGCCCCATTCGTTGTCAAACCAAACCATCAGGTTCACCAGCCGGCCGTCGGCAATGCGCGTCTGGCTGGCGTCGACAATCGCCGAATGGCCATCGTGGTTGAAATCAATCGAGACGTGCGGATCGTCTGACCACGCGAGGCGTCCGGCCTGCGGTCCGGCGGCGGCTTCGGCAAGCAGCGTGTTGATCTCGTCCGCGGTGACCGTGCGCTGGGTTTCGATTACCAGATCAATGGCCGACACGTTGTGCGTGGGCACACGGATGGCCTTGGCCTGCACGCGCCCGGACAGGGCGGGCAGCAAACGTTCGACGCCGCGTGCCAAGCCGGTGGATACGGGGATAATGGATTGCATCGCCGAGCGCGTGCGGCGCAGGTCGCTGTGGTGGTAGCCGTCGATCAGCGGCTGGTCGTTCATTGCCGCGTGCAAGGTGGTGAGCAATACTTGTTCGATGCCGAACGCGCGCTGCACGATATCGAGCACGGGCACGACTGCGTTGGTGGTGCACGAAGCGTTTGAGACGATTCGCTCGCTCCCGTTCAGCACGTTCTCGTTGCAGCCATAGACAATGGTGGCGTCGACGTCTTCGGCGCTGTTGGCCGGATGAGAGACCAGCACGCGCGTGCTGCCGGCCGTGAGGAAGCGTTCAAGTTGTTCGCGGCTGCCGTATTGACCGGAACATTCGACCACCAGATCGATGCAGCTCCAATCCACTTCTTCCGGGGTCGAGGCGTGGGTCACCACGATAGCGCGCCCGTTGATGACGAGCGTGTCGTCAAGGGTTTCGACCGTGCCGGGAAAGCGGCCGTGGGTGGAGTCGAAGCGGGTGAGATAGACGATACTGCGAAAATCCGCCGGTTCGTTGATCGCGACGATCTGAAGCCGCTCGGAGAGTCCGGTTTCGATGAGCGCGCGCAGAAAACAGCGGCCGATACGACCGTAACCGTTGATGGCGAGACGAAAGGGGCGTTGTGGCACAGGCGGTCTGATCCGGGGCGTCTCCTCTTTTGCCGAAGGAGGGCAGGCCCTGAGTTGCAAAGCTCGATTGTAACGTTTGCAGTGCGCGCTGCATCGGTTCCGTTTCGGTCCGCGCGTTTGTGGCGGTGAACCGGCGTACATCCCGGTAATGCGCTGATACTTGTGCCGCCGGGGAATAATCGTGGCGCATGTTAAAATCCGCCCCGTTTTCCAGAGCCTTCATGGGGTCTTGATGGAAGTCGTGATTCTCGCGGCAGGCAAGGGTACGCGCATGCGTTCCAGGCAGCCGAAAGTTCTGCAACCGCTTGCCGGCCAACCCTTGTTGGCGCATGTGCTGGATACCGCGCGCGCACTTGAAGCTGCGCGCATCTGTGTGGTGGTGGGTCACGGCGCGGACGCGGTGCGTGAGACCTTTCCCCAGGATGAGATCGCGTGGGTGGAACAGACGCCGCAGCTCGGTACCGGCCATGCGGTGCAGCAGGCCTTGCCCGCGCTCTCCGACAACGGCACGGCATTGGTGCTGTATGGCGATGTGCCCTTGATCCGCAAGGAAACGTTGGCCGAACTGGTCGAAGCGGCCGGCACGGATCGTCTTGCGTTGCTTACCGTTACCCTCGACAACCCTGCAGGGTACGGCCGCATCGTGCGGGATGCGGACGATCGCGTGACGCGCATTGTTGAGCAAAAGGATGCGACCGAGGCCGAACGTGAGATTCGTGAGGTCAACACCGGCATTCTCGTCGCGCCGATCGCCCGTTTGCGTGATTGGCTTGAACGTGTCGGGAACGATAATGCTCAGGGCGAATACTATCTGACCGACATCGTCGGTCTGGCCGTCGCGGATGGCGTCGAGATTGTTACCGCATCGCCGGCTGCCGAGTGGGAGACGCTGGGCGTGAATGATCGTCGTCAACTCGCCGCGTTGGAGCGCATTCATCAGCGAAACACCGCAGAGGCGCTGCTCATGGCCGGCGTGACCTTGATCGACCCGGCGCGCATTGATGTGCGCGGCACGCTCGAATGTGGCATGGATGTCGAAATCGACGTCGGCTGCGTGTTTGAAGGCCGCGTGGTGCTCGGCGACGGCGTGAAGGTGGGCGCGCATTGCGTGGTGCGCGAGGCGGAAATTGGCCGCGGCACGAAGATCGCGCCGTTTTCGCATGTTGAGGCCACCGTCGCTGGCGAAGGCTGCGTGATCGGTCCGTACGCGCGTACGCGTCCCGGAACGGTGCTGGCCAATGAAGTCCATCTAGGCAACTTCGTCGAGGTCAAGAACAGCAATGTCGGAGTTGGCAGCAAAGCCAATCACCTGGCTTACGTGGGGGATTCGGACGTAGGCAGCGGCGTGAATATTGGCGCGGGGGTGATTACCTGCAATTACGACGGTGCCAACAAGCACCGCACCATTATCGAAGACGAGGCCTTCATCGGCTCAGACGTCCAGCTCGTGGCGCCCGTGCGCATCGGTCGCGGCGCAACCATCGCGGCCGGCACCACCCTTACGCGTAACGCGCCGGAGGATCAGCTCACGATCTCGCGCGTCAAGCAAAGCAGCCTGCGCTGGAAACGCCCCGTCAAAAAGAAAACCACCTGATTTCCTGGAGACTGCCATGTGCGGCATCGTCACCGCCGTCGCCACGCGCGACGTCGTTCCCGTTTTGATCGAAGGACTGCTCAAGCTTGAATACCGCGGCTATGATTCGGCCGGCCTGGCCGTGCTCAACGGCGGTTTGCAGCGTGTGCGTTCAACCGGTCGCGTTGCCGAACTGGCAGAGGCCGCGCAAGACGTTTCCGCGCAGGCGGGCATTGCCCACACGCGCTGGGCCACCCATGGCGTACCTTCAGAAGACAATGCCCACCCGCATGTTTCGGGCGGATTGGCGGTGGTGCACAACGGCATCATCGAGAACTTCGAAAGCATTCGCGAGCAGCTGACTGCGGCGGGTTATGTATTCACCTCGGAAACCGACACGGAAGCCATCGCACATCTTGTCCACAGCAAGCTGTCCACCACGGACAGTTTGTTTGAGGCGGTGCGACAGACGGTGGCTGAACTGGAAGGCGCCTACGCCATTGGCGTGATTTCCGAAACCGAGCCGGAGTGCGCCGTGGTGGCACGGCGAGGCTCGCCGCTGCTGCTGGGGGTGGGAGAGGACGGCATGTATGCCGCATCGGACACCGCCGCGTTGTTGCAGGTTACGCGCAACATCGTGTATCTCGAAGACGGAGATCTGGCTGAACTCAAGCGGGATTCGTGGCGCGTGACGGATGCAGCGGGTCAGGCGGTGGAACGCTCGGTGCATGTTTCCAGTCTGTCTGCCGAGGCGGTTGAGCTGGGCAAATACCGCCATTACATGCAGAAGGAGATTTTCGAGCAACCGCAAGCGATTGCCAATACGCTGGAAATCATTGGCGGTGGCGCCTCTCCCGCGCCGCAACTGTTTGGTGCGGATGCGCCTGCATTGCTCGCTGACGTGCGCCAGGTGCTGATTCTGGCCTGTGGTACGAGCTATCACGCCGGATTGGTGGCGCGTTACTGGCTGGAATCCATCGCCGGCCTACCGTGCGCGGTCGAAATTGCCAGCGAATACCGTTACCGGGTATCGGTACCTGATCCGCACACTCTCGTGGTCGTGATCTCGCAGTCCGGTGAAACCGCCGATACGCTGGCCGCGTTGAAACACGCCAAATCGCTCGGCATGCAGCGCACGCTCGCAGTGTGCAACGTGCCCGAATCCGCCATCGTGCGCGAAGCGGCCTTGCGTTTCATCACCCGTGCCGGCCCGGAAATAGGCGTTGCTTCGACCAAAGCCTTCACCACCCAGCTTGCAGCACTGGCGCTGCTCACGCTCACTTTGGCGCGTATGGGGGGCAAGCTGGATGCGGCTTCGGAGGCGGCGCATCTTGCCGGCCTGCGCCACCTGCCGGTGGCGGTGCAGAAAGTACTCGAGCTTGAGCCCGAAATTGAGCAATGGGCCCAGGATTTCGCGATGAAACATCACGCCCTGTTTCTCGGTCGCGGCCGTCATTGGCCGATCGCGATGGAAGGCGCGCTCAAGCTAAAGGAAGTTTCCTATATCCATGCCGAAGCCTATGCTGCCGGCGAACTCAAACATGGCCCGTTGGCGCTGGTCGATAAAGAAATGCCGGTGATTTCCGTCGCGCCCAACGATGAATTGCTTGAAAAGCTCAAATCCAACCTGCAGGAAGTCCGCGCGCGCGGCGGCGAGCTTTATGTCTTTGCCGATGCGGGCAGCGAAATTTCCGCAACCGAAGGGGTGCATATCCTCCACATGCCCGAGCATTACGGCATGCTCTCACCGGTGTTGCACGTGATTCCGCTGCAATTGCTGTCTTACCATGCCGCGTTGGTGAAGGGCACGGATGTGGATAAGCCAAGAAACCTGGCGAAAAGCGTGACGGTGGAATGAGCGTTGCGTTTCTTCTAGGGGAATGTTCCTTGTCATTAAAGTCGAAAACGTGGCAATAAAGTCGAAAACTCACGGCGCGCGGTTGGATACCCAAATGACCTGAGAATGGCTTCGCTGGTTCGAGGCAGTCTTCGGCGGCGCACGACGTTGGCCGAAGAACAGTGATTGGAGGCCGGTCGTCCGCATTTTGACCAAAGCTAC
>DATGNI010000013.1:0-4862 GCA_035306825.1 Azoarcus sp. | reverse complement strand
CCCCCGACAATTTCCGCGCCGGGCTTTTTTTCCACCGGCACGGGTTCGCCAGTGATCATGGATTCGTCAACAAAGGATTCGCCTTCGATCACCTCACCATCGACTGCAATTTTTTCGCCCGGACGCACTTCGATCACATCGCCAACAATGACTTCGGCAATCGGCAGCTCCACCGTCTCACCGTTGCGTCGCACGCGCGCCGTGCGTGGAGCAATTTTCATCAGCCGACGGATGGCCTCCGAGGTACGTCCCCGTGCGCGCGCCTCCAGCAGCCGGCCGACCAGAATCAACGTGATGATTACCGCGGCAGCTTCGAAATACACATTGGCGGTGCCTTCCGGCAACACTCCCGGCGCAATCAATGCGACCAGCGAAAAACTCCACGCCGCACCCGTGCCCATCGCCACCAGCGCATTCATGTCAGGCGCAGCACGCAGCAGTGCCGGCACCCCCTTGCGGAAAAAGCGCAGACCCGGCCCGAACATCACCGCTGTCGTCAGCACTGCCTGAATCCATCCGTTGGCGGTATGGCCGATGTTTTCCATCACCCATTCATGCATGCCCGGAATCAGGTGCGAGCCCATCTCCAGCACGAACACCGGCAGGGTCAATATCACGGCGATCCATACGTCGCGACGCAGCACACGCTCTTCGTTCGCCGCCGCAGCCTCGCGTACGCTCTCGGCGGTTTCAGCCGCCGGTTTCGCATCGAAACCGGTCTTTTTAACCGCCGCCACCAAGGTCGCGACGGATACGTCGTCACCCAATTCCACCCGGGCATTTCGCGCGGCCAGATTCACGCTCGCGCCGGTCACGCCCGGCACACGCAACAACGCCTTTTCGACACGCCCCACACACGCGGCACACGTCATGCCGTCAATATCGAGCACCGCTTCGTCGCGCACCACCTCGTATCCGGCTTTCTCCACCGCCTCGGTGAGCGCCTCGAACGGCACCTCCGGCGCAACGCGGAGGGTGGCCGTCTCGGTGGCGAGATTCACGTTCGCAGCGGACACCCCATCAATTTTGAGCAGCGCTTTCTCGACGTGCGCCACGCACGAGGCGCAATTCATCCCGGCGATGCGCAACGTGCGTGACGCATCGGTTTGCGTGTTCATGGAATTTCTCCTTCGGCTGGCATGAACGCAGTCTCAACCTTCCGGCAAGGAGAAGGTGAACAGAAAAACCGGCTGATGCACCGCTGCCAGTGACCCGTTTTCATCCGTTTCAAGAATGCAGAACCGACTCAACGCCTTCCATGGGCCCGAAGCCCACCGGCAGGATATGTTCGATGCTTGTCCGTGCGGTGGCGTCTTTCTTCACCAGCATCAGCATTTGCTCCCCTTCCAAGCCCGATGGGATCACCATCCGCCCACCGGGTTTGAGTTGGTTGAGCAACGCGGTCGGGATCATTTGCGGCGCACAGGTCACCAGAATGCGGTCGAACGGCGCCAGCGACGACAGCCCTTGCGCGCCGTTCCCGACGATGACCTCGACGTTGTCACAGCCGGTTCGCGCCAGCCGTGCCTGCGCCTGCAACGCGAGTTGCTCGATGATTTCCATCGAAACCACCCGTTTGGCCATCTGCGCCACGATCGCTGCGTGATAGCCCAGGCCCGTACCGATTTCCAGCACCGTATGATGTTCTTCCACCTGCAGCAGATCGGTCATCGCTGCAATGATCAACGGATTCGAAATGGTTTTGTCGAAACCAATCGACAACGGCTGAACCAGATAAGCGTATTCCTGCAATTCCAGCGGTACGAATTCGTGCCGAGGGGCTGCACGCATCGCATCCAGAACGCGCGGATCAAACGTATCGTGACCGAGTTGATCGCTCATCAGGAATGCACCGAGCGCAATTTCGGCCAGCATGCTTTCATTTCGGTCGGAAAAAAAATGATTATCCATCAAACACTTCGGCAATCAGGGAAGATGCCTCAATTATTCCACTTCAATTCCATAACGCAAGGCAGCGTTCAGTCCGCCAGAGGGTTTTCGTCCATCTGCCCGGCAAACCCCGGCGTCGGTCGTTTGATTTCATCCAGCACCCATTCACGGAAAGCCTGTACCTGCGCTTCGTCTGCAACGGACTCCGGCGAGACAACGTAATAGGCGTAGCCTTTGCGCGTGATGCTGACATCAAACGGTGCAACCAGACGGCCGGCGGCAATTTCACCCTCCACGAGATGACGCGACAACAGCGCTACGCCAAGACCGTCGATCGCCGCGGAAATGGCGAGGCCAGAGTCGGAAAAATGCGGTCCCGCCACGCGCACATGGGGCACCCCCGCAGCGGCGAGCCAATCGCTCCAATGCGGGCGCAGCGCCGGGTCGGGAATGGTTTCATCGTGGATGAGGGAAAAATGACGCAAATCTTCCGGCGTGGCGAGCGGGACGCGGCGCTTGAGCAACGCGGGACTGCACACCGCCGTATATTCAGGCTCGAACAGGCGGTCAACCCGCACGCCCCGGTAATCGCCCCGACCAAACCGAATCCATACTTGCGGAGTACCGCGACCGCGACCACGCCGGCCACTTCCATCCGTGACGCGTGCGGCGGCATCCAATGCCTTGGCTGAACCGCGCAGATACAGCTCGACGCCGGGCGCACGCTCAGAAAAGCGGCTCAATCGTGGCATCAACCAACGCGCCGCAAAAGACGGCGGCGCCACCACGCGTAATTTGGCACCCTGTTTTACACCGCTTACCCGGGACACCGCCTCAGCCAGGCATTCAAGGCCTTCGCGCACCTTCGGCAGCATCGCTTCACCTTCCGGCGTGAGTTCGAGCGCACGAGTCAGACGACGAAAGAGCTCCACCCCGAGAAAATCTTCCAGACCGCGGATCTGATGACTGACGGCAGTGGGCGTGACAAACAACTCCTCAGCTGCAAGCTTGAAGCTGAGATGTCGCGCAGCGGCTTCGAACGTGCGCAAGGTATTGAGCGGGGGCATTCGAGTCGTCATACGGGTGAGTTTAGCTCATACACATGAAATCAGCTCATCCATCGGGTGACGTTTGATCGTTTGTTGCGACGCAACAGGCGGCTCATAATAGGTCCTGCTTACACAATGAGCACCTAAGGAGAAACGCAATGCGCGACGAAAACATCGACGTTACCCGCGTCACAGTCGCAGCGTATCGTCTGCGTAACCACGCCTTCGCGGAAATCATCCGCCGCGTGGTTCGCAAGTTGCATGACATATTCATGCATGCCGCTCCAGGTCTGAGCCGTCATCGCCCAGCCTGAACTCGGAAAGATACGCGGCGCAGCATCCGGGATAAGTAACCCTTAACACCTGGATCACGACGCTTTTTATCCTATACCCGGCCTCGCTCAGCAAATTTTTTGCTGCGTGCCTGCCGGGTTGATTTGTTTTTGCCGGCCACATTTTTGTTGCCAGGCACAGATTTTTTCCCACTTTCCGCTCCCCGCACACCACCCGGTTGATGATGCGGTACAAGCTGATCCGGCCGTCTGCCGATCAGATCAGCCCGCCCCAGCGCTTTCAGCCCTTCCCGAATCAACGGCCAGTTCTCGGCATCATGCCAGCGCAGCAGCGCTTTGTGAAATTTGCGCACTTTGCCAGCCCGCGCCGTCTCTACCGTTTCCGAATTCTGCGAGACCTTACGCAGCGGGTTTCGACGCGAATAATACATCGTTGTTGCCAGCGCCATCGGCGTGGGCATGAAGGTTTGCACCTGATCCGGGCGAAAGCCGTTTTGCTTGAGCCACAGCGCAAGATTGACCATGTCCTCGTCGGTACTGCCCGGATGGGCGGCGATGAAATACGGTACCAAATGCTGTTTCTTGCCCGCCTCTTTCGAATACTTGTCGAACATCTTGCGGAACGCATCGTACGTGCCGATACCCGGCTTCATCATTTTCGACAGCGTGGCTTTTTCGGTGTGTTCGGGCGCGATCTTGAGCAGACCGCTGACGTGATGGGTCACCAGTTCCTTGACGTATTCGGGCGAGCGCACCGCGAGATCGTAACGCAGCCCCGAACCGACGGTCACCCGTTTCACGCCCGGAATCGCGCGCGCCTTGCGATACAGTGAAATCAGCGGCGCGTGATCGGTGCCCAGGTGTTCGCAAATGCCCGGATAGACACAGGACAGACGACGGCACGACTGCTCGATTTTCGGGTCTTTGCACGCCATGCGGTACATGTTCGCGGTCGGCCCACCCAGATCGGTGATGTGTCCCTTGAATTCCGGCGACTTGTCGCGGATTTCCTCGATCTCGCGCAGCACCGATTCTTCCGAACGGCTCTGGATGATGCGCCCTTCATGCTCGGTGATCGAACAGAAGGTGCACCCGCCGAAACAACCACGCATGATGTTGATCGAGAACTTGATCATGTCCCATGCAGGAATGCGCGCACCGTCATAGGACGGATGCGGCTGACGCGCATACGGCAGGCCGTAGACAAAATCCATCTCGGGCGTGCTGAGTGGCACGGGTGGCGGATTGAGCCAGACGTCACGCTGACCCGGCCCCTGACCATTGGCCTGCACCATTGCGCGCGCGTTACCGGGATTGGATTCGAGGTGAAAGACGCGCGAAGTGTGCGCGTACAGCACCGGATCCGCACGGACTTCTTCATACGACGGCAAACGAACAACCGTCTTCGCACGTGCGGCACGGCGCAAGGCAGAACGCGCGGCGGACGGGACGATGCGCACCGGCTGGGTGCGGGTCTCACCCTCCCCTCCTGTGGAACAGGCTGCACTCTGCGACGGCGTTTCCATCGCGTACGGATCAGGATGTTGCGCCACCTGCCCCGGACGGTCGAGCACCAGCGAGTCCACCTCTGCCCAGTCTTCTGCCGGTCGCCAACCCGGTTTGACCATGA
>DATGNI010000012.1:0-3257 GCA_035306825.1 Azoarcus sp. | reverse complement strand
CCGCGGTTGGCGGACATGACCAGTGGATTGGCGGTGATTGTGCGCGAAAATGGAAAATGGCGCGGTGCGGCCGACCCGCGCCGCGAGGGAACGGCCGAAGCGGTCATGCAGTGACTGCCGGATTCAATCCGTACAGGCCGGTCATGGAGGCTGCAGCCAATACGTGACCCGCAATTGCCTCGTGCACGTCCGCGCTCGTGAAACGGCCTTCGAGCGCGCAATGTGGCACGTCGAGGGCGTATAGCGTGAAGATGTAGCGATGCATGATTTCATCGTTCCACGGCGGGCACGGGCCGTCGTAGCCATAATAATCTCCGGCCATGTCGGGATCGTCCTTGAACCACTGGGTGTAGTCGTTGATGCCCTGGAGTGCGCCGAGCGGAGCATCCGGGCCCGGCTTTCCGCGTGGAGTGACTTCGGACGAAAAACTGCCGGCGGCGATCTCGCGCGTGTCGGCCGGCAGGTTTACGAGCAGCCAATGGAAGAAATCAACACGCGGAAGGCTGGCCGGTACGCTCCGCCCTTCCTGGTTGACGTCGTCCCCCTTGCTCGGCACGTCGGGGTCATGGCAGATCAACACGAAGGATTGAGTTCCGGCAGGCACATCTTCCCACGCAAAATGCGGGTTGCGATTGGTGCTTAGCTGCACATGCCCGGTTTCGGCTGGAATGCAGAAGGCGAACTCGCCGGGAATGCGGGTGTTGTCGGAGAAGCTTTGGCTGGACAGTTTCATCTGTCACTCCTGATGGTGGGGATGTGTTTGATTGTAGGTGGCGAGCCCGGCTTGTGTGCGTTCAAACGCGGCGGCGCTGGTTGCGTGGTCGCATGGAGCGGAGTGGTGATCGGTAACAATATATAAAACGGGGCGCCGTAGCGCCCCGTTGCGTACTGCAGGATGCGTCGCGAATCAGCGTTTGCGTTGCGCGGGCAGATCGGTGCAACTGCCGTGGGCGACTTCAGCCGCCATGCCGATGGATTCGCCCAGCGTCGGATGCGGATGGATGGTCTTGCCGATGTCCGTCGCGTCGGCGCCCATTTCGACCGCGAGGCAGACCTCGCCGATCAGATCGCCGGCATGCGTGCCGACAATGGCGCCGCCGATGATGCGTTGCGTTTCCTTGTCGAACAGCAGCTTGGTCATCCCTTCGTCGCGCCCGTTGGCGATTGCGCGTCCGGAAGCGGCCCAGGGGAATACCGCCTTGTCGAAGGCAATGCCTTTTTCCTTGGCCTCGATTTCGGTCAGACCGGCCCAGGCGATTTCTGGGTCGGTGTAGGCCACGGATGGGATCTGCAAGGCATCGAAGCTGGATTTCTGACCGGCTGCGACTTCCGCTGCGACGTGGCCTTCATGGACCGCCTTGTGGGCAAGCATGGGCTGACCAATGATGTCGCCGATGGCAAAAATGTGCGGCACATTGGTGCGCATCTGGTTGTCGGTGGGGATGAAGCCCTGCTCGGTTATGGTGACGCCGGCTTTGTCTGCGCCGATCTTGTCGCCGTTCGGGCTGCGGCCGACGGCGACCAGCACCAGGTCGTAGCATTGGGCATCCGCCGGTGCTTTTTCACCTTCGAATTTGACCCAGATGCCGTCTTTTTTCGCTTCTGCCGAGACCGTTTTGGTCTTGAGCATGACGTTGTCGAAACGATGGGCGTTCATTTTCTCCCATACCTTGACGAGATCGCGATCCGCGCCCTGCATCAAGCCGTCCTGCATTTCGACCACATCGATCCTCGCACCCAGGGTGGAATAGACCGTCGCCATTTCAAGGCCGATGATGCCGCCGCCAATGACGAGCATCTTTTTGGGTACGGAGGCGAGTTCCAACGCACCGGTGGAGTCGACCACGCGCGGGTCATCCGGCATGAAGGGCAATTTTATCGCCTGGCTGCCGGCCGCGATGATGCATTGCTTGAACTTCACCACCTTCTTTTCGCCGGAGACGTCCTTGCCTTCGCCGGAAGTGAGCTGGACTTCAACGTGCTGTGGATCCAGGAAGCTTCCCGTTCCGCGCACGACCTCGACCTTGCGACCCTTGGCCATGCCGGCGAGGCCGCCGGTGAGTTTGCCCACCACCTTTTCTTTGTGCGTGCGCAGCTTGTCGATGTCGAGCTTCGGCTGGCCATAGGCCACACCAAGATCGGCAAAATGGCTGACTTCGTCCATCACGCCCGCAATGTGCAGCAGCGCTTTCGACGGAATGCAGCCGACATTCAGGCACACGCCGCCGAGGGTCGGGTAACGTTCGACGATGACCGTCTTGAGCCCGAGATCTGCGGCGCGGAAGGCGGCGGAGTAGCCACCGGGGCCAGCACCGAGTACGACAACGTCGCATTCGAGATCTGCGCCGCCGGCGTGGCTTGCAGCGGAGGGCGCGGCAGCCGGTGCCGGTGCGGGCGCAGGAGCCGGAGCGGGGGCCGATGTGGAGGGTGCCGCAGCGGATTGTTCCGGTGTAGTTTCAGCGCTCGCTTCGGCGTCCAGTTTCAGCAGGACGACGCCTTCCGATACCTTGTCGCCGAGCTTGATCAAGACTTCCTTGACCACGCCGGCGCTGGGCGAGGGTACGTCCATCGTGGCCTTGTCGGATTCCAGAGTGCAGATGGCCTCTTCTTCCTGGATGGTGTCACCGACTTCCACAAACACTTCGATCACGGGGACTTCGTCGAAATCGCCGATGTCCGGAACCTTGACTTCAATCAATGCCATGTTGCTTCTCCCGGCTCAGAGCAGGCTGCGTCGCATGTCTGCGAGCACCTTGCTGATGTAGTCGATGAAGCGGGTCCCTTCAGCACCGTCGATGATGCGGTGATCGTAGGACAGCGACAGCGGCAGAACCTGACGCGGGACAAATTGCTCGCCGTCCCACAGTGGTTTGGTCTGCAGTTTGGACAGGCCGAGAATGGCGACCTCCGGAGCGTTGATCAGCGGTGTGAAATACGTGCCGCCAATGCCGCCCAGGCTGGAAATCGAGAAGGTGCCGCCCTGCATTTCGGATGGGCCGAGCTTACCGTCGCGCGCTTTCTGCGACAGCGTGGCCATTTCCTGGGCGATCTCGGTGACGCCTTTCTGGTCCGCATTCTTGATCACCGGAACGACCAGACCGTTCTTGGTGTCGGCGGCGAAACCGATGTGGAAATACTTCTTGTAGACGAGGTTGTCACCGTCAAGCGATGTGTTGAACTGCGGGTACTTTTTCAGCGCTGAAACACAGGCCTTGATGACGAAGGCGAGCATGGTGTAGCGCACGCCTTCAGCCTTG
>DATGNI010000011.1:0-6258 GCA_035306825.1 Azoarcus sp. | reverse complement strand
ACCAAGCGGGGTGGAAGTGCCGTGCGCGTTGAGGTAGTTCACCTCATCCGGGTTGATGCCTGCGTTGTTCATTGCATTTTGCATGCTGCGGCATGGCCCCGCCGTGTCCGGTGCGGTCATGTGATAGGCGTCGCCACTCATGCCGAAACCAGCCAACTCCGCGTAGATTTTTGCGCCGCGTGCCTTGGCGTGTTCATACTCTTCCAGCACCAGCACTCCAGCGCCCTCACCCAAGACGAAGCCATCTCTACCTTTGTCCCACGGACGGCTTGCCGTTGCCGGGTCGTCATTACGCGTCGACAACGCCTTGGCCGAGGCAAACCCGCCGATCGCCAGCGGCGTGACCGTGGATTCAGCACCGCCCGCAACCATTACGTCAGCATCACCGTATTCGATCAAGCGTGCCGCCATGCCGATCGCATGCAAGCCGGTGGTGCAGGCTGTTACAACCGCGATGTTCGGCCCTTGCAGGCCGAGCATGATCGACAGATGGCCGGAAATCATGTTGATGATCGTTCCGGGAATGAAGAAGGGCGAAATCTTGCGCGGCCCCGAAGAGAGAAAGTCATCATGCGTACTCTCAATCATCGGCAAACCGCCAATACCTGAGCCGATATTGACGCCGATACGGGGCGCGTTGCGCTCGGTAACTTCAAGACCGGAATCACGGAATGCCTGCAAGCCGGCGGCAAGCCCATAGTGGATGAATGTATCCATCCGTCGGGCCTCCTTTGACGACAGGTATTCCGCGACGTCGAAGCCTTTCACTTCGCCCGCGATGCGCACCGAGAAAGCGGACGCGTCAAAACGCGTGATCTCGGTCACGCCGGAACGTCCGGCAACCAGGTTTTCCCAGGCCTCCGGAACCGTATTGCCGACCGGGGAAAGAGCACCCAGGCCGGTGACGACAACTCTGCGACGGGTCAATGTCTGCTCCGGGTAAAACGGTTTACTGCTTCAGGTGGGCGTTGACGTAATCGATCGCCTGCTGAACGGTAGTGATTTTTTCGGCCTCTTCGTCCGGAATTTCGCATTCGAATTCCTCTTCCAGCGCCATCACCAGCTCGACGGTATCGAGCGAGTCCGCACCGAGGTCATCAACGAATGAGGATTCATTCTTGATTTCCGATTCGTTGACACCAAGCTGCTCGGCAACGATCTTCTTGACGCGCTGTTCGATGTTCTCCATGGAGAAACTCCTTCCCTGATATGTGTGTGTTGTTTGGGTGAAACTTAAAGCGGCGCTATTCTACCAAAAACCCCGCCTTTCGCGATGCTATCGGGAGACGCTTTTCGCATCCACCGATCAAGCTCATGCCATGTACATGCCACCATTGACATGTAACGTGGTTCCAGTGACGTAGCTCGCAGCCGGGGAAGCCAGGAATGCCACTGCTGCGGCAACCTCTTCCGGACGACCCAGGCGGCCCAGTGCGATGCTGTCGAGCAACGGCTTTTTCGTGGCCTCCGGCAGCGCTTTCGTCATGTCAGTATCGACAAATCCCGGTGCTACGCAATTGACCGTAACGCCGCGGCTGCCGATCTCACGCGCAAGCGCGCGGCTCATGCCCGCAACGCCCGCCTTGGCCGCCGCGTAATTGGCCTGGCCCGCATTACCGGAGCTGCCGACCACTGAGGTGATGTTGATGATGCGCCCTGCGCGCGCCTTCATCATCCCCCGAGAAACCAGTTTCGACATGCGGAAAACCGCTGTCAGGTTGGTTTCGATAATCTCGCTCCACTCTTCATCCTTCATCCGCAGCGTAAGATTGTCGCGCGTGATGCCGGCATTGTTGACGAGAATCGCCACCGAACCAAATTCTTTTTCAATCGCGCTGACCAACGCTTCACAGGCAGCCGCGTCATTGACGTTCAACACGCGCCCACTGCCGCGCACGCCTGCAGCTTCGAGACCGGCGGAAATATCGTTCGCGCCCGACTCCGAGGTGGCCGTACCCACAACGATCGCACCACGCGCACCCAGCTCGAGTGCGATCGCACGACCGATCCCGCGCGAGGCTCCGGTCACCAACGCCAGTTGACCTTCGAGTTCCTTGCTCATGCTGCTCTTACCTCACGGCAGCCAGCGCCTCATCCAGGCTGGCCTCATTATGAATGGACACGCAAGGCACCTCACCTGCGCTACGCTTGCTCATACCGGCCAGCACCTTGCCTGGGCCAGATTCTCCGATCAGCTCGACATCGCGCGCAACGATCGCCTGCACGGTCTCGATCCAGCGCACCGGTGACCACGCCTGACGGATCAGCGCATCACGAATACGCACCGGATCGGATTCGATGGCGACGTCCACGTTATTTATCACTGCACACTCCGGCGATGAAATCACCACCGATTGCAATCGTTCAGCCAGACGCTCCGCAGCCGGACGCATCAGCGCACAATGGAACGGCGCACTCACCGGCAACGGCACGGCGCGCCGGGCGCCTCGTTCCTTGGCCAGTGTCATCGCGCGTTCAACCGCAGCGCTTGCGCCCGCAATGACGATCTGTCCCGGTGCATTGAGGTTCGCGGCGGAAACCACCTGCCCTTCGGCGGCCGCTTCACACACTTCATCAACCACCGCCAGATCCAAACCGAGCAACGCGGCCATCGTACCTTCGCCCGGCGGCACGGCCTCCTGCATCGCCTGCGCACGAAAACGCACCAACGGCACCGCGTCACGAAATTCCAACGCGCCTGCTGCCACCAAAGCAGAATATTCACCCAGACTGTGGCCGGCAACCACGGTCGGCGCCTCGCCCCCTGCAGCACGCCAGGCGCGGTACACCGCCACCCCGGCCGTCAACATCAACGGCTGGGTGTTAACGGTCAGGGCGAGACGCTCGCTCGGTCCCTCCTCGGCCATCTCCCACAAGTCTTCGCCAAGCGCCTCAGAGGCCTCAGCAAACGTTTCGCGGATCACGGCATTGTCGCCATAGGCGGCCATCATGCCTACCGACTGTGAACCCTGTCCCGGGAACACCAGTGCTACAGACATCGATCTCTCCTTAAAAGCGGAACAGTACCGCGCCCCATGTAAATCCACCGCCCACGCCTTCCAGCAACACATTCTGACCGCGCTGGATACGGCCATCGCGCACCGCGACATCCAGCGCAAGCGGAATGGACGCCGCCGAGGTGTTGCCATGGCTGTCGACGGTTACCACAACGTTGTCCATGCCGAGTTTCAGACGGCGACCGGTGGCTTGCATGATGCGGATATTGGCCTGATGCGGAATCAGCCAGTCGATATCGGACAACTGCAGCCCGGCGCTATCGACCGTTTCGCGCGCAACCTCTCCCAGCACCTTCACCGCAAGCTTGAAGACGGCCTGACCATCCATGCGCAGGAAGGGATCGCCAATCACGCCGCCTGCAGCCAGCGCCCCCGGAGCACAGAGAATCGGAGCGTGGCTGCCATCGGCGTGCAACGCGCTGGCAAGAATACCGGGCTCCTCCGCAGCTTCCAGCACGATGGCACCGGCGCCATCCCCGAACAATACGCAGGTACGACGATCCGACCAGTCAAGAATGCGCGAGAAGACTTCCGCCCCCACCACCAGCGCACGTTTGTGACTGCCCGAACGGATGAACTTGTCCGCAATCGTCATCCCATAAACAAAGCCACTACACACCGCCTGCACGTCAAAAGCGGGGCAACCATTGTTGATGCCGAGCTTGGATTGCAACAGTGCGGCCGTGCTCGGAAAGATGCAGTCCGGCGTTGAGGTCGCGACAATCACCAGGTCGATGTCATTGGCGTTGCAACCGGCCGCCTCGAGCGCGCGACGGCTTGCTTCCAATGCAAGATCGCTGGTCACCGTGCCGGCCGGCGCGAGATGGCGATGGCGAATACCGGTGCGCTCAACGATCCACTCATCCGAAGTGTCGATACCGCGCGCAACCAGATCGTCATTGCTGACGGGCTCACCCGGTACATAGCCGCCCGTGCCGGCAACTCTCGCAAAAGTCATGCTTTCTTTACTCCATCTATGCCCGCTATCTGTCCGGCAATACGTTCGATGAGTCGGTTCGAAGCCGCCTCAGCCGCGCGGTAAATCGCCTGTTCAAAGGCAAAAGCGTCCGCTGAGCCATGACTTTTTACCACCACGCCGCGCAAACCAAGCAACACCGCACCGTTGTAGCGACGATGGTCAAGACGATGTTTGAAGCGCTTGAGCACCGGCAGCGAAATCAGCGCCATGCATTTCGACAGCAGACCGCGACCATACTCCTCGCGCAGGAAGCTCGCCAGCATTTGAGCCAGACCTTCCGAGGTCTTCAGCGCCACATTGCCGACGAAACCGTCACACACCACAACATCGCTGGAGCCTTTGTAAATATCGTCGCCTTCGACGTTGCCGACGAAATTGAGTCCACTTTCGCGCAGCAACACCCCGGCCTGTTTGACCACATCATTGCCCTTGATCGCCTCTTCACCAATATTGAGCAGGCCGACCGTCGGACGTTCCGTATGTTCAATCGCGGCCACCAACATCGCCCCCATTACAGCGAACTGCAACAGGTGCGTGGCCGAGCAATCCACGTTGGCGCCCAGATCAAGAACATAGCTTTTGCCTTTCATCGTAGGCAGTGCGGTAGCAATTGCCGGGCGCTCGATACCGGGCAACATTTTCAGCACGAAGCGCGACGTCGCCATCAGCGCCCCCGTGTTGCCGGCCGAAACCGCCGCGTCCGCCTGACCGGACTTGACCAGATCAATCGCGACACGCATCGACGAATCTTTCTTGTTCTTCATCGCGCTGACCGGCGACTCTTCCATGCCCACGACCTGTTCGGCGGCGTGAACGGCAAGGCGCGCGCCAAACTCGTCGTTCAGTTCGACACGCGCCTGTTCCAGCACTTCTGAGCGACCGACGAGTACAGCCCGCGCATTGAGGTGGCTACGCAGGAAGGCCTTGACGGCCGGTACCGTGACAGTGGGACCGTGGTCGCCGCCCATGCAGTCGATTGCGACGGTGACATTCATGCGTCGTTCTCGGATTTTGCGGTATATAAACAAGAAAACGGCGCAGACGCGGTTGCGCTGCGCCGTTTGAGTGGGCCCTGCTTAATCGCCTTTGGTCTGGACGACCTTACGACCGCGGTAGAACCCGCTCGGGCTGATGTGATGACGCAGGTGAACTTCGCCGGTCGTCGGCTCAACCGCCAGCGAAGGCGCTGTGAGACGATCCTGGGAACGACGCATGCCACGTTTGGACGGCGACTTTTTGTTCTGTTGAACGGCCATGGAAATACTCCTGATGACTAGGCGTTTATTCTCGCTTGCTGCGCCCGCGCAAATTCGCGAGAACGTCAAACGGTGATTCTTTTTTTGAACCGCCAGCAGCATGCGGCGATCCACATTGTTCATGTCGTGGCACGATTGGCAAGGCCAGCAGGATTTCATCCTCAACCAGCTCCAGCACATCCAGTCCGGCACCTACTTCAATGGTGTCAAACTCGTCGTTCTCGAGCTCTTCCTGGTCAATCGGCGTACCAACCTCCACGGGGCGCAAGAGCGAGGTACGCTCTACTGCGTGTTCGAGCGGCCCCAAGCACCGCTGGCAGATGAGCACCGGCACCGCACGGATGTCCAACCGCAATAACGGCCTGCCATCTGCACCCTGCACGCCCTCGATCGACCATTCGACTTCACCCCGCGTTTCCGCGAGCAAATCAGCCAGCCGCTCAAGCTCGCACAACGCAGCCCGACCGGCCTTTTTCTGGCCTTTCCGGGCAAAGCGATCAGGATCCGGGAGAACGCTTCGTCGCGACATAAGCGGGCGATGATATCATTCCATCCCTTCAAATCAAAGCATCAATTCACCCTACCGATGAAGATTGTTCTCGCCTCGACTTCTGCTTACCGGCGCATGCTGCTCGAACGCCTCACGCTGTCTTTTGTTACCGACAAACCCGAGGTCGACGAAACCCCGCTCCCCAACGAATCGCCTGCCGCGACGGCCGACCGCCTTGCGCTCGCCAAGGCCTTGGCGGTGGCGCAACGCCATCCGGATGCTCTCATAATCGGCAGCGACCAAGTGGCGCACATTGGCGATGAAATCTTTGGCAAACCTGGCACGGTCGACAAGGCGCGTGCGCAACTCGTCCGAATGCGCGGTAAAAGCGTCACCTTCCATACAGCACTTGCTGTCGTAAACGCCGTCACGGGCCAGCAAACCGTCACCAGCGAACCCACCACGGTACGTTTTCGCGAACTGACCGACGCCGAAATCACACGCTACATCGAAAAA
>DATGNI010000010.1:0-12378 GCA_035306825.1 Azoarcus sp. | reverse complement strand
GACATGACGTACGTCCCGAATCCGTTGTTCATGGCTGCCGCCGTTGCGGTCAGCCTGACCGGTGTGGTGGTGGCGGGTTGGTTCGGTGCGCGCGGCCTGCTTTCAGCGCCTCCCTTCACGAGGCTGCGTTCAGGTTACGCGGAGGCGTGATCCACACCAGCCGCTGGATTCGGTGCGCGACGAGGAGCCGGAACCTGGAAACTGCTCGGGAAACGTCGTGGGAGATCGCGTTATCTTCTGCAATCAGGTTCGCACCAAACTGGTAAGGAAAGTGCTAAATGAGAGGGCTGGGATGGATTGAGCTGTATGCAGCCGAATTGGCGCTGGCCGTGCTCGTCGGTCTGTGTATTGCGCTGGCATGGACGCTGATGCACAGCCGCAAACAGCTCGCCGCCACGCTGGACGCCCGTTTTGACGCGTTTGCCGACGGCTTGCAGGCGGACTGGCGGGAAGCGTTGGACCATCATGGCGAGCGCGTGGCTGCGCGTGCGGACCTGGCCTCAGAGCGCGTGCGCGCGACGCTGGAACGCGAATTGCCCGCGTTGCGCGAACAGTCCGCCGTGCGTTTCGCCGAAGCCGCTGGCGCTGCTGCAGCGGCGCATGAACGGTTGCGTGCCGAATTGCTTGAACAGGTGCTGACCCGGCTCGCCGAGCAGGCGCGGGCCGACCGTGAATTGTTGCAACGCGGTCTGGGGGGCGTATCGCACACGCTGGATGAGCGTTTGGAAGCCATTGCCGGTCATGTCAATCAACGCCTGGATGAGGGTTTCCGCAAAACCAACGAAACCTTCGTCAATGTGATGGCGCGTCTGGCGACGATTGATGAAGCGCAAAAAAAGATCGATGGATTGACGACCAGTGTAGTGGGACTGCAGGATTTGCTGGGCGACAAGCGCGCACGAGGCGCCTTTGGCGAGGTCCAGCTGGAAGGTCTGGTGCGCAATCTGTTGCCGCCGGATAGTTATGGCTTTCAGCGCACGCTGTCCACCGGGGCGCGTGTGGACTGCGTACTTCACCTTCCGGAGCCGACCGGTATGGTTTGCGTGGATGCCAAATTCCCGCTTGAAAACTATCGGCGCATGCTCGACCAGAGCACGGACAAAAGCGCGCGCCGGATCGGGCAATCGGCGTTCCGCGCCGACGTGAAACGTCACGTCGATGCGATTGCCGGAAAATACATCCTGCCGGGTGAGACGTCGGACGGGGCGGTGATGTTTGTGCCTGCCGAAGCCGTGTTCGCCGAGATCCACGCGTGGCATCCGGAGCTTGTCGCCTATGCACAGGAACGCCGCGTGTGGGTGGTGTCGCCGACGACCTTGATGGCCGTGTTGAACACCGCGCGTGCAGTGCTGAAGGATGTGGAAACGCGCAAGCATATCCACATCATCAAGGACGCGTTGGCAAAACTGGCGAAAGATTTCCATCGTTTCGATGAGCGCATGACGGCGCTCGCGCGCCACATCGACCAAGCCAACCGGGACGTGCAGGATGTGCAAACCAGTTCGCGCAAGATCAGCGCACATTTCGAGAAAATCGAATCAACGCAGCTGGATGATCTGCCGAAAGCGGGCGAACAGGACTGAACCTGCAGCCGCTTATCGCTCGTTTGAAGGTCAGCCGCCGATGTACGACATTTCGATTTTGCGTTGTTTGGCGGTGTTGGCGGTGCGGATTTCGGAATAGTGGTCGCTGCGCGCGAGCCATAGACGCGCGATGGTTTCGTCGATCTCTGCATCGCTCGCGCCGCCGCGCAGCAGATCGCGCAGGTCATGGCCAGACTGTGCGAACAGGCAGGTAAACAGCTTGCCTTCGGTCGACAGGCGGATGCGCGTACAGGTGGAGCAGAAGGCTTGGGTCACGGATGAAATCACGCCGATTTCGCCTGAGCCATCCGTATAGCGCCAGCGGTTGGCAACTTCGCCGAGGTAATTCGGATCGACCTGTTCGAGCGGGAAGACGCTCGAGATGCGTTCGATCACTTCGCGAGAAGGTACTACGGAATTCATTTCCCAGCCATTCGAGCTGCCGACGTCCATGAATTCGATAAAACGCAGGATGTGGCCCGTGCCACGGAAATGACGGGCCATGTCGACAATTCCCTGATCATTTTCTCCGCGTTTGACGACCATGTTCACCTTGATCGGGCCCAAGCCGACGGCGGCAGCTGCGTCGATGCCTTCAAGCACCGCCGAAACCGGGTAGTCCGAATCATTCATGCGACGGAAGGTGGCTTCGTCTAGCGAGTCCAGGCTCACCGTGATGCGATCAAGACCGGCGTCTTTCAAGCGTTGGGCCATACGCGGCAGGAGTACGGCGTTGGTGGTCAGCGTGATCTCGACATCCGGAATGTTCGCGAGTTGCTCAATGAGCTGGTCGACATTCTTGCGCAACAGCGGCTCGCCCCCGGTGATCCGCAGTTTGCGTACGCCGCGCGCCACGAAGAGACGCGCAACTCGTTCGATTTCCTCGAAGGTGAGCAGACTGTTGCGCGGCAGGAACTGATAATCCTTGTCAAACACCGAACGCGGCATGCAGTACGTGCAGCGAAAGTTGCAGCGGTCGGTGACCGAGATGCGCAGATCCTGAACCTCGCGCCCACGCGTGTCGGCGAGCGGTCCGCTTTGCGGGATCTCGCCGGTAGCCAACGGTAGCGTATTGCGCGCATCTGCGCGGATAGGAATAATTTTCATGGTGTTCAAACTTTGGACCGTGTATCCGGCATGGCGTTCGTTCTGCGTGCGATTGCAGTCTTCGCACATGCAGCCCTGTAATTGTACCGCTACCCAGGCTTCCATCTGCATAAAGGAATTTTTCGAGGAAAGTGCTGGCCGATCGGCTCTCTTCGAAGTGGTTGCGGCTTTGTCCCGTTTGACTGTGAAACTGCGTCGGAGAATGGAGGTTTTTGAAGAGAGGGCGCGGGTTCGTACGGTGGAGCGTCGCCACAACACGCCTGCAGGGCGGGTGGCCGGGCGAGCGCAGGTTCTGACGCCTTTCTTGCTGCGCGTTATGCGCGCAATCGTTTGTTTGCGCGCACTGCGTATCAGAAGCTCGAACCGCCTACGGCATCATGATCGAAGAGGATTCGACAGCGCAGACCGAAATGCGTGGGGTGCTTTTGATGCGATTCGATCGGGATTGGCGATCCCGTGAGCATTGGCCCGCTGAGCGAGGCGTCCGTGGGTGCGGAGTGAACGCGAACACTGCAGATTTCTTCGACCTGCGAACGGCTGACCCGTTTGTCGGCGGTTGGATGCGAAAGAGGGGATCAATATAAAGCGATTCGTGACGACAGACCCTGACGCCACGAAGGGGGATGGAGCGGTGCGCGCAGTGGCCGGTCCTGGCAGTGACAACGGACCGCATGCCTCCTCAGAGGCAGTCGGTCACGACGTGCGTACCTGTTGCACTGTTGCAAAGCGCTTGGGGTGGCGCTTTGCAACAGTTGAGGCTCAGCGCCGGCGACCGCCGCCGCCAGGACGCGGGCCGGAGGTGCCGGGCGCGCGGCCGGGCAGATGACGGAAGGTGATGCGGCCTTTCGTCAGATCGTACGGTGACATCTCAAGCGAGACGTTGTCGCCGGCGATAATGCGGATGTGGTGCTTGCGCATCTTGCCGCCTGAATACGCGATCAGTTCATGGCCGTTTTCGAGCGTGACGCGATAGCGACCGTCGGGCAGGACTTCCGTCACGTTGCCCTGCATTTCAATGAGTTCTTCCTTGGCCATCCGGGCTCCTTGGTTGTGGTTGCGTCGCGACCGGGCTTGCAAGGCGGACGCGGGCGGTGCGGCGGCTGGTGAAACATGAATGCCACCCGCAGGTGGCATCCGAAGGTGCGTTCCCATTTGCGCGGGCGGGGCGCGCGGTTTTCGTATGGCTGCGCCAGTAAGACGCCGTTCGGTGGGTCAGGGTGATTGCCAGAACAGATCCACCTGAAGCGCCTGAACCAAACACGTCCGCTATGGTAAATGGAAACACGCCAAAATAATGGCTCCCCGAGCAGGGCTCGAACCTGCGACCTGCGGATTAACAGTCCGTCGCTCTACCAACTGAGCTATCAGGGAACTAAGCCGCGTATTCTAGGCAAGACGCGGCTTGCCGTCAAGAAATTAACATTTATTGAGTCACTGCGGCAATGGCTTTGGCGACATAGCCGACATTGTTCGAATTTAATGCAGCCAGGCAGATACGGCCGGATTTGACGGCGTAGATGCCAAACTCATCGCGCAAGCGCTCGACCTGTTCGGGGGACAGTCCCGTAAACGAAAACATGCCGCGCTGACGAGTGATGAACGAGAAATCCTGGGTCACGCCTTCAGCGTTCAGACTCTCGAGCAGACTGCTGCGCATTGTACGAATGCGGTCGCGCATGGTGACGAGCTCACTCTCCCACAGCTTGCGCAGTTCTGGCGAGTTCAACACGGTTGCAACGATGGCGCCGCCGTGGGTGGGCGGATTGGAATAGTTGGTGCGAATGACGCGTTTGACCTGCGAAAGCACGCGAGCTGCTTCATCCTGATTCTCGGCAATAATCGATAGCGCTCCCACGCGTTCGCCGTAGAGCGAGAAGTTTTTCGAGAACGAGCTGGCGACGACGAATTGCATGCCGCTGTCGGCGAACATGCGCACCGCTGCGGTATCCTTGACCGGATCATCGCCAAAACCTTGATAGGCGATGTCAATGAACGGAATCAGTTTGGCCGCGCGACAGGTTTCGACGATCTCGCCCCATTGCGCTTCGCTCAGATCGGCACCGGTCGGGTTGTGGCAGCATGCATGCAGCACAACGATGGAATTGGCCGGCAACTGGGAAAGGGTCTGCTTCATTGCGTCAAAACGAACCCCGCGGGTTTCCGGGTCAAAGTACGGGTAGGTGTTGACGTCGAAACCCGCGGCGCCGAACACGCCGCGATGGTTTTCCCAGCTTGGGTCGGAAATGTACAGGCCGGCTTCCGGGAACAGGTTCTTGAGGTAATCGGCACCGACTTTCAGCGCGCCGGTGCCGCCGAGCGTTTCAAAAGTGATGACGCGCGCGGAACGGATGACTTCGGCGCGGTCGCCGAACAACAGACCCTGTACCGCGGCGTTATAGGCCGCAGCGCCTTCGATTGGCTGATAGCCGCGCGGCAGTCCGGCCTGAGCCCGCTCTTCTTCGGCTTTATGGACGCATTCGAGCAACGGAATCCTGCCATCATCATCTTGGTAGACGCCGACGCCAAGGTTGACCTTTTCGGCGCGATCGTCCTCCTTGAATGCTTCGGTCAGACCCAGAATCGGGTCGCGCGGGGCCATTTCGACATTGGCAAAAATCGATGCTGACATGTGGACTCCGTGATGGATGTGTTCGCGGTATGCGGCGATATGCGAAATAATCAGATGGTTGTGGCGCCGAAGCAGGGTTTGCAGCACGCCAGAACCTAGCAGCAAAGGGAAAATTCTAACATGAGCAGTGACGTCGGTAGTGCAAGCGTCCTTACGTATCCGGGCAGTCCGTTTCGGCTGCATCAGCCATTCCCGCCGGCGGGCGACCAGCCGCGAGCGATCGAGATGCTGGTCGAGGGGATCAACGATGGACTGATGTTTCAGACCTTGTTGGGGGTGACGGGTTCAGGAAAGACCTACACCATGGCCAACGTCATTGCGCGTTGTGGACGACCGGCGCTGGTGCTGGCGCCCAACAAGACGTTGGCCGCGCAGCTCTACGCTGAATTTCGTGAGTTCCTGCCCGAGAATGCGGTCGAGTATTTCGTCAGCTATTACGATTACTACCAGCCGGAAGCGTATGTGCCGTCGCGGGACATGTTTATCGAAAAAGATTCGTCGATCAACGAGCACATTGAGCAGATGCGTCTGTCGGCAACGAAAAGCCTGATGGAGCGGCGTGATGTGGTGATCGTGGCGACGGTGTCGTGTATTTACGGCATCGGCGATCCAGCGGATTACCACGCCATGGTGTTGCATTTGAGGGAGGGGGAGCGCATTGCCCACCGTGATTTGATCCAGCGGCTTGTGGCGATGCAGTACACGCGTTCCGAGGTGGATTTTCAGCGCGGTGGTTTTCGTGTCCGCGGTGATGTGATCGACGTATTCCCGGCGGAAAACGCCGAGCTCGCATTACGCATCGAAATGTTCGATGACGAAATCGAAAACCTGACGTTGTTCGATCCCCTGACCGGCCATCTCAAGCATAAGCTCGCGCGCTTCACCGTCTATCCCTCGAGCCATTATGTGACGCCACGCGCGACGGTGCTGCGCGCGATCGAGGCGATCAAAAGCGAATTGCGCGAGCGGCGCGAGACGTTCCAGCGTGCCGGCAAGCTTGTGGAGGCACAACGCATTGAACAACGGACTTTGTTTGATCTTGAAATGCTCTCCGAGATGGGGTTCTGCAAGGGCATCGAGAACTATTCGCGCCATCTTTCCGGGCGTGCTCAAGGCGAACCGCCACCGACGTTGATCGATTATCTGCCGTCCGACGCGCTGTTTTTCGTCGATGAATCCCACGTGGCGATTCCGCAGATTGGGGGGATGTACAAAGGAGACCGTTCGCGCAAGGAAAACCTTGTTGAATACGGCTTCCGGCTGCCTTCGGCGGTAGATAACCGACCGCTCAAGTTCGATGAGTTCGAACGTCTGATGCCGCAGACGATATTTGTCTCCGCCACGCCCGCTGACTATGAAGCGCAGCATCAGGGGCAGGTCGTTGAGCAGGTGGTGCGTCCGACCGGTCTGGTCGATCCGGTGATCGAAGTGCGACCGGCGCTGACTCAGGTGGATGATCTGCTCTCCGAGATCCGTCGTCGTGTGAGCGCAGAGGAGCGAGTGCTCGTCACGGTGTTGACCAAGCGCATGGCTGAGCAACTCACCGAATATTTTGCCGAAAACGGGGTTCGCGTACGGTATTTGCACTCGGATATCGACACGGTTGAACGCGTCGAAATCATTCGCGACTTACGCTTGGGCGAATTCGACGTGCTGATCGGCATCAACCTCCTGCGAGAAGGGCTGGATATTCCGGAGGTGTCGCTGGTGGCCATTCTGGATGCGGACAAAGAAGGGTTTCTGCGTTCTTCGCGGTCGCTGATCCAGACCATTGGTCGTGCTGCACGGCATTTGCACGGGACGGCCATTCTGTATGGCGACCGGGTGACACGCTCCATGCAAGCGGCGATCGACGAGACCGATCGCCGCCGTGAGCGACAGATCGCCTTCAATATGGAAAACGGTGTTGTGCCGCGCACGGTATCCAAACGCATCAAGGATATTATTGACGGCGTGTACGCGACCGATGGTGACGCCAGATCCGCGAATGTGGCGGCAGAAGCGCGCGTTGATTACGCGACGCTGGACGAAAAGTCGCTCGCCAAGGCGATCAAGAAACTGGAAAAAGAAATGCAGACGCACGCGCGCAACCTCGAATTTGAACAAGCTGCCGCCGCGCGCGATGAATTATCCCGTCTGCGCCAGCGTGCTTTTGGCGCGGACGCGCATGGAGACGAGGCATGACGGTCTTGCCACCCCAGCCCACCGGGCGTCCGCTGCGCGTGCTGTTCGTGTGTACCGGAAATATCTGTCGCTCACCGACCGCCGAAGCCATTGCACGCCGCGTTTTTGAGGAGGCAGGGCTGGAGCAACGCGTTGAATTCGATTCGGCCGGTACGCATGACTACCACGTCGGTAAACTGCCGGATCCACGCACGAGAGAGATTGCTGCGCAACATGGCTACGATCTATCCATGCTGCGAGCACGCAAGCTTGAACGCGAGGATTTCGAACGTTTCGACTTGTTGCTGGCAATGGATAGCGGTCATTTCGCCCAGATGCGCAGTATGTGTCCGGAACCGTTGTCCGGGCGTCTCGCGATGTTTTCCGATTTCGTCTCCGGAGAGGAGGGACGTGACGTGCCGGATCCGTATTACGGTGGAGCGCATGGCTTCGCCGAAGTGTTGGAGTTGTGCGAACGAGGTGTGCAGGGTTTGCTTGCAGCGTTGACTCGATAGAGCAGGTAGGTGCATGTTGGCGAAACTCATTGTGCAGGCCTGAGCCGCGAAGCCTATGTCCAGAACAGCTCCTAACGTGATTTCCGGTCAGGACGACCCTTCACGCGACGCCGAAACTCAGGCACAGAGTGCCTACCGTCGTATCGAAGAGATGATCGTTACGCTTGAGGTGCCACCGGGTAGCCGCATTTCCGAAAAAACCCTCAGCGCCCAACTGGGTATTGGTCGTACCCCGGTGCGCGAGGCGCTACAGCGCCTCGCCTATGAGCGTACGATCCGGGTGCTGCCACGCTCGGGCGTGGTCGTGTCGGAAATTGATATTGCCGAACACTTCAAGCTGATTGAGGTTCGTCGTGAGCTTGAACGCATCCTGGTAATGCGTTCCGCGCGCCTGGCTGAGCCGGATGTGTGCAAGCGCTTTGCAGAACTGGCGGAGCGTTTCACCCAGGCTGCCGAGCAGGATGATGAAGCCATTTTTCTGCCGGCTGATGCTGAATTCAACGCGCTGGTGGCGGTGACTGCACGTAATGATTATGCGGCTGCAGCAATGCGGCCCTTGCAGGCCCAGACGCGACGTTTCTGGTTTCTATATTTTCGTCAGGTGGGGGATTTGGCGCACGTTTCCCGTCTGCATGCGGACATTGCCGAAGCCATTTCACATAAAGACGAACGGGGCGCGCGCGACGCATCCGACCGCCTCCTGGATTACGTTGAGCACTATACCTATCTGACGATGCGAGCTTTGCTGTAAGTATTCAAGCATTTACCGACCTATGCGACATCCGTTTAAAGCCGTGTCCGCCTCATCGAAAATGGGTCGTGGCGCGTGCCGTGGGCAGCGGGTGGATCATCGATTGTGCGGGTTCCCTGCACCGGATCGGCGTGCCGAGGTGTTTCTTCGCACCGAGTCAGTGCGTTGATCGATCAGTACTTTCGCGAATAGATCGTTGCCGTCAATTAGATCATTCTGCCGTTGCAAGGAGCAGATTGGCGGTTCAGTGGCGGCGTGCCGCGTGCTTTTTGCACGGCATATTCGATGCTTGACTAAATCTGTTTTGTACTACACTGGCATTATGGTCTTGTGGTTGATATGGCAGTTTTAGCAGCCTCTGCTATGCACGCACAGAACGGACAAGCGGAGGTGTTTTCGGTGGGGCGTGCCGGTTTCAGGAACGTTGTGGTGCGATCGGATCGACCGTTCCGCAAATGAACCAAAAAATTGGTACGGAATTTGCGGTGCCGTAGGTGGGGCGGTCGTAGGGTCCGTTTCGGTGCGTCTGCGAATGTAGCGGGCATGGGCGATCGATCCCGAATGTTTGTTCTGAGGACTGGAGATAAACATGAATCGACGTGACATGCTCAAGAGCACGCTATTGGCCAGCGGTGCACTTGCGACGGCGGGTTTTCCCGCGGTTGCCGCTGCTCAAAAAACCTTTAACTGGAAGATGACCACCACTTGGCCGGCTGGAACACCGTTCTACCAGTCTGGTCCGGGGGGGGGCGGAAGCCTTTGCCAAACGGGTTGAAGTGATGTCCGGCGGACGCCTGAAGATTCAGGTCTACGCGGCGGGCGAACTGGTGCCAGCGTTCGAAGGTTTCGACGCCTGTTCAGCGGGCATCGTCGAGATGAACCATGGCGTCTCGTACTACTGGGCCGGTAAAACTGCTGCCGCGCAGTATTTCGCTACCGTGCCGTTCGGCATGAGTTTTCAGGGCCATCACGCCTGGCTATATCACGGCGGAGGTCTTGAGTTGTGGCAGGAAGTCTATAAGCCGTTCAACGTGGTTCCGATGTCGGCGGGCTGTTCGGGTGTCCAGATGGTCGGCTGGTTCAAGAACCCGGTTGGCGATATCAAAGACTTCAACGGCTTGAAGATGCGTATCCCGGGACTCGCCGGACGTATCTACGCAGAGCTGGGGGTGGACGTCAAACTACTGCCGGGCGGCGAGATATTTCCTGCGCTGGAGCGCGGCGTGATTGACGCGGCGGAGTGGGTCGGGCCTTTCCTTGATAGGCGGCTAGGCTTGCAGAACGCGGCCAAGCATTACTACACCACCGGCTGGCACGAGCCTTCCACCACTTCCGAAATCATCATCAGCGAAGGTGCCTGGAACAGTCTGCCGGAGGATTTGAAGGCCATTGTGCAAGCTGCAGCCGCGGCCACCAACCAAGAGGGCTTGTTGTTCCTGGAGGCGATGAATGGCCCGGCGCTGGCCGATATGGTGGAGAACTTTGGCGTGCAAACCGCCGAACTGCCGGCCGACGTCACCGAGCGTTTGCGCGAAGTTTCGCGCGACGTGCTCAACGATTACGCCTCGAAGGACGCGTTGGTCAAAAAGGTGCACGATTCGTTTTTCGCCTTCAAGGAAAAACACGACGCCTGGGGCCAGATTAGTGAGACCACGTTCCAGACCACGGTTCGTTAAGCAATCCTGCCGGCTGCCGCAGCGGCGGGGCGATCCAGTCTTGCGTCGCTGCGGCAGTGCTCTCTTACTCGCATAGAGCGTTCCCATGAAGAGACAACTCGCGAATACTGCGGACGTTATCGAGCGATTCATCGATTGGACGGGGCGTCTGACGTCGTGGCTGATTCTTGTCCTCGTGACGCTGATCGCAATTCAAGTGCTGCTGCGTTACACCATGAGCCTCGGTGCGGTATGGGCGCAGGAGCTGGAATGGCATCTGCTGGCGATCATTTCCCTGTGGGGCATCTCCTATACGCAAAAGAAGGATGCTCACGTGCGCGTCGATGTCTTCTACCAGTCCTTTAGTCAGCGTGCCAAGGACTGGATGGAGTTTCTCAGCGCCTCTCTGATCATGGCGCCGATAGCGTTTTACTTCGCCTGGCTGGCGGTACGTTTTGTGCTGCAGTCTTACACCATGGGCGAAATTTCACCTGACCCCGGCGGACTGACACATCGTTGGGTTCTCAAATCGTTTGTATTGTCCGGTTTTCTGTTGCTCGGGATTCAGAACGTCGCGATCGCACTGCGCAGTCTGGCTGCGGTGTTGGGGCATCATCGAGAAGACGGGAGCCCGAAATGCCATTAAACGAGATTCTTGCGGCCCTGATGCTGGTCAGCTTCATGGGCCTGCTCATGCTGGGCGTGCGGGTGGGCTATGCAATTGCTGCCTGCGGCTTGTTTTTCGGTCTGATCGGCTTCGGTCCGATGCTGTTCAATCTGCTGCCACCGCGACTGTATGGCGTGGCGACGAACTACACCTTGCTGGCCGTGCCGCTGTTTGTGTTCATGGGCGTGATGCTGGAAAAGTCGCGTATCGCCGAGGACATGATCGACGTAATGGGTCACCTGGCGGGCCGGATGCGTGGCGGCATGGGAATCGCAATCGTGATTGTCGGGGTCATGATGGGTGCGGCCACCGGCATCGTCGGCGCTACCATCGTGACGCTGAGCTTGATTGCGCTGCCGACATTGCTCAGGCGTGGCTACAGTCGAAGTCTGGCGAGCGGCGCGATTTGCGCGTCGGGCACGCTGGGCCAGATCATTCCGCCCAGTCTGGTGTTGATTTTGCTGTCCGACTTGATGGGCGAGTCAGTGGGTACGCTGTTCGCCGCCGCACTGATGCCGGGTTTGATGCTGGCCGGCTTGTATGTGGTGTATATCCTTGTGGTGGCTTGGTTACGACCGGACATGGCGCCAGCGTTGTCCGCAGAAGAACTTGATGCGGTGTCGCGCGGCCAGCTCCTGAAAAATGTGGTGCGTGGGGTCTTGCCGCCAATGGTGCTGGTAGGTCTGGTGCTCGGTTCGATCATCGGTGGCGTCGCTGCACCGACCGAGGCGGCCGCGATGGGCGCCCTTGGCTCGTTGGTGATGGTTGTGTTGATGGGCAAGATGAGCATGAACGTCTTGCGTGACACGCTGCGTCAGACGTTGGTCACCACCTCGATGATCATGTTCATCATTCTTGCCTCGCAGGCTTTCAGCCTGTCGTTCCGGGGGCTCGGCGGGGAAGACCTGATCGGCGGGTTCATGGATGCGGTGCCGGGCGGATTGTGGGGCACGATCATTTTCATGATGGTCCTGCTGTTCATCCTGGGGTTCTTCCTGGAATGGATCGAGATTTCCTACATTGTGTTGCCAATGCTGCTGCCTTTCTTTTTCGCGGCAGACGTCGATATGGTGTGGCTGGCGATGCTGATCTGCATCAACCTGCAGACTTCATTTCTGACGCCCCCGTTTGGTTGGGCGTTGTTCTTCCTGAAGGGGGCTGCGCCCCCGGAGCTCAAGGTGACCGAGGTCTATCTCGGCGTGATTCCGTTCATCGGCTTGCAGATTATCGGGCTCGCCCTGGTGATGCTTTTCCCGGAAATTGCGACGTGGTTGCCCACCGCCATTGGTTGGATGAAGTAAGTGAAAG
>DATGNI010000009.1:0-6065 GCA_035306825.1 Azoarcus sp. | reverse complement strand
CCGGAAGAAAAATCGGGAAGTTGGGCGGGCATGGGTGCGAATGCAGATCTGTAGAACAGGGCTGAATTATCCCATGAACAGCGAGGGCGTGCCGACGGCTTGGCGCGGGAAGTTGGTGTGTGTCTGTATCCGCTGACCCGCAGCAGGGTTCAGGAATTCTGTTCGCCGTGGCCGGCGGGGGTTGCGCCAGCGTTGATATGAAGACAATCGATTGCGGTGCGCAGCAAAGGCATCGCCAGTGCTGCGGCGGTGCCGTCGCCACCCAGACTGAAATCCAGCAGCGGCGTCATGCCGAGCGCCTCGATCTGGCGTTCGTGGCCGGGTTCGACCGTACGCGCGGCCAGCAGCGTGTAGGCGGTAATGGCCGGCGCGGCGCGTGCCGCAAGAAGCAACGCGGCGTTTGCAATGAAACCGTCGAGGACGATCAGCATGCGTTTTTCGGCGGCTCCCAGCAGCGCGCCGGTGAGCATTGCGCTTTCGAAACCCCCGTATTCACACAGTGCGTCGAACGGGTCCTGGATGCGTCCCGCGCGTGCCAGAGCGCGGCCCAGCAGGGCGCGTCGTCGCGCCAGTGCGGCGGCGTCGCAGTCGGGAGTGAGGGCCGTCAGATCGTCAATCGCGATGTCGGTCATGCAATGCGTCAGCAACGCTGCCGAGGTGCGGGCGCCGACGCCGAAGGCTGCCAGACCGAGCACGTTTCCGCCGGCTGCGGCATGTTCGAACGCCAGTGCGCGTCCGTGTTCGAGCGCGCGTTCGAGCTGTGAGCGCCACATCGCCGGTTCGCGTGCGTAGTTGGCTGTGCCGTGGGCGATCTTGGCGTTGAGCAAACCGGGCCGGACGTTGAAATCGTGGCTGATGCCGGCATCAATGACGGCCAGTGCGACCGCGTTCTGACGACAGGCGGCATTGACCGGAGCCTGTCCGGAGAGAATGCGTTCAACATTCTGCCAGGTGATTTTCTGCGGCCGGGCGGAGGCGCCAGCGGTGATTGCGCCATGATCGCCGGAAAACATCAGCAGCGCCGGTGCGCGAATCGTCGGTTGTAACGTCTTTTGAGCGAGGCCGGCCTGTTCGGCGAGAGCGGCAAGCTGGCCCAGCGCGTCATTGGCAGCGCTGCGCGAAAGTTGGGCGCGCAGGTGGGTGCGCAGCTGCTCGTCAGGAGTTTCTATGCTGATCTGCATGGGAATACATACGAACGATAGGCATAAAAGGGCGTCGGGCTACGGTCTCATCTGTGGGGCCGCAAAAAAACCATACCTCAGTCTAGCCTGCTCGTGTCCGGAGTGTTACCCCAAACAGGCGTCATGTTGCATGGCACTCACAGATTGAACCATTGGAGGTTGGCTCCCCACTCCTGGATGTCGATGCGTGTGCTGCGCGCGAACGCGAAATCGAGGCTGAGCCAGCGCTCGCGCGGCAGACCGAGCAAATGGCCGGTGATTGCGCGCAACGGGCCGCCGTGGGCCACCACCACCACTGGAATGTGGGAGTCACGTTCGCTCAATTCGTTCAGCCATTCCAGCGCCCGTGCGGCCATTTCGCTGGCGGACTCCCCGCCCGGTGCGCAAAAACCGAGCGGATCATCCGCCCAGGCGTCGATGGCGCTGCCAAGTTCGCTGTAGGGCATGAGTTCCCAATCGCCAAAATGCATTTCGGCCAGACGCGGATCGAGACGAGGGCGGCCAAGTTCTTCTGCCAGCAAGCGCGCGCGCGTGAGCGGGCTGGCGTACAGCTCAAAGGTGTCCGGCAGCAATGCACGCAGTCGCCGGGCGGCGGTGGTGGGCGGGTCGACCAGCCCGACGTCGGTGCTGCCGTAACACACGCCCGGCAGAACGTCCGGGCGAGGATGGCGGATCAGATGAAGTTCCATGTCGCAAGAATGCCGAGATAGCCGGCGAGTTCGGTGAGCTGTTGTGTGGCTCCGAGGCAATCGCCGGTGTAGCCGCCCAGACGGCGTTTGAACACACGTGCGCAGTACAGCGTGACCGGCACGGTCGCGATCAGCGCAGCGAACGCCGCACCGAAACCGAGCAGCAGCAAGGGCGCGAGGCCGAAAACGGTCGCGAGAACGAGTTCGCCCGGCTCGAGCCGGCGCGCAAGCGGTTTGGCCTTTGACTGTTCGTCTTCGCGCACATAGTCGAGCGTGTGGATCAGGCTCGTCGAAGCCAGACGCGAGAGCGGATGTGCGGCCAACAGCGCCACACATACCGCCAGCGCGCCGTGCTCCGCGAGGGCGATCAGGGCGGCGGCTTTCGCGCCGAGCATCAGCACCAGCCCCGTTGTGCCATAGGTGCCGAGGCGTGAATCCTTCATGATCGTCAATATCTGCTCAGGGTGCCAGCCGCCGCCGAAACCGTCGCAGGTGTCCGCCCAACCATCTTCGTGGAAGGCCCCGGTCAGACGAATCGTCACCGCCATCGACAGCAGTACCGCGAGCGTGGCCGGAAGAAACGCAACGAACAGGGTATAGGCCAACGCACCGGTGGCGCCCACCACCCAGCCCACCAGCGGAAAATAGCGCGCTGCGTGATTGAGCCGTTCAGGCGACCACGGAATCGATGCCGGAACGGGGATGCGGGTAAAAAATCCGAGAGCGGTGAAAAACAGCTCGATTTGGTAACGCATCAAAGACGGGCCTCAATCTGGATCATGGAACGCTGCGTGCGAAAGGCGAGCATGCGTCACGTTCCGCTTACGCCGGCTGAATCGAAGCTCGCCATTTCCGTGAGAAAGCTCGCCGCCGCGGTCAGCAGCGGCATGGCCAGCGCCGCGCCGGTACCTTCACCCAGGCGCAGCTCAAGTTCGAGCAATGGGGCGGCCTCCAGCCAGGCGAGCTGATGAGCATGGCCGGTTTCTGCGGAACGGTGAGCAAAGATGCACCATGGCAGCACATTCGCGGCGAGCCGTACGGCCACGAGCAGCGCAGCGGTGACGATGAAACCGTCAATCACCAGGGCCATGCGGCGTTCGGCCGCGCCCAGCATCGCGCCGGTCATCATTGCGATCTCGTAGCCGCCGTACTGCTGCAACGCTTCGAGTGGCAGCGTGGGCCGACCGCCGCGCGCCAGCGCCTGTTCAAGCAAAGCGTGTTTGCGGGCAAGGCCTGCGTCATCCAGACCGGTGCCGCGTCCGGTCACGAGATCGAGTGGTGCATCGGTCAGGCAATGAGTGAGCAACGACGCGGAGGCGCTGTTGCCAATGCCCATTTCGCCGAAACCCAGCGTGTTGCAGCCCTGTTCAGCCAGATCGTGGGCCAGTTGGCGACCCCGCGCGAGCGCAGCATTCACCGCGGCGGAAGACATCGCCGGCTGTTCAAGGTAATTTGCCGTGCCCGGTGCGACCTTGGCGGAAATCAGTCCGGCACGTGCGCCGAAATCGTGCGCCACACCGGCATCCACGACGGACAGTTCGACGCCTGCGTGGCGGCAAAATACGTTGATCGCCGCGCCACCGGAAAGGAAGTTGTCGACCATCTGCCAAGTCACCTCCTGCGGATAGGCGGAGACGCCGGCCTTTGCCGCACCGTGATCGCCCGCAAACACCAGCACATGCGGCGCGCGGATTTGTGGGGTCAGCGTCTGTTGAATCAGGCCCAGCTGCAGTGCGAGCGGCTCAAGACGGCCCAGCGCGCCGAGCGGTTTGGTTTTGCCGTCAATGCGCGCGCGCAGCTGCGCTTCGAGTTCGAGAGAAGGAGGGGCAATGGTGAATGGCATCAATTGACTTGGGCGGGCGGCAGAGCGTGCCGATACTAGCACCCTGGCGGCCGCGGCACTTGTCGCGTGCGCCGTTTGTGAAAAAGGAAGACTGAATGCATGACGATCTTCGCGATCATTGTTTTTCCGCATCTGAGCGGGCCGCCGTCTACCGCGCGATTCGCGAGCGCCGCGACGTGCGTGCGCAGTTTCGCCCCGATCCGCTGCCGGATGCGGTGCTTGCGCGTTTGCTGGCAGCGGCGCATCACGCGCCTTCGGTTGGCTTCATGCAGCCGTGGGATTTCATCCTCATTACCGATGCGGCGCTGCGCCAGCGCGTGAAAGAGGGGTTTGAGCGCGAAAACGCGCGTGCTGCCGAGCGTTTCGGCGGTGATCGCGGGGCGCTCTACCGGCGCTTGAAACTGGAAGGGATTCAGGAAAGCCCCCTGAATCTGTGTATCACGTGTGACCGAAAGCGCGCGGGGCCGCACGTTCTCGGACGCAATACGATGCTCGACACGGATCTGTTCAGTGCCTGTCTGGCGGTGCAGAATCTGTGGCTCGCGGCGCGTGCTGAAGGCGTCGGAGTGGGGTGGGTCAGCATTCTCGATGCGGATGAGCTGGCCGATCTGCTTGGTCTGCCCGACGGGGTCGTGCCGCTCGCTTACCTGTGCCTCGGCTACGTGGATGAGTTTCTCGACGAACCTGAACTGGCGCGTGCCGGTTGGCGTCAGCGTCTGCCGCTGAACGAGCTGGTGCATCGCGATCAGTGGGGCACTCGCTTGGACGACGATCCGTTGGCAGAGTTGTTGAAGGATGCGCTGTAGAACGTTTGCAGTCCCTTTCTCTGCTGGACGCGCTCCTCGGCCTGGGCGAGAATCTTCGGATCCATTCGCACGGTCGCCACGGGAACACCATGCCATTGCGTTTCACCAAGATGCACGGACTGGGCAACGATTTCGTTGTGATCGATGCCACGCGTCAGGCCGTGTCGCTCACACCAGCGCAAGTGCAGATGATCGCCGACCGTCATTTTGGAGTCGGTTGCGATCAGCTGCTGATCGTTGAGCCGCCTTCCTCTGAAAACGTGGATTTCCGCTATCGCATCTTCAACGCCGACGGCGGAGAGGTTGAACAGTGCGGCAATGGAGCGCGTTGCTTCGTGCGTTTCGTGCATGAAAAAGGCCTTACCGACAAACGCAGCATTCGCGTCGAAACACGTTCCGGCGTGATCGAGCCGCGCCTTGAAGACAGCGGCCTGGTGACGGTCGACATGGGCGTGCCGGAGCTGACGCCTGCCCGTATCCCTTTTGCATCCGATTCCACTGCCGTCGCGCAACCACTCGAATTGGCAGACGGTACGCAACTCAGCATCACCGCGGTGTCCATCGGCAATCCGCATGCGGTACAGATCGTGCCCGATGCGCAACGCGCTGCGGTTGCCACGCAGGGGCCGCAAATCGAGGGCCACGAGCGTTTCCCCGCGCGCGTCAATGCGGGATTCATGCAGATCGTCAGCGCTCATGAGATCATCCTGCGGGTGTACGAACGTGGCGCCGGCGAAACGCTGGCCTGCGGCACTGGCGCCTGCGCCGCGGTGGTGGCAGGCATCCTGCGCGAACGTTTGGTCTCGCCGGTGCGGGTGGTAACACGCGGCGGCGAGCTCACCATTGCGTGGGATGGCCCCGGCACGTCAGTGCGCATGACCGGCCCGGCCCAGACCGTTTTCGAAGGCGAGCTGGAACTTGAATGAATCCTGGAGTCCCGTTGATGAACCCAGAAGCTATCGCGCAATATCTGCGTGATCACCCTGAATTTCTTGTTGAGCACAGTGATGTTTTTGTCGACGTCACGGTGCCGCACCCGCATGGCGGCCAGGCGATTACGCTGGCGGAACGTCAGTTGCACACCTTGCGCGCAAAAATACGCCAGCTTGAAGCCAAATTCGCCGAGTTGATTCGCTATGGTGAAGAAAACGATGAAATCAGCACCAAGCTGCACCGCCTGACGATTGAACTGGTTTCGGCCGAAGAGCTGGCCAGCTTTCAGGAAGCGCTGCTGCGCAGCCTGCACGAAGACTTCTCTGTCCCCCACGCCACGCTGCGAGTATGGAATACCGTGGTCACGCCAGATGGCGAGGCGGGCGCGCCAACGAGTGAGGAAATGCGCTTCGAGGTCGCGGACATGCGGCATCCGTACTGCGGCAAACCGGTCAATGAAGAAGTGCTTGAATGGTTCGGGGAAACCTCTTCCCGTTTGCGCTCGCTGGCGTTGGTGCCGCTGCGTCATCAAGGGCAGGTGCTGGGTCTGCTTGCCTTGGCGAGCGAAGAGAACGAGCGCTTCTACGCCGATATGGGTACGCTGTACCTCGAA
>DATGNI010000008.1:0-2904 GCA_035306825.1 Azoarcus sp. | reverse complement strand
CCGTCGCGGTCGAGAATGATCAGTTTCATCGAGGGCATCGCATTTTCCTTTCTATTTACGCGGACAGTCGCGACAAATCAGCAACGCGATTCATGGCGCGATGCAGAGTGGCAAGCAGACCAAGCCGATTGCCGCGCAAGGCCGGATCATCAGTATTGACCATTACAGCGTCAAAAAATGCATCAATCGGTGTCTTGAGCGCCGCAAGCGCCTGCAACGAAGCGGAATAATCTCCCCGTTCGAATGCAGCGTCCGCCTGCGGCACGACGGTCCCAAGCGCATCGTTCAGCGCTGTTTCAGCCGACTCGCTGAACAAGGCTACATCCACCTCTTGCGCGACTTCGCCACTTGCCTTCTTGAGAATATTGCCGACGCGCTTGTTCGCTGCAGCCAATGCCGGCGCTTCCTGCAAGGCCGCAAATGCACGCACTGCGGCAAGGCGTCGGATCACGTCGGCCAGACGTTGCGGCTGCAGGGCCAGCACGGCATCGACTTCCTGCGCGCTGTACCCCTGGTCGCGCAGGGCGTTGGCCAGGCGGTCATAAATAAAGCTCACGAGCGCGGCGCGGTGCGAGGCGTCGATTCCCCCGAACGGAGCGGCAGCCGTGTCGATCAGATCATCCATATCCAGCGCCCATTCACGCTCGACCAACATCCGGATGACGCCCAGCGCGTGACGGCGCAACGCAAACGGATCCTTGTCGCCGGTCGGAAGCTGACCAATGCCGAACAGCCCCACCAGCGTTTCCAGCTTGTCAGCCAGCGCCACCACCACGCCCACATCATTGCGCGGCAAGTCATCACCGGCAAAGCGCGGCTTGTAATGATCTTCGATAGCGTCAGCCACCACGTCCGACAACCCGTCGTGCAGCGCATAGTAGCGCCCCATCACGCCCTGCAATTCGGGGAATTCGCCCACCATGTCGGTCAGCAAATCGGCTTTCGCCAGGCGTGCCACCTGATCCACCGCCGCCGCATCCACGCCAAGCTTCTCCGCAATCTTGCCGCCAATGGCACGCACGCGTTCCACCCGTTCGAGCTGCGAACCGAGCTTGTTGTGATAGACGACTTTCGCCAAACCTTCGACGCGTGATTCGAGCGTCTTGCGGCAATCCTGCTCGAAGAAAAACCGCGCATCCGCCAGACGCGGACGTACCACGCGCTGATTCCCCGCAATAATGTTGGACGGGTCAGCCACCCGCATGTTCGACACGATCAGGAAACGATTGAGCAGCGTGCCGGCGTCATCGAAGAGCGGGAAATATTTCTGGTCTGAGCGCATCGTCAAAATCAGGCACTCTTGCGGCACCGCGAGAAATTCGGCTTCGAATTCGGCTTTATACACACTCGGATGTTCGACCAGCGCGGTAACTTCGTCGAGCAGATCAAGGTAGTCGCCCAGCGAGGCGTTTTCCTGTGCAGCGGCATCCTTGAGCTGTCGTTCGATTTCGGCCCGCCGTTCGTCAAAGCTTGGCACCACCTTGCCTTCGGCCAGCAACGTCGGCTCCCACGCTTCGGCGTTGGGGATATCGATCGCGCCGCGCGACATGAAGCGGTGGCCCTGGGTGGTGCGGCCGGCGTCGAGTCCCAACACCTTGCCTGGCACGACACGCTCGCCGTGCAGCATTACCAGACGATGAACCGGACGCACAAACTGCACGTCGCTCGCACCCCAGCGCATGAGCTTCGGAATCGGCAGTGCGCGCACCGCGTCATGAACGATGTCGGCGAGCACTTCGTCGAGTTCTGCGCCTTTCTCGATGCGGGTGTGAAACAGCGCTTCGGCCTTCCCGTCCATGCGTCGTTCAAAATCGGCGATGGCCTCAACCGGAATACCTTTCGCGGCGAGTTTCTTGAGCAATGGCTGCGTCGGCTGGCCTTCGGCATCCAGAGCGACTTTCACCGGCATGATCTTTTCGGTCACTTCCCGCGATGCAGCCTGCGTCGCAACCTCCTTCAGCATCACCGCCAAACGGCGGGGTGCAGCGAAACTGCGCACCTCTCCGTCAGTCGGCGCCAGACCGCAGGCGCGCAGGCCATCGACGATGCCGCGGGTAAAGGCCGCGCCAAGATGAGGCAGCGCCTTGGGCGGAAGCTCTTCGGTTACCAGTTCAACGAGCAAATGAGCGTTCGACATCATGCACGCTCCTTGGAAACAGCCTTTTTAAGCATCGGAAAACCAAGCGCCTCGCGCGAATCAAGATAGGCTTTTGCAACCGCCCGAGAGAGATTGCGGATACGCCCGATGTAGGCCGCACGCTCGGTCACCGAGATCGCGCCGCGCGCATCGAGCAGGTTAAAACTGTGACCCGCCTTGAGAACCATCTCATACGCCGGCAACGCAAGCTCTTCTTCGATCAGACGCTTGGCCTCGGCTTCGTATCCACCAAACAGTGAGAACAGGAAGTCGACATTGGCATGCTCAAAGTTGTAGCGAGACTGCTCCACCTCGTTTTGATGGTAGACGTCCCCGTAAGTGACCGGCACACCCTCCGGCGACACGGACCAGACCAGGTCATAGACGTTTTCCACGCCTTGCAGATACATCGCCAGACGCTCAATGCCGTAGGTGATCTCACCCAGCACCGGCTTGCAGTCAAGACCGCCCACCTGCTGAAAGTAGGTGAACTGTGTCACCTCCATGCCATCCAGCCACACTTCCCAGCCCAGCCCCCAAGCGCCCAGCGTGGGGTTTTCCCAGTCATCCTCGACGAAGCGGATGTCGTGCACCATCGGATCGATGCCTAAGGCCCGCAGACTGTCGAGATACAACTCCTGAATATTCAGCGGTGAAGGCTTGAGTGCCACCTGGTATTGGTAGTAGTGCTGCAGGCGGTTCGGATTTTCCCCGTAGCGGCCATCTTTGGGACGGCGAGAAGGTTGAACGTAGGCGGCGTTCCACGG
>DATGNI010000007.1:0-17498 GCA_035306825.1 Azoarcus sp. | reverse complement strand
CATCCTGTCAGACCCAGAGTGGCGCGATGAGCAAAAGAAACGGACATAGACAGCTCCTGTAGATTGAATTTGCGTTCTGTTCAACACCAAGTTCTGCCGCGCTCGCCCTGCACAGCCAGGAACCCGACGTCCGGGCCGCTTGAGGAAGTGGGGAAAGATGTTTCTCGTTTCATGCGTAACTCCTTATGGGAGCTATGTATAGGCAAGCCGGCGGGAATGAAGCTTTTTGTTTTCGGTGTCCCTTTGTGCGCACTCAGGCGCAGTGACTCCACGTTGCCAGTGACAGAAAAATGACAGAAACCGGCGCAAAAAGCACTTAGCCCAGCTCGGAGGCTGGGCTAAGTGCTTGATATCTTTGGTGGCCAGGGACGGAATCGAACCGCCGACACGCGGATTTTCAATCCGCTGCTCTACCAACTGAGCTACCTGGCCGAAGGGCCGCATTATAGCCGAGGAATGCCTCACGTCAAACGCTATCGCCATCCTTTTTTTCTTTCGACGCGGTATACGGGGGTCGCCACAAGTCAAAATCCACTCTTGCACGCGTTCCGCGTCCGCCGGAACCATCCTCGAGGCTGATACGGGCGCCGTGCAATTCGGCAATTTCGCGCACAATGGACAAGCCTAGACCGGAACCTTCCTCCCCGCTTTCGAGTACGCGATAAAAACGTTCGAAAACACGCTCGCGGTCCGCAGCAGGGATGCCGACTCCGTCATCTTCCACTTCAAGCCGTACCGTATCGTCAATGGTGAGCATGCGCGCAGTGACCTTGCCGCCGCACGGGGTGTATTTGATGGCATTGTCGAGCAGATTCTTGATCATCTCGCCTAAAAGCAGCGTATTGCCCCGCACCTCCACGTCATGATCTCCGCCTTCAACGCCGAAATCGAGATCCTTTTCCTGCGCCATCGGGAACAGTTCCGCCGCCACTGCACGCACAATCGCCCCCAGATCGACGCGTTCCATCACATAGATGCTTTCGGATGTGTTTTCCGCGCGCGCCAACAACAAGAGCTGGTTGATCAAATGCGTCGCGCGCTGGGCGCTTTCGGTGATCTGTTCGAGCGAGCGACGCAGCTGCGCCGGATCCGTCTCATCGCGCGCCAGCTCGGTCTGGGTGCGCAGTCCGGTAAGCGGGGTGCGCATCTGATGCGCCGCATCGGCAATAAAGCGCTGTTGTGCCTGCAGGTTCTCGTCCAGACGCGCCATCATGTCATTGAAGGAGACGATCAACGGACGCGCCTCATCCGGCGCACTGGAAGGCTCGATCGGGGACAGATCGGTCGGACGGCGACTGGCGATGCGTTGCTCCAGCCGGCTGAGGGGCAAGGTGCCGCGTGACAGCCCCACCCAAACCAGCAAAACCGCGAGCGGGATGATCGCGAACTGCGGAAACAGCACTTCGGTCACCACGCGCGAGGACAGCGTTGAACGCTTGTTGAGCGTCTCTGCCACCTGCACCACCACCATGGGCTCATTTACATCAAAATGCGGCTGCAGGAATTGATACGCCACGCGCACCTGCTCGCCCTGCACATAGGCGTCGCGAAACAACACCTGCTCGGGGATGACCTCCACGGGGGGCGCGATGCGCGGCAATTCGGAGTCGCCGCTGGCCAGCGTCCCGTCTCCTGTCGCCACTTGGTAATAGAAGACATCCTCGCGGTCAGAGCGGAATATGATGCGCGGTGAAGCGGGGAAATCCACCCACACCACGCCATCGGTCACCTGTACCAGGCGCGATAACGCCCGCACGTTGTCCGCCAGGATCAAATCATAGGGCTGGTTGGCAATGTTGCTCGCTACGCTGTGGGTGAAGATGATCGAAATCGGCCACAGCACGAGCAACGGCGCAAGCAGCCAATCCAGAATCTCGCCAAAAAGCGAATTTGGCTGACGCGCCTTTTCCTGCTTGGCGCCGGAATCAGATTTTCGGCGCCTCAGTCTCACGATGCAGCTCCAGGCTGTAGCCAAGCCCGCGCGCGGTAACGATGCGCAGATCGGAATTTGTCAGTTTCTTGCGCAAACGGTGCACATACACCTCGATGGCGTTGCCCGAGACTTCTTCGCCCCAACCGCACAAGTGATCCACCAGCTGATCTTTGCTGACAAGTCGTCCCGCCTTGAGAATCAACACTTCGAGCAAGGCCACTTCGCGTGCGGAGAATTCGACCGCTTCACCATCAATGCGCACGACGTGATCCGCCTGATCGTATTCCAGCCGACCCAGGCCAATGTTGCGCGACTGACCGGTGCCGCGCCGGGTCAGCGCCCGCACGCGCGCTTCCAGTTCAGGCAAGGCGAAAGGCTTGGTGAGGTAGTCGTCAGCGCCTGCATCAAGCCCACGTACGCGATCTTCCACCCCGTCTTGCGCCGTCAGAATCAATACGGGGAACGTCGCTTTGCGTGCGCGCAGGCGCTTGAGTACATCAATGCCCGACAACTTCGGCAGACCAAGGTCAAGTATCAGCAGATCATACGGCTGTGTCGTCAATGCCATGTCGGCCTCGGTCCCGCTGGCAACTGAATCGACCGCATAGCCGCAGCGTTTCAGTGCGCGGGTCAGGCCGTCGGCAATGACGGAATCATCTTCTGCGAGCAGAATGCGCATAGTCCCCCCGAAATGCGTAATCGTGGAATCTTAACAGCGAGGAACGGCTGCGCCCTATTCACGCTTCCCCGGATGTCGTTTTTCGGCAGCGCAAAAAAAACCCCGCCGAAGCGGGGTTTGTGTAGGCGCGTAGCCTGGACACATTACATCATGCCCATGCCACCCATTCCGCCCATACCACCCATTCCGCCCATATCAGGCATCGCGGGTTTTTCTTCCGGCAGCTCACCAACCATGCACTCCGTGGTCAGCATCAGGCCAGCGATGGAAGCGGCATTCTGCAACGCGGTGCGCTCGACCTTGGTGGGGTCCAGCACGCCCATCGACACCAGATCACCGTACTCACCGGTCGCGGCGTTGTAGCCGAAGTTGCCTTCGCCTTCAAGCACCTTGTTGACGACCACCGACGGCTCGTCGCCAGCGTTGGCAACAATCTCGCGCAACGGCTGCTCAAGCGCACGCAGAACGATCTGGATACCAGCGTCCTGATCGCGGTTGTCACCTTTGACATCACCAAGAATGCTGCGGGCACGCAGCAGCGAAACGCCGCCACCCGGCACAATGCCTTCTTCAACCGCAGCGCGCGTGGCGTGCAGCGCGTCTTCGACGCGGGCCTTCTTCTCTTTCATCTCGACTTCGGTCGCTGCGCCAACCTTGATCACCGCAACCCCGCCGGCGAGCTTGGCCACACGTTCTTGCAGCTTCTCACGGTCGTAGTCCGAAGAGGCTTCTTCGATCTGCGCACGAACCTGCGTGACACGACCTTCGATGCTCTCCGACGAACCGGCGCCGTCGATGATGATCGTGTTGTCCTTGCCCACTTCGACGCTTGCCGCCTGGCCAAGTTGCTCCAACGTGACGTTCTCGAGCGTCAGGCCAACTTCCTCGGCAATCACCTGACCACCGGTCAGAATGGCGATATCTTCCAGCATGGCTTTGCGACGATCGCCAAAGCCCGGGGCCTTGACCGCGCAGGTCTTGAGGATGCCGCGGATGTTGTTGACCACCAACGTCGCCAGCGCTTCACCTTCGATGTCTTCAGCGATGATCAGCAGCGGACGGCTGGCCTTGGCCACCTGTTCGAGCACCGGCAGAAGATCGCGGATGTTCGAGATTTTCTTGTCGAACAGCAGGATGAACGGATTTTCCAGCGCGGCAATCTGACGCTCCGGATTGCTGATGAAGTACGGGCTGAGATAGCCACGGTCAAACTGCATGCCTTCGACCACGTCCAGTTCGTTCTGCAACGACTTGCCGTCCTCGACGGTGATCACGCCTTCCTTGCCGACCTTTTCCATCGCATCCGCAATGATCTGGCCAACGTCAGCATCAGAGTTCGCGGAGATCGAACCGACCTGGGCGATTTCCTTGGCGGTCGAGCACGGTTTGGACAGGTTAGCCAGCGCTTCGCAGGTGGCAATCACTGCCTTGTCGATACCGCGCTTCAGATCCATCGGGTTCATGCCCGCGGCGACATACTTCATGCCTTCGCGCACGATGGACTGGGCCAGAACGGTCGCGGTGGTGGTGCCATCCCCGGCAATATCGGAGGTCTTCGAAGCGACTTCCTTCAGCATCTGCGCGCCCATGTTCTCGAACTTGTCCTGCAGCTCGATTTCCTTGGCGACGGACACACCGTCCTTGGTCATGGTCGGCGCGCCGAAGCTGCGCTCGAGCACAACGTTACGACCTTTCGGTCCGAGCGTTACCTTAACCGCATTGGCGAGAGTGTTAACGCCGACGACCATGCGGTCGCGAGCGGAATCACCGAACTTAACTTCTTTGGCTGCCATGGATCTTTACTCCTGTCTGATTCAGCTTCGAGCGGGAAGGCGTTCAGCCCTCGACCACGCCCATGATGTCTTCTTCGCGCATGACGAGCAGTTCCTCGCCGTCGACCTTGACCGACTGGCCGGCATACTTGCCGAACAGCACGCGGTCGCCTGCCTTGACGGCCATCGCACGCGTAGTACCGTCTTCCAGAATCTTGCCGTTGCCGACAGCGACCACTTCGCCCTGATCCGGCTTCTCGCCTGCGGAATCGGGAATCACAATGCCACTAGCGGTCGTACGCTCGGCTTCAGAACGCTTGACGATCACACGATCATGCAAGGGACGGATCTTCATTGTTTCACTCCTGTACGGTTCAAGCTGCGCGGGCCCATTGCCCGCGGAAACAATCTGCGGATGTTTGCTTCGACGGGTTGTTAGCACTCCCCGCCAGCGAGTGCTAATGATAGGGGCGAGAGGTTGCAATTTCAAGTCAACCAGCATTTTCAATTGCTGTTCATCGCTGAGCTTGAGAGTTTTGATCGTTCGGTGGAGCGTCGCTGGAAGCGCCCAGATTTTTGCGCCCCTCTTGAAATGACCTTGCACGACCTCGGAAGCCCGACGAACCCGTTCGACCGCTTCCCGCTTGAACTCGGGATGGTATTTCTTACGCTTGGACAGAACACTCCGCAGGGCTCTTACAAGCCTTCTCGAAAGTGTTCGTGATATCGGGGTAGAACCCCCTCGCGGGATGGCGGGGGTGCGAGCATGAATAACGCCTCTGAAAAAGGCAATCCCCGGCGCGACGAACCGCTAACCGGGGATTGTCAGAGGACGGCTGGACCCTTTCACGGGGCCGGCATCACAGGAGCAGAACGGTGCGCTCTGCATGGATTCCGTTATCTGCCAACGCCGCCCTCATCGTACGGACCAAGCTGAACGCTTAGTTCATCGCGCCGCCAATGATGGCGTCGCTTTCGAGCTCAACATAGCCGCCCTCTTCATCGTCGTACTCCGGACGGGCTTTCAGCTCGTCCTCGGTGGCGTCGATGCGGAGCTCGTCTTCACCTGCGGTGGTGAGCTCATCCAGCGACACGAGGGTGGTGTGACCGCCCATCCCCAGCGTGGCGCCAACGTCGATGACTGCATGGGCTTCGCTACGATCGGCGCTCAAAACCACGGCATCGATAGAGGCGATTTTTTCGCCTTGGGCATTCACAATGTCGACGCCTTCCAGGTCACCGGCAGTGCGCGAATGCAGCGGGTTATCCGAAGCGGAGTTGGAACCGCTGGACGAAGCAGCGTTGGGACTGCTGGAGTCGGCAGCGCTCCCGCTGGTCGCACCGGCCGGGGATTGCGCGCCGGTTGCGCCGCCGTCACCCTGGCCCATCGAGGAGCTGGCACCGCTCGGGGCGCCACTCGAGGTACCACTCGGCGCCGCCGTCGCGGGAGTGTTCGATTGATCCTGGGACGCGTCGGAGGCAGCCCAAGCGGGCAACGCGATCAGTGCAGCGATGGAACTGGCAATGATGGTCTTGCGAAGGTTGGTATTCATTTCATACTCCTTATTTAAGACTCTTCAATCAGACACCCGAATATGTGTAGTGAGTGCATTCGGTGTGTCGCCCTCCTGCCTGTGAGGTCGGTCTCAGGACGACCACGAATCCAGTATGGGTGCAGAACGGACGAATGTGCGGCGGGACTGTTTCGGAGTGTGAGACACATGAGAACGCGTGATCGGCGACTCTTCAACACCCTCGCCCTGTCAGGCCAACGCCCAGCATTCGCACGGATTTCAGTCTGTGACTTGTACTTTGGACGGGGCAGGAAATACAGAAAACGGCCTCCTCACACAGAGGCCGTATCGCTAAGTCACGGACCCGGACTAAATATCGGGTTACACGAAACGCACTGAAAAGCGGGTGATTGCAGGACTTCTGCGCCCGCGTTCTGTCCGGAGCCCGGCAAGGGCCCATGAAGTTCCCAGGACTTCATGGGCCCTTTGACAAAAGCGGGTCAATCGCCGGGGGTGGCTTGGCGTGCCACGGCTGCAGAAACGCTGGCAGAAGGCCGAATTCGTCTTGCTGTGGATTTCAGGGCGATTCGGTCAGAATGCGATGGCAACCGAGAAATGCACCCGCAGCTTTTGCTTGTCATGCCCCCAGGCGAGATCAAGCGCCAACGGGCCGGCCGGGCTCCGCCAGCGCATGCCTGCACCGTACCCAAGCTTGGCGTCAAAATCGGAACGGGTTTCTGAAGCATCCCCCACATCCACGAAGCTCGCCACGCCCCAGGGGCCGCCATTGATCCAGTGCACGTATTCAGCGCTCGCCGTGGCGAGGAAGCGCCCTCCGAGGACAGCGTCCCCGTCCTCCACACCGAGGCTTTCGTAGGCATAACCGCGCACAGTCTGAGAGCCGCCGGTGCGAAACAGAAAACTCATCGGCACTCCATCGCTGCTGTCGGCAAAAGTATTGCCGAGTTCGCCGCGCAGAATCACGACATCATGGGCGCCGACGGGTTGATACAAAACCCCGCGGCCATACACGCGCAGGAAATCCTGATCGGACAATACCGATTTTGCACCGCCACCAAGCGCGCCGTGCAACACATAACCGCGACGCGGATTGAACAGGTCATCGACGCGACGCAAAGTATGCGAAACGTTGGCGGAAAGCGCGGTGGATTCGCTCGACTCACCATCATCCGGGCGAAGCTTTTCGGTCTCGTAACGCAGCATCAACGTGGTTTCATTGTCGCCGTACGTGTAGATGCGCGAGGCACCCACGGCGGCGCGATCTCGTTCGAGGCCTTCGATGTCGCTGGCCTCGAGCACCCAGCCGAAACCATCCCGTACCCCCGGACGCGGCGGAGGCAGAAAGAGGTCACCATAAAACGCCTGGCGACGCTGCTCAATGCGCAAGCCTGTTTGCAGCTCCCAGGCGCGACCGAACAGATTGACGTCACGCCAGTTTGTCTCCACGCGTGCGCCGGTGTTGGTGGAAAAGCCCGCGCCAAATCCCAACCGGCGCGAATCGGCTTCCGTGATCTGGACATCCACCGGCACCGCATCGGCCAATTCCGGGTCTCGCGGAATCTCGACCACCACCGAACCAAATTGCGGGGCTTCCTGCAATGCGCTCTGATAGGCGAGCAGACGCTCCTGGTCATAGGGTTCGCCCGGCTCCAGACGGCTGTACCGATGCGCCAGCCCCTCCGGCAGGCGCTCATAGCCTCTCACGCGCACTTCGCCCAGCTTGAAGGGTGGCCCAGAATCTACAGTGATCGACAGCGCCGCCGTCGCGCGTTCAGGATCGATCGCAGCACGGCTATGCACGATGCGTGCGGCCGCATAATCGCGTGAAGACACGCTATGCAGAAGATCGCTTTTGGCGCCGCCCCACGCTGATTGCGTAAAGGGCTGCCCCGCGTTCAGCCCCCACCCTTCGCGCGCGGCTGAACGTCGGGCGGCGAGGGCTTCGTTTTCTCTCGTGATATCGCCGGAAAACGTGATATCCACCGATTCCACCGTGGTGCGTCGTCCCGGCTCAACGATGAGGTGCCACGATTGAACGCTGTCACGCTGCACGTCAATCGTCGGCGTAAAGTAGCCTTCGGTCGCCAGCAGATTTTCAACGTCGCGGCGGGTCCGGCGGACCAACGATTCGGCGTCGATCTTCTGAGTGGGAGCCGTTTGCGCGGGGCGCAGAATGCGCAGATGCCTCTCGAGCAACGCACTCACCTCGTCCGGCGCATCCAGCGTCACCGCCAGAGGAATGACCACCTCTTCCTCGGCCTGTGCCGGCAAACCCAACGCAAACGCCGCGCAACACAGCGCGGCGGAAACAATGCGGCGAAACGGGTATCGATTTACATCCATGGAGGGCATTCTACGGTGTGCCACTTGCGAATTCGTTGCAACATTTTCGCTTGATGCAAAACAGCAAATATCGCTACGGATGGCAATCCGACATTCCTTGAGGCGTGTCGGCGCAACCACAACCGGCAAAGCCCGGTTCCCGTCGTGACCGACACCCTTCAACCCCGATACGCCTCAATCCTGGTGATACTTCTCGAGGATCGCGATTTCCTCGGCCGAGCCCAGCATCACCGGAATACGCTGATGCAATTTTTCCGGCTGTACGTCGAGGATGCGCTGGCGGCCGATGATGGCCGCTCCACCCGCCTGTTCGACAATCATCGCCATTGGACTGGCTTCGTACAACAAGCGCAAACGCCCGCCCTTGGCACGACATTTTTCGTCCAACGGATACATGAACACCCCCCCGCGCGTCAGGATACGATGCACGTCGGCCACCATTGAAGCCACCCAGCGCATGTTGAAATCGCGCCCGCGCGGCCCCTCTTCACCGGATTGCAACTCGGCAATATAGCGTTTGACCGGCTCTTCCCAGTGACGCGCGTTGGACGCATTGATCGCAAATTCCGCCGTCTGCTGCGGCACCGTCATGAACGGATGGGTGTAGGCGAAACTTCCCATTTCCTTGTCCAGCGTAAAGCCGTGCACACCGCGGCCAATCGTCAGCACCAGCATCGTGGAGGGACCATACAACGCATAGCCGGCAGCCACCTGATCACGCCCCGGCTGGAGAAAAGCCTCCTCCGTCGGTTCGTTTCCGCCCGGCGGGTTTTTCAGCACCGAGAAAATCGTGCCCACGGAAACATTGACGTCAATATTGGACGAGCCATCGAGCGGATCGAACAGCAACAGATAGCCACCCTTGGGGTAATCAAACGGAATCTGATGTACTTCCTCGACCTCTTCTGAAGCCATCGCAGCGAGGTGACCGCCCCACTCATTGGCTTGCAACAAGATCTCGTTGGCGACGACGTCGAGCTTCTTTTGCGCCTCGCCCTGGACGTTGTCACTGCCCGCTTCACCCAATACGTTGGCGAGCGCGCCTTTGGAAATGTTAACGCTGACAGCCTTGACCGCGCGGGCCACGACTTCTATCAGCAAGCGCAAATCGGCGTTGATGCGACCTGCGCGCTGTTGTTCGATGAGATGCTGGGTAAGCGTGATGCGTGCCATGCCAAACGGCTCCTGCCGAAATCCCGATCATCGGGGAAGGTTCGAAAAGGATAGAATTATCCTTTGTGTAGCCCGCCCTAACCAGTGCTGCGCGGTACTTTTCGTAACAGCGATGCTGTTCAGGCGGGTCGAAATCAAGAATTTCTCTTTTTGACCATCATATGCGAGTTTTGCTCTTGGGCGCGGGTGTAACCGGCGTCACGACTGCCTGGTCCCTGCTGCAGGCCGGCCATGAGGTCACTGTAGTCGATCGCCAACCCGGCCCAGGGCTGGAAACCAGTTTTGCCAACGGCGGCCAGATCTCAGTCAGTCACCCTGAACCCTGGTCTAGTCCGGCAGCGCCCATGATCGCCCTGCGCTCGCTGGGCCGCCGCGACGCTCCGGTGCGCCTGCGTTTCGGCATGAACCCGGAACGCTGGCGCTGGTTGCTCGAATTTTTGCGTGAATGCTGGCCGAGCCGCCATTCCCGCAACACCGATTCGATCGCCCGTCTCGCCGTGCACAGTGCCACATGCTTGCAGACTCTACGTGCCGCCACAGGACTCGCCTATGACGCCAAGACACGCGGCATTCTGCATCTGCACTACGATGCCGGCGCGCACCGCAATGCACGCGAACGCGGTCGGATCCTGAACCGTTACGGCATCGACAATCGTTTGTGCTCACCGGACGAATGCGTGGACATTGAGCCCGCACTGGCGGGCATTCACGCGCGTCTGCGCGGAGGAATGTATGCCCCCAATGACGAATCGGGCGACGCCTATCTTTTCACACGCGCGCTCTCCCGTCTCGCAACCGAACACGGCGCGCATTTTTTTTACGACACCCTCATCACCTCTCTCGCCATCGACGGCACTCGTGTCACCGGCGCACATGTGCGCGACGCGCAGGGCGAACGCATCTTCGATGCCGATGCCGTAGTGGTCTGTCTCGGCTGCGCCAGTCCGGCGCTCGCAGCCCAGGCCGGTGAGCGTCTGCCGATTCATCCGCTCAAAGGCTATTCAATCACCGCCCCAATCGTCGTTCGGGAACGCGCGCCGATCGTCAGCCTCACTGACGAAGGCCGCCGGATCGTTTCCTCGCGTCTTGGCGAACGTCTGCGAGTGGCGGGTACGGCAGAAATCAACGGCGGAAACACTCAAATCGACGACGCTCGGATCGCTTTGCTGCGCGCCTGGCTCGAAGAACTTTTCCCCGGCGCAACCGACTCCTCCGCAGTCGAGGCGTGGGCGGGACTGCGCCCGTGCACACCGTCCTGCGTCCCCATCATCGGTCCCGGCAAGCTCGAAGGCCTGTGGTTCAACACCGGACACGGCTCGCTTGGCTGGACCCTGGCCGCTGGCTCGGCAGACCTTCTCTCTGCACTGATTCAAGGAAAGCCCTCGCCGGTTACGGGTTTTCCACTCCATCGCGGCTAGCCAATACTGTTCAACAACCGCGCACTGTACGGTCTGTAAAAACGATCAGGCCGGCATTTTCAGCCGGCCCGATTGTTTTATTTGACCACTTTGAGATGACTGCCGCGAGGCGGCGGATCCTCATCAGAAGGTGGTTCATCGCCACCGTCATGATTGTCGGAAGAGGCGTCCGCCGCGCTTTCGGTCACCGTTACCGGCCCTGTCGGCTCGCCGCTTTCCTCCTCGTCATCGCCCGTCTCGGGACTGAGCTCAAAGGCTACGCCCTGGGAGAAGGCCAAGCCGCGTCCGTTCTCTCGCGCATACAACGCCAGCAAATTGGCGTAGGGAAACCAGATATTCTGCGCAACACCGCCGAATCGCGCCTGAAAACTGACGCCGCCATCATCGATCACCAAGCGTCCGGTCGCGTCAGGACTCAAATTCAATACGATCTGACCGTTGCGAGCATAGCCTTCTGGAACCATGACCTCATCGGAAACATCCACCACCGCGTACGGGGTGAAACCATGGTCCACACACCAATCGTAGGTTGCGCGGATAAGATACGGGCGAAAGGCACGCGAAGAATCAGGATTCATTGCAATTAGGATGCGCGCCGCTCACAGCGGCGCGTCTGGTCGTGTAAATCAGCGGCGCATGACCTTTTCGGAGGCCGTCAGCGCATCAATGAAGCCCTGACGGCTGAACACGCGCTCAGCGTATTTCATGATGCCGGCTGCGCTTTTTGGCAGCTGGATGCCGTAATGCTCAAGACGCCACAGAAGCGGCGCAATTGCCACGTCGAGCATCGAGAACTCATCTCCAAGCATGAATTTCTGATTGGTAAACAACGGCGTGAATTGCACCAGTATATCCCGCACCGCTGTACGGCTTTTTTCGGCGGCTTTGAGACCCTTTTCCAGCGTTTCGATATGGCTGAACAGTTCAGCCTCGAACTGATGCAGCAGCTGGCGCGCACGCGCACGCAGGATGGGATCCGGCGGCATCAACTGCGGATGCGGGAAACGCTCGTCAATGTACTCGTTGATGATATTCGGTTCGTACAGGATGAGATCACGGTCTACCAGCACCGGAACACGGTTGTACGGATTGATCACCGCGATGTCTTCCGACTTGTTATGGAGGTCGACGTCGATCACCTCGAAGTCCATCCCCTTCTCGTGCAACACAATCCGGCAACGGTGACTGAAGGGGTCGGTCGTGCCGGAATAAAGGGTCATCATGGGCTTGAAACTCCGGGTTCTTCAAAAAAAACGAAACGCACCATACGAATGCCGCATGGTGCGCAGGCAACCGGGCGCCGCTCCCGCGGCACCCGGATCCATTAATGGATGTCTTTCCAATAATTTTTCTTCAGCGCATAGGCAAGCAGCGTGAAGCCCACTAGGAAGATCAGCACAAAAATACCGATCGTCTGGCGCTTTTGTGCGCCTGGCTCGCCCATCCAAACGAGGAAAGAAACCAGATCGGCAACCGCTGCATCGTATTCGGCTGCGTTCATGCGTCCAGGTTCGTCGAGAACCAGTCTGGTCACGCCGTTTTCGTCGACTTCGGCCACCTGATGCCCCTGCAGTTCCCACAGCGCATGCGGCATGCCGACGTTCTCAAAAACAACGTTATTCCAACCAGTCGGGCGCTCCGAATCGCGATAGAAAGTGCGCAGATACGTATACAACCAGTCCGCGCCACTACCGGCACTGGAATTTCGCTGACGCGCGACCAGCGTCAGATCCGGCGGAATCGTGCCGAACCATTCTCTCGCTTCGCCCGGACGCATCGCGATGGTCATCTGATCGCCGACGCGTTCGCCGGAAAACATCAGATTGTCCACGATTTGCTCTTCTGTCAGACCGATCTCGGTGAGCTTGTTGTAACGCATGAAGCTCGCAGCATGACAGTTCATACAGTAATTGACGAACAACTTGGCGCCATGTTGCAACGAGGCCTGATCCATGCTGACCGGCGCGCGATCCAAGGCTCCCCCGGGGCCGGCCGCGAAGGCCAGTGACGGAGCGACGATCACAGCCAGCATCATGCGCTTGAAGTTCTTGAACATTTTGTTGGTCATTTGAAGGTCACCCGTTCCGGTTCCGGTTTGCACTTGTCGATCTTCGTGTACCACGGCATCAGCAGGAAGAACGCGAAGTACAGCACCGAGCAGATCTGCGCGAGCAGTGTGCGGCCCGGAGTCGGGGCCAGCACACCCAGATAGCCGAGAATGAAAAAGGACACCAGGAAGATCGCCAGCGCTGTCTTGTAGATCGGGCCGCGATAGCGGATCGATTTAGCGGGGCTGCGGTCCAGCCACGGCAGGAACGCGAGGATGACCACCGCGGCGCCCATCGCCACCACTCCCCAGAACTTCGCGTCGAGACCGAACAGCGGGAACGTAACCGCGCGCAGCACCGAATAGTAGGGCGTGAAATACCACACTGGCGCGATGTGTGCCGGTGTTTTCAGCGGGTCTGCCGGAATGAAGTTGTTGTATTCGAGGAAGTAACCACCGCCCTCGGGATAAAAGAACAACACCGCAGAGAAAAAGAACAGGAAGACCCCGACACCCACAATATCCTTCACCGAGTAGTACGGATGGAAGGGGATACCGTCGAGCGGGACGCCGTTTTCGTCTTTATGCTTCTTGATTTCGACGCCGTCCGGGTTGTTCGAGCCGACTTCGTGCAGGGCAATGATGTGTGCGGCGACAAGGCCGATCAACACCAACGGCACAGCGATCACGTGCAGCGCGAAGAAACGGTTGAGCGTCGCGTCACTGATGACGAAGTCACCACGAATCACTTCGGTCAGATCCGGCCCAATGATCGGAATCGCGGAGAACAGGTTGATGATCACCTGTGCGCCCCAGAACGACATCTGCCCCCACGGCAACAGATAGCCCATGAACGCTTCGGCCATCAGGCACAGGAAAAGCAGCACGCCGAAGATCCACACCAGTTCACGCGGCTTGCGATACGAGCCGTACAGCATCGCGCGGAACATATGCAGATACACGACAACGAAGAAGGCCGAAGCGCCGGTCGAGTGCATGTAACGGATCAACCAGCCGCCGGGCACCTCTCGCATGATGTATTCCACACTGGCGAAAGCCACGGGAATACCTGCAGCATTGAGCGAGCCATCCGGCTTGTAATGCATGACCAGGAAAATACCGGTGACAATCTGAATCACCAGCACCAACAGCGCAAGGGAGCCAAAGAAATACCAGAAGTTGAAATTCTTCGGCGCGTAATATTCGGACAGGTGCTCCTTCCAGGTCGACGTCAGCGGAAAGCGATCGTCGATCCAGTTCAGCAGAGCCTTGGATTTGGTCGTCATTGCTTAGGCCTCGTCTTCGCCCACGAGAATCGTGGTGTCCGAGAGATACATATGAGGGGGAACTTCGAGGTTTTCCGGCGCGGGCATGCTGCTATAGACACGGCCGGCCAGATCAAACAGCGAACCGTGACAGGGGCACAGGAAGCCGCCCGGCCAATCAGCACTCATACCGCCATCGGCACCGACTTTGAACCTCTCGGAAGGCGAACAGCCCAAGTGGGTACAGATCCCCACCGTAACCAGATACTCTTCCTTAATGGAGCGGTGCTTGTTCTTGGCGTACTCGGGCTGCATCGGCTTGTCGGATTCCGGATCGCTGACCTTGTCGTCCGTTTTATCGAGCGAAGCGATCATTTCGGGCGTGCGACGCAAAATCCACACGGGCTTGCCACGCCATTCAACCGTCATCATCTCGCCGGGCGCAAGGTCGCTGATATTGGCTTCGACCGCCGCGCCAGCCGCTTTCGCCCGATCTGACGGGGTCAGGCTGGCGACAAACGGCACCGCCGTTGCCACTGCGGCAACCCCCCCGGCCGCCGACGTCGCAACCAACAGGTTGCGGCGACTGTTGTCCATCTTGTCTTCCACGCTCATGGCCTCTTCCTGATTAGGAATGCAATTCCGATTCAAAAAAACTTTGGCATTATAGGAGAAAATTGCCGCCCGTAAAAATTCTGCGGCTTTTTACGGGCGGCAAAAAAGCTCTTTCACGCTTTTTCGGCACCTCCCGCCCCGGCCTTCTACACCTTCCGACGGTCGAAAAACGCCTGCGCAACCGTACCACCATCGATATGCTCAAGCTCTCCTCCGACCGGCACTCCGCGCGACAGGCGAGTGACTTTCAAACCGCGTGCAACCAACAACTCCGACACCATATGAGCGGTCGCTTCGCCCTCATTGGTGAAATTGGTTGCAAGAATGACTTCCTTCACATCGCCATCTGTCGCGCGCCCGATCAAGCGCTCCAAACCGAGTTCGCGCGGCCCGATACCATCCAGCGGTGACAGCTTTCCCATCAGCACATAATACAATCCCGGATACGCGCGAGTTTGTTCGATCGCCGCAACATCGGCCGGCATTTCCACCACGCACAGCAAGCTACGGTCGGCCTGAGCGCTGGAGCAGCGCGAACAGATCCGTTCTTCGGTGAAGCTGTTGCACAACTCACAGTGCTGCAACACCTCAAGCGCTGCGGCCAACGCACCCGCAAGCTTCGCCGCGCCGGGCTGGTCCCGCTGCAGTAGATGATACGCCATGCGTTGAGCAGACTTCGGCCCAACTCCAGGCAGACAGCGTAAAGCTTCAATCAAGGTATCTAGACGGGACATGAACAAGCCAGCAGCATGGAGCGAAAATCAGAGATCGCGTCAGCGTACCGACACGGACGCACTTGACCGTCACCTCCGGTCAGAACGGCAGCTTCATTCCCGGCGGCAAGCCCATGCCGGAGGTGAAGCCGGCCATTTTCTCCTGGGTGGTGGATTCCACGCGTCGCGCCGCATCATTGACCGCTGCAGCGAGCAAATCTTCGAGCATCTCGCGGTCATCCATGACCGACTCGTCGATCGAAACACGACGCACGTCGTGCTTGCATGTCATCAACACCTTGACCATTCCGGCACCGGACTGGCCTTCGACTTCGATTGAAGCGAGCTCTTCCTGCGCCTTGCGCATGTTTTCCTGCATTTGCTGGGCCTGCTTCATCAGCCCGGCCATTCCGCCTTTCATCATTGCTCAACACTCCGAAAAAAAGATTTCAAACGGGTTTAACCGAAGATTCAACGAATTGAGCGTCAAAACGCTCAATGATTTCAGTCACAAAAGGATCTTTACGCAGCGCCGTCACCGCCTCTGCATGACGCGCCTGTTTGGCCGCATGGTCAATCTGCGCCGGCGTCACGTTCTCGATCTCGCCCACCTCAACACTCACACGCATCGGCCGACCGGCGCATTCCGAAAGCCGTTCAGTGAGGCGCTGGACAAGCGTCGGATTATCCAACAAATGGCGATGCGTCTCGGTCAGACGCAACGTTACCTGATCATTCTCGCAATTCAGCCATTCGCAGTTCTGACACAATTCACGCACCAGACCGCTCGGTGCAAGCACACGTTGCAACGCATGCCAGTCCCCCGCGGCCATTGCTGCGGACATGGCCCCCTTCACATCTGCGGCCGCCGCGCCCTGCGCCGACTGCTCGGAGGCGAAAACCTCGAAGGCTTCGGCCGCTTCGAGCGGGCGATCTTCCGGTGTCGCCGGCGGCACATCCTCTTCCCACGGCGGCACGTCCGCCGCCACAAAGGGCGCCGGCTCCGATTGCGACTCCGGTTTCGATACCGACGGTTCAACGACGGTGCGCACACTCGGCGCCTCCGCCTTCGCCGCATCCGGCTGGGCGGAGGGGGTCGCACGTTGCGACGGTCTTGATACCGGACGCGGACGCTCTCCGCCCCCACTCGCAGCCGGCCCATTGAGCGCAGGCGGCTGAATGGGAGAAAAGGCGGCCAGCCGCAGCAAGGTCATCGTAAAACCGGTGTATTCATCCGGTGCAAGCGACAACTCTTCACGTCCATGAATGGCGATCTGATACGCGAGCTGAAGAAATTCGGCGTCCCACGACTCGGCATACGGCGCAAGACGCTCACGTTCATCGTCGGCCAGCGCACCGGCCGCGAATTGTGCCAGCGCAACGCGAGACAGCAGCAAGGCGAGCGCCTGCAACGCAGCGTCGAAGGACAGGCTGCGCATTTCCATGTCGTCCGCAACCGCCAGCATGGCTTCAACGTCATTCACCAATAACGCGTCGAGCACACTGAACAAATGGTCGTCGCCGACCGTGCCGAGCATGCGCGACACTCCCTCTTCTTCCAGCTTGCCCGCACCGTGCGCGATCGCCTGTTCGAGCAAAGAAAGCGCGTCACGCATCGAACCGTCCGCCGCGCGCGCAAGATGCGTCAAGGCGGCACGTTCAAACTCCACCCCTTCCTCAGCCAGGACATGGGCAAGATGGTCGACAATCGCACCCGGCGACATCTGCTTGAGATTGAACTGCAGACAACGACTCAGCACCGTAACCGGGATTTTCTGGGGGTCAGTCGTGGCGAGGATGAACTTGACGTGCTCAGGCGGCTCTTCAAGCGTTTTCAGCATCGCGTTGAACGCGTGCCCGGTCAGCATGTGCACTTCGTCGATCATGTAGACCTTGTAACGCCCCTGCACCGGCGCATACACGGCCCGGTCGAGCAAGGCCGCCATGTCGTCTACCCCGCGATTGGAAGCCGCATCCATTTCCACGTAATCGGGGAAACGATCGG
>DATGNI010000006.1:0-26480 GCA_035306825.1 Azoarcus sp. | reverse complement strand
GGAATACCGGTAGCCATTGGCGTGGTGAAAAGGTTCGACAGCGTGATGATCAGCTTGTGCGGATCATTTTTCGCATTCTTGACGTACAAGAAACCTTCCGCGCCAGCGCCACCAGATTTGTTCACGATCACGAGCGGCTGCTTCATCAGGTCATGTTTGACCACAACCCCCTGAACGAAACGAGCCATCTGGTCAGCACCACCGCCGCTACCAGCCGGGATGATCCATTCGACCGGACGGGTCGGCTCCCATGCCGCACTGGCCACGGTCGGCGCACCAAACACAACCGCAGCAGCAAGAGCGGTAAGAGCGGGAGCGGTCTTGTTGCGAGTGAAGACGGACTTCATTGGGTGATCCTCCTGAGGTGGTTACCGGATTTTCCGGACAAGATTTCCGGCGTTTCCGATTTAGTTGCCTATTTCCCGTGAAACTTATTGGGTCGAGGCTTGTCTAAACTTGGTTATCTTTTCAGCTTCGCATAAACGATGCTGATGTGAGGATAAAGGATGTTTTGGTTGCTGCAAGTGTTTCGAAATGAAATTATTGACTGAGATCAATATTTGCAGCCCTGATCACCTTGCTCCTGTCACGGTGCTTACGATGAACCCAGCGAAGTTGAAAACAAATTGGGGTATACGCTTAGCATTACCTCCGACCGTGAAAAAATGTTCGCCCACAAACAACAACACCCCAAGAATCAGACACTTGGACTGACTTTTGGGGTGTTGTTGTTTTGTAAATACGACGAATAGTTGCCGCTCCAGGCGGAGCGGGACCTTTATTGGAGCACGCCCAATGCAGGCCTGTTGGCGATGTGGAGGGCTGAACGCGCAGCGCACATCGGCAATAGGAGGTGAAGCCGCGCGCCCCACCACCTTTGAATGATCCATGCTGCCCAGTGACGCGCTTGCGAACCTTCAGCGGGCGCAGCGAGGCACAAATCGGAGGAGAAAAGAGAGGGGTGCGTGGCGCTCTCATCGTTCATGAGCCGCCTCCTCTCTACCTACAGAGTCTTGAAAAAACGCGGCATCCAGTTCGGCCGTGCGTAATCCCTGCGCGCCCAGAGCAACGCCTGAAACAGTTGATCCGCAGGCGAGACGCCCGAGACACCCTTGCGCCCATTGAGTACCAGAAAGGGCACCGTCGTGATGCCCAGCCCTCGCTTGGCGCGGGTATCCATCTGCTCCACCCACTCCACATCGACCTCACTGCTCAAATAGGCTTCAAGTTCAACAGCGTCGAGGCCGACACTTGTGCCGATCTCCAGCAAAACGGCTGAATCCGACAGATTTCGGCCGTCGGTGAAATAGCTTCGGAAGAGGCTCTCCACAGCGGCCTCTCGCACACCGTTGCGTTCCGCAAAACGCATCAGACGGTGGGCGTCCGTCGTGTTCGGCTGCACCTCAATGCGTTCAAAATTGTATTCAAGACCCAGCCGACGGCCCGCTTTGACGACGTCGGCAAACAGATCCGGATCATTTGCCCGACCCGGGTAGCGTTTCTTGAGATACGTTGTCCGATCCACACCTTCCTTCGGCAATGAGGCGTGCAGGCGAAACGGCATCCAATGCACTTCAGGCTGGATTTCCTTCGCATAGGTCTGACGGTAATACTCCAGCGCACGCTGGATGTTGCGCTTACCTACGTAGCACCACGGACAGACTACGTCGGAATAGATTTCGACCTTGAACGACTTTTCGGCTTGCTGCGTCATGCACTCTCCGGAATCGATATGTTTCGAACGTCGGTAAGTCTAGCGAAGTTCTTCCAAAGTTCCTTCAGGTTTACCCCAACGACCCAGGGTGTGGAAGCGGTTCGCGTCGAGCAGGGAGTCGTGGCGTTTGGCAGCGGCGGGATCCGACTGAGGCGAATGATCAATCTCCGGCGCCACCGCCAACAGGCCAGCACGCGTATCCGGATCACGCAATGCCAGCTTCAGCACCTCAGGCTCAACCCACATCAACTTGGCCGCCTCAAACCGCGCATAGACTCGCCCGCTCTCCCAATGCACGAAGTTCACGTTCGGGATACGGCGGATGCATTGCAACAAAAACAGGGCATTGTGCTCAGCCGCCATCGCTTCTGCCGGCGGGTAGACCGCTTCCGGACAGGTGGCGTGCACATTGATCTTACGATAGCGCTCGACGTCCAGGATGTGTTTGACATCGAGGATGTTCATATCTTCGTTCCAGCCGAACGCAACGGTGCGCGGGATGCTGTCTTTGGGCACACCATTGTCGAGAAATTCGTAATGCACCGATTTTTTTGTGCGCAATATCCAGGTGAAAAACAGTTCCGGCATGCCCGAATAGGCTTCAACGTTATGCGCGAGCAGATCTTCCACCGATTTATAGCGGCCGAATTCCAGACCGCGTAGCCAAGCTCGCTCGACGGTTTCATGCGGCGGCGTGATCAGGAAAAACATGTAAATCAGATGACCGAAGCGCGTCAGCAGGTTGCTGCCGGCCTCGGCGGATTCGAGCGCGAAGCTGTCGAAGCGGAAACGGTCAATCAACAGATGGGTAATCTGTCCGCAGTCGGCCTTCTCCGTCATGAAACGGTCGAGCTTATGGTCGATGATCTCGAGTTCGACACCGGTCAAGGAACCGGCATATTTATAGGCCGAGCCGAGCGAATCGTAATCAAGCAGGTATTTGCGCCAGATATCCGGACTGATCAGGGCGAAATCGGCCCAACTCGCCCCATTACGCTCGACCAGAGATTCCTGCATTGAACGCAACGAACTTTTCCCCGAACCCGAAGCGCCTTTGGTGTTCAGCACCACAGGCTCCGACTGAGGCAAAAGGGTTTTGTAGCCTTCCGCCTCCGCTGCTGCACGCAGCAGCGGTTCGATCAGCTTGCCAATCGCCCAGCTGCCATAGTCGTTGCACGCCATCCCTTCGGCCAGGCGCGCGAGTACGTCGCGATCGGCCCATACACGTCCGTGTTTGATATGCATTGCCGATACCGCCCGCGACAACGCACGGTAGACGGCGCGCTGGATGGGTTCGGCACCATCGTGCGCCTGCTGTGCCCACTTGCGGCGCACCTTCTCTTCATATTCGGGCCGACTGATTTCAGGCGGTGGAGCAGGGGATTTTTTGCCGAACAAACGTTTGAACCAACCACCTTGGTCACGGCTTTTTTCCGCTACGTTCGAGTGGGCCGGAAACAGTGTGGCCGTCAGTTCATCCGCAATTCGATCCGCAATCTCTGCGCGTAATTTCTCGTATTCCGCAACGATGCTTTCGAGCTGCGGCTCAATGTAGTGACTGTGAATGCGGTCCGCCATCCGGCGGAAATTGATGCCAAGGTCTTCCACGCGGTTACCCGCCGGCACCGAAAGGTCCGTTGTAATGCGAATCAGCAGTTCATGCACCACCAGCCGCTCTGGGCGAAAGACAACCAGCTCCTGCAACTCAAGGCCGGTGAACTCTTTCAGCTCCCGCGCTTGATCGACCGTGGTAAAGACATTCTCTTTGCGAAAAATTGTCGACAGCGGCAAAAGATGGCGCGGAAGCTCCGGCCCCAGACCTGGATTCCACGGCCCGAAACCTTTTTCCGCCTGTTCGCGTACCGCCTCTTCTTCGTTCATCGCGGGTCAGCGCGCTGCACGCTATTCATCCAGAATTTCGAGCACCCCTGCCTGACGCATGTCCTCAAACACTTCCTCATCATGCAGCGCTTGATACATCAGGATCGGTACGGCGTTGCGTTTGACGAAATGCGGCAGGGCAATGCCGAAAAGAAACACCAACAAGCCGGTGATCAGCCAGCCAATCAACGCCAGCGCAACGCCTGTGCCAATAATCGGCAAGGTAAACAATGGCAGCCAAAGTCGTCGCGTCAGATAACCGGCAGCCACTTCCTGCGAAATGTAGGCATTCAAGGTGCCTGCCTTTTGGGCATCCACGAATTCTTGATGATTCATGTCGATATCACACTTCTGTTAGGGGTTCGACGTACGTTGGACGAACGCGGATAAACGGTCATTATTGCACATGCATCCGACCACAAACGCCTCTAGCGCTCATACAAAACGGCCCGGAGGCATCGCCGTCCGGGCCGTCTACGACATACAGCGTACGCGTTACGGTCTTAGATGACCTTTTCAGCGCGCATCGCTTCGATGTCTTCGGCGCTGTAACCAAGCAGTGCGCTCAACACCTCATCGGTATGCTCGCCCAGCAGCGGGGAGGGGCCGACCTCGGTCGGGCTGGCCGACAGCTTGATCGGGTTCCCGACCGTGAGATATTTTCCACGTTCCGGATGATCGACTTCCACGATCGTGCCGCTTTCGCGCAGCGAAGGATCGTTGGCGATTTCTTTCATCGACAGGACCGGGCCACAGGGAATGTTGTATTTGTTGAGAATGTCCATGGCCTCGAACTTGGTCTTGGTCTTGGTCCATTCCTCAATCGTGGCGAAGATCGACTCGAGCTTCGGCAAACGCGCTTCGAGCGTCGCATAGCCGGGATCCGTGGCCCATTCTTCCTTGCCAATCACCTTGCAGATCGGCTCCCACACTGCCGCCTGGGTAATGAAGTAGATGTAGGCATTGGGGTCATTTTCCCAACCCTTGCACTTCAGGATCCAGCCCGGCTGGCCGCCGCCCGAAGCGTTGCCGGCGCGCGGCACAGCATCGCCGAACTCTTCGCCTTTTGCATACTGCGGATACTCTTTCATCTCTCCGGTACGCTCAAGACGCTGTTGGTCACGCAGCTTGACGCGGCACAGGTTCAGCACGGCGTCTTGCATCGGCGCCAGCACTTTCTGACCTTTGCCGGTGGCCTTGGCCTGATACAGCGCGGTCACCACGCCCAAGGCGAGGTGCAGTCCGGTACCGCTGTCACCGATCTGTGCGCCGGAAACGGTCGGGGGACCATCCGCGAAGCCGGTCGTCGAAGCCGCGCCGCCGGTGCACTGGGCAACGTTTTCGTAGACCTTGCAATCTTCATACTGTCCCGGGCCGAAACCTTTGACCGAAGCCATCACCATTTTCGGATTGAGTTCCTGAATGCGCTCCCAGGAGAACCCCATGCGATCCAGCGCGCCGGGAGCAAAGTTCTCGACCATCACATCGCATTCGCGGATGAGCTTCTCGAGCACTTCCTTGCCTTTCGGATCTTTCGTGTTCAAGGTGACCGAACGCTTGTTACTGTTCAGCATCGTGAAATAAAGGCTGTCTACGCCCGGAATGTCGCGCAACTGGGCACGCGTCGCATCACCGACGCCGGGACGCTCGACCTTGATCACGTCAGCGCCAAACCAGGCGAGCAACTGCGTGCAACTCGGGCCGGACTGAACATGGGTGAAATCCAGCACACGAACGCCGTCAAGGGCTTTACTCATGGAAAATCTCCTATCAATCCATGCCGTGAAAATTCTTAGGCGGAGCCTGAAGGTCTCCCGCAGGCTGAAACCATATGCTTCAGCGCCGCAAAAAAGGGAGCATCCTAGCCAGCGTTAAAAGACCGCCTCAATGACGCGGGTCAACAATATGCGTCAACAATGATAAAACCTCGAAAATCCGCAGAACAACATGACATTTGGCGTCAGCCGCACAGGCGACAACCTCATCTCAGCCCATTGTTTCTTCAGGGTTTCTCCTAGCCGGACACCATAGCCGCTAACGTCACTTCAGTCAAACTCAGTCCGCAGTAACAGGCTCTGGAAAATCCACTCGCCGCCCATCAAGGCGGCCGACAGGCGCACGATATAATGCACGTTTTACCGCGCCTGTCGTTTTCGTTATTCATCGATGATGACATCACCTATCTGGAGGATAGCTCACTATGCGTGCGATCGAGATCACTCAACCTGGTTCGCCGGATGTCCTGCAACTGTGCGAGCGCCCGAAGCCGCAACCCAAAGCGGGGGAAGTGCTGATCAAAGTGCACGCAGCCGGCATCAACCGCCCGGACGTTCTGCAACGCACCGGCAGCTACCCGGTGCCTCCCGGCGCCTCCGACCTGCCCGGCCTCGAAGTGGCCGGCGAGATCATTGAAGGCGATCTCAGCAACACGGACTTCAAGAAAGGTGACTTGGTGTGCGCGCTGGTGCACGGCGGGGGGTACGCAGAATATTGTGTCGCCCATAGCGGTCAATGCCTTCCGATTCCCAAGGGTTATACCGCGGTGGAAGCCGCATCGTTGCCTGAAACTACCTTCACAGTATGGAGCAACGTGTTTGATCGCGGCGCACTTTCAGAGGGTGAAAGTCTGCTGATCCAAGGCGGCTCCTCTGGCATCGGCGTGACGGCGATTCAGATGGCTTCCGCGTTGGGACACCGTGTTTTCGCCACAGCCGGTAGTGACGAGAAATGTCGTGCATGTGAAGCGCTGGGAGCCGAGATCGGCATCAACTACAAAACCCAGGATTTCGGCGACATCGTCAAGCAGGCGACCGACAACAAAGGCGTGGACGTGATTCTCGACATGGTCGGCGGCGATTACGTACCGCGTGAAATCCGTTGCCTCGCGAATGACGGACGTTTGGTGTTCATCGCCCTGCTGGGCGGCGGCAAAGCGGAGGTTCCGCTCGGTCAGATCCTGATCCGCCGCCTCACCGTGACCGGATCCACCCTGCGACCGCGCTCGGACGCATTCAAGGCCGCGATCGCTGCAAACCTGCGCGAAAAAATATGGCCGCTGATGGATGCAGGAAAAATCAAGCCTGTGATCTACAAGACCTTTCCGCTTGAAGAGGCTGCCAAAGCTCACGAGCTCATGGAGTCCAGTCAGCATATTGGCAAGATCGTACTGACCGTTTAAACGTCCGCTCGTTGGCCTTTCTCTCCGCAACGACGTGTCACATACCTTGATAGCGGTCTTCGTCAACATTCATTCATGATACGGTGATCACGCGGCACACTGCGCCACGGGGCCCACACGAACAGACCGCTGCGCAGACAAAAAAAGCCCGGACCATTGGTCCGGGCTTTTTCATTCTGGCGGGGGAAGCACGCTCCCCCGACTCGCACGCACTCAGTCGGCGAGTTCCAGTTCCTGCAGTGCCTGGCCACCACCGTAGCTCGACTGTACTGGCTCGGTGCCACCCTTGGTGATGCGTACCGCGCAGTACTTGAACTCCGGAATCTTCGCAGCCGGATCAAGCGCTGCGTTCGTCAATGTATTGATGGCAGCTTCGTAATACGCAAACGCCACAAACACTGAACCACGCGGTGTGCCTTCATCGGCACGCGCCCACAGCGAAACCTTGCCGCGACGCGATTCGATGGTCAGCAGATCACCCGGGGCAATATCCATATCGGCCAGGTCGAGCGGGTGCAGTTTGGCCGTCGGATCCGGCTCGATCGCATCCAGCATCGAAGCACGTCGGGTCATTGACCCGGTATGCCAATGCTCAAGCTGACGGCCGGTGATCAGCACCATCGGATATTCCGCATCCGGTTGCTCGGCAGCCGGAATAATATCCGCCGGCACGAAACGGGCACGACCGCTCTCGGTCGGGAAGCTATCCACGAAGACCACTGGATCGCCCGGATCGCCTTCGTTCTCGCATGGATACACCACGCCTTCTTCCCGCTCCAGACGTTCCCAGGTAATGCCGGCAATACTCGGCATTGTCTTGCGCATCTCGTCGAACACTTCAGACACGTGCTTGTAGTCCCAGCCGCAACCGAGCTTGTTGGCCATGTCCTGAATGATCCACAGATCCTGACGCGCTTCGCCCGGCGGGGTGAGCGCTACACGACCCATCTGCACCAACCGGTCAGTGTTGGTGAAGGTGCCGTCTTTCTCGGGGAAAGCGCTCGCCGGCAGAATCACGTCTGCGAGATAAGCGGTTTCCGTCAAGAAAATATCCTGCACGACCAACAGATCCAGCGATGCGAGGCAATGACGGGCGTGGTTGGCATCCGGGTCAGACATCGCCGGGTTCTCACCTTGCACGTACATGCCGCGAATCTCGCCGCGCTCAATCGCATGCATGATTTCGACCACGGTCAGGCCGGGTTTCGGATCCAGAGAATCTTCCGACACCTTCCACGCCTCGGCGAATTTACTACGCACCTTGGGATCGGCCACGCTCTGATAGTCCGGATACACCATCGGGATCAGACCGGCATCGGATGCACCCTGCACGTTGTTCTGACCACGCAGCGGATGCAAGCCGGTGCCCGGCCGACCGATTTGTCCGGTCATCAGTGCCAGCGCAATCAGGCAGCGAGCATTGTCGGTGCCATGCACGTGCTGCGACACACCCATTCCCCACAGGATCATCGAGGCCTTGGAAGTCGCGTACAGACGCGCAACATAGCGGATGGTTTCAGCATCGATGCCGCAGATCGGCGCCATTTTTTCCGGCGTGTAGGCCGCGACGTTCTTCTCGATTTCCTCGTAACCGCTGGTGCGGTTGGCGATGAACTCCTTGTCCACCAGACCTTCGGTGACAATGACGTTCATCATCGCGTTGAGCAGCGGCACGTCCATGTCCGGCTTGAACTGCAACACGCGGTGGGCATGACGCGCGATCCCTGTACGACGCGGATCCATCAGAATCAGCTTCGTGCCTTTCTCGGCCGCGTTCTTGATCCAGGTCGCGCCGACCGGGTGGTTCACCACGGGGTTCGCGCCAATCAGGAGCACCACTTCGGCTTCGGCCACGTCTTTGACCGGGTTCGACACGGCACCGGAACCGATACCTTCCAGCAGCGCGACAACCGATGAGGCATGGCACAGACGGGTGCAATGGTCGACGTTGTTGCAGCCGAAACCGGTTCGTACCAATTTCTGGAACAGGTAGGCTTCCTCGTTCGATCCTTTCGCGGAACCGAAACCAGCCAGCGCATGTTTACCGTGAGTATCGCGAATCTTGCGCAGACCGCCGCCGGCCATTTCCAGCGCTTCTTCCCAAGTGGCTTCGCGGAAGACATCCATCATCTTTTCGGGGTCCATCAGGAAGTCGCCGCTCTTCGGCGCATCCTCTCGACGGATCAACGGCTTGGTCAGACGGTGCGGATGGTGCGCGTAGTCGAAGCCATAGCGCCCTTTGACACACAAGCGCTTTTCGTTGGCCGGACCATCGCGACCTTCGACGTAGAGGATTTTATTATCCTTGACGTGGTAGGTCAGCTGGCAGCCGATACCGCAGAACGGGCAGACTGAATCGACCGTCTTATCCGGCACATTCAGACCGACTTCACGCGCAGGCATCAATGCGCCGGTCGGGCAGACCTGAACACATTCGCCACACGCCACACACGTCGACGCGCCCATCGGATCATCCATATCAAAGACGATCTTGGCATGATTGCCGCGCAGGGACAGGCCGATGACGTCATTGACCTGCTCATCGCGGCACGCGCGCACGCAACGCGTACATTGGATACAGGCATCCAGATTGACCGCGATCGCCGGGTGCGACAGATCCTGCACCGGCTGTTCACGCGGCGCAAAACGCGGCTTGCCCACGTCAAGCTTACCCGCCCAATAATCGACTTCGTTGTGGCGCGTATAGTCCGTCTCGGGCATGTCCGATTGCAGCAGCTCAAGCACCATCTTTTGCGACTTGAGTGCGCGTTCGCTGTCGGTCGTCACCTTCATGTTGTTCGACGGGTGGCGGCAGCAGGACGGGGCCAGGACACGCTCACCCTCGATTTCGACGACGCAGGAGCGGCAGTTGCCGGCCGTCTCCAAGCCTTCCATGTAGCACAGATACGGGATGGCAATGCCTTCGCGCTTGGCAATCTCGAGGATGGTCTCATCCTCACGGCCGCTCACTTCACGGCCGTTGATCTCGAAGGTCACCATCAGCGCTTCGGATTGCATCACTTCGTTTTTGGTAATCGCGTTCATTCTTGATTCCTCAGCATCAGTTCCAGAGCACACTCGACCGAAGTCAAGCAAGCTCCTGCGGGAAATACTTGATCACACAGTCGACCGGATTCGGCGCCGCCTGACCAAGACCGCAAATCGACGCGTCAATCATGACCTGAGACAGGTCGGCGAGAGCATCGAGATCCCACTTGTTATCTTTTTCAATCAGCTGCATCGTCTTCGCGGTACCCACACGGCACGGCGTGCATTGACCGCAAGATTCGTCCTCAAAGAAACGCATCATGTTGCGCGCGGCGTCGGCCGCGGTATCTTGGTCAGACAGCACAATGACTGCCGCAGAGCCGATAAAACAACCGTATTCCTGCAACGTATCGAAGTCGAGCGGAACGTCTGCCAGCGATTCCGGCAGGATGCCGCCCGAAGCGCCGCCTGGCAGATAGCCGTAGAGCTTGTGACCGTCAAGCATGCCACCACAGTAATTCTCCACCAGCTCGCGCAGGGTCGTACCGGCCGGGGCGAGATGCACGCCCGGATTTTTCACACGACCAGAGACAGAGTACGAACGCAGACCCTTGCGGCCATGGACGCCGTGGGAGGCGAACCAGTCCGCTCCTTTTTGCACGATGTCCCGTACCCAATGCAAGGTCTCCATGTTGTGCTCCAGCGTCGGGCGCCCGAACAGACCGACCTCAGCAACATAGGGGGGACGCAAGCGCGGCATGCCACGTTTGCCTTCAATCGACTCGATCATCGCGGACTCTTCACCGCAGATGTAAGCGCCTGCGCCGCGACGGAGGTAGAATTTCGGCATATTCGGAACCGGCGGCTCTGCCTCGAGCTTTTCCAGCTCGGCGGTGAGCAGCGCACGGCAACCGTGATATTCGTCGCGCAAATAAATGTAGATTTCCTCAATGCCAACCGCCCACGCGGCAACCAGCGCACCTTCAAGGAAACGATGCGGATCGCGCTCGAGATAGTAACGGTCCTTGAACGTACCCGGCTCACCCTCGTCGATGTTGATCGCCATCAAGCGCGGACCGTCGAAGTTCTTTACGATGCGCCATTTTCGACCGGCCGGGAAACCCGCGCCGCCCAGGCCGCGCAGGCCGGAGTCTTCCATGATCTTGAGTACTGACTCGACATCACGCACACCGCCGAAACACTCCTGAGCCAGCTTATATCCGTCCTGCTCCTTATAGGCGTCATAGTCGATATAGTTCTCGGGCCTGTGCCAAATGCTCTTTTCTTTCACCAGATCTGCAATCTTTTCTGGCGTGGCATGCTGCACCGGATTCTGATGGACTACGGCCACCGGCGCCTGCTCACAGCGCCCTACACAGGGCGCATTGATCACGCGCACTTCAGTGCCGAGGATGGAGGGCAGCTTGTCGAGAAGATCCTGTGCACCGGCCATCTCGCAGGACAGCCCGTTACAGACACGAATCGTCAAGCTCGCCGGGGCTTCCTGGCCTTCGCGTACGACATCAAAATGGTGATAGAAACTGGCGACCTCATAGACCTCGGTCTGCGCCAACTTCATTTCGTGCGCCAACGCCGCCATGTGGGCCGTGGACAAATGGCCAAAACGGTCTTGGATCTTATGCAAATGCTCGATCAACAGGTCCGGGCGACGGGGTTCACTCCCCAGAAGAGCCTGAACATCGAGTAGAGCCTGAGGGTCCACACGACGCCCTTTCGGCGCCATCCGGCGGCGCTCTCGAGAAGGGCCCTCCATCGTAATCGGGATGACTTTCTGGTTCATGTTCTGTTCCTAATCAGCAAACGCAAAACAAGATTCAATTCTGTCAATAAGACATTGACTGCATAGGCATGGCGGCAACGTGGCCTGGGTTCTTTGAAACCCATATTTGATCAAGCCTTAGAAGCTTTCGCTAGCTTCCATCCTTGCGCACCCGCTCGGCGGCCAGCTTCAAGCAGACCAAACTGCTCATATTGTGACACATTGAATTGCGAACAAAAATTGACTCGAGTCAACGACTTCGAAAACGCCCATAAGCGGTAAATGGGTTTCGTTTTCATCTACATGCATCGTGCAGCTTTCACCCCACCCTACCACATTCGGCCAAAAGCATACAAAATCAAGCCGACTCTTTTCACGGCATCGCACCGAATCAACAAACTGCGCACGAAAAAAAACGGCGCCCGAAGGCGCCGTTTCGTACAGTCAAACTGGACCGTTTAGGCCGAGACGACTTTGTTGGTGCGCATGCTTTCGATCTGCTCTTTCGAGTAACCGAGCTCAGTCAGCACTTCGTCCGTGTGCTCGCCCAGAAGCGGCGAACCGGTGATCTCAACCTCGAGATCCGAGAACTTGATCGGGCTACCAACGGTGAGATACTTGCCGAGTTTCTTGTGCTCAACTTCGACAATCGTACCGCTCTTGCGCAGGTCCGGATCTTCAGCGATTTCTTTCATCGACAGCACCGGAGCGCAAGGAATGTCGAATTTACGGAAGTAATCGACCGCCTCGTACTTGGTTTTGTCCTTCAGGAAGTCTTCAACCAGGGCGAAGATATCGAAGATCTTGTCTTGACGAGCACGCGGAGTGTTGTACGCGGGGTCATCAATCCACTCTTCCTTGTTCAGCGCCTTGCAGATCGGTGCCCAGGCGTGATCCTGAATGGTGAAGTAGATATAGGCGTTCGGATCGGTTTCCCAACCCTTACACTTCAGCACCCAGCCCGGCTGACCGCCACCGCCGGCGTTACCGCCACGCGGCACCGTGTCACCGAACTCACCGTGCGGATACTGCGGATACTCTTCCAGGTAACCCACGGCTTCCAGACGCTGCTGGTCACGCAGCTTGACACGCGACAGGTTCAGCACGGCGTCAGCCATGGAGCATGCAACTTTCTGACCTTTGCCGGTCTTGTCGCGCTGCATCAGCGCGGTCAGGATACCGATGGCCAGGTGCATGCCGGTGTTCGAGTCACCCAGGGCAGCGCCCGAAACGGTCGGGGGACCATCCCAGAAACCCGAGGTCGAAGCGGCACCACCCGCACACTGGGCTACGTTCTCATAAACCTTCAGGTCCGAGTAACGGTGACCATCGCTAAAACCCTTGACCGAAGCAAGAACCATCTTCGGGTTCAGTTCCTGGATACGCTCCCAGGAAAAACCCATGCGGTCCAGCGCGCCCGGCGAGAAGTTCTCGACCATCACGTCCGACTCTTTGATGAGCTTCTCGAGCACTTCCTTACCCTGGGGGGTTTTGGTGTTCAGCTCAAGCGAACGCTTGTTACTGTTCAGCATGGTGAAATACAGGGCGTCTGCATCTTCAACGTGACGCAGCTGGTTACGGGTGATATCACCCGTACCCGGACGCTCAACTTTAATGACGTCGGCACCAAACCAAGCGAGCAACTGCGTGCACGCAGGGCCAGCCTGGACGTGGGTAAAGTCGATGATCCTGACACCTTCAAGTGGCTTACTCATGGATGACCTTCCTCTAGTAACGGTTTACCTTATCCCGACGGGGCGAGAGAAACGCACCCGCGGAACACCTATTCTTTTTTGAAAATCTCAGCAGATCCTGCACAAACCCGGACTGCCTTACGACCACACATACTATAGGTACTCTGCCAATCGAGTCAACCGAGCACCATAAAACCGGGCGGACAGGTCTGCCCTGCCCGCCCGGAAAGCGGTCACGCTGTCATCAGCGCAAAAAGCTCAATTACTTCTTGCCTGACTGCGGGTTCAGGCTGGTCAGACGACCACTCTCAGTACCCGCGGTTTCATCAATGATGGCGTTGATGACCGTCGGCTTACCCGAAGCCAGCGCTTTCTCAAGCGCGTCCTTCAGCTCGGTGGTCGTGGTGACGTAATACCCCTCACCGCCGAAAGCTTCCATCAACTTCTCGTAGCGAGCATTCTTGACGAAGGCCGTAACCGGGACGTCGTCCGGGTTGTCAGGGTTGAGGTTGGGGTCGCAACCACGATAGACGCCGCTGTTGTTCATGATGATTGAACAGATCGGCAGGTTGTAACGCGCAATGGTTTCGAGCTCCATGCCGCTGAAGCCGAAGGCCGAATCACCCTCGATCGCGACAACCGGACCACCCGACTCGACGGCCGCACCGATGGCGTAGCCCATACCGATACCCATGACACCCCAGGTGCCGGTATCAAGACGGCGACGCGGCTTTTCCATGTCGATAATTGCGCGAGCAAAGTCGAGGGCGTTGGCGCCTTCGTTCACCAGATGGATGTCACGACCCTTGATCACGCTACCGATGGTTCCCAGCGCATTGTGGAAGTTCATCGGATTGGTATCGGTGTTGAGCATCTTGGCCATGCGCTCGACGTTCTGCGCACGCTTGCTCATCAGGGTATTGACCCACTCTTCCGAAGCTTTCGGGAAGTCGTTGCCGACCGCCGCATTCAGCGCTTCGACCGAGCTCACGATGTCGCCGACGATCGGCGCATCGATGGGCACGTTGCTATCCATCTCCATCGCGGAGATATCGATCTGAATGAACTTCTTGCTCGGGAACTCACGATCCGGCGTACCACCCCAGACCTTCCCTTTACCGTGGGCGAGCAGCCAGTTCAGGCGAGCACCGATCAACAGGACGACGTCCGCTTCCCGGAGGGCCAGCGAACGCGCGGCCATTGCGGACTGCGGATGATTGTCCGGCAGGATGCCTTTGGCCATCGACATCGCGAGATAGGGAATGCCGGTTTTTTCAATGAACTCTTTAATCTGGTCTTCGGCGCGAGCGTACGCAGCACCCTTGCCCAGCATGATGATCGGCTTCTTGGCCGACTTCAGGAGATCCACGGCACGCTGGATGGCGTCCGGAGCCGGGATGTGGGCCGGAGCCGCATCGACGACCTTGACAATCGACTCGGCGCCACGCACCGCATCAATGGTCTGACCGAGGAGCTGGGCGGGGACGTCCAGATACACACCACCCGGACGACCGGAAACGGCGGCGCGGATCGAGCGCGCAACGGCGATACCGATGTCTTCGGCGTGGTTGATACGATAGGCAGCCTTGACATACGGCTTGGCCGCGTTGAGCTGATCCAGCTCTTCGTAGTCACCCTGCTGCAGGTCAACGATCTCACGCTCCGACGAGCCGGAGATCATGATCATCGGGAAGCAGTTCACGGTAGCGTTGGCCAACGCAACAAGACCGTTGAGGAAGCCCGGCGCAGACACCGTCAGCGCAACACCCGGCTTCTGAGTCATGTAGCCAGCGATCGCGGCAGCGTTCACAGCGTTGGCCTCATGACGGAAGCCGATGAATTTCATCCCGCGGGCCTGGCTCAGACGAGCAAGGTCGGTTACCGGAATACCGACCAGACCATAGATGGTATTCAGATCGTTAGCCTTGAGGGCATCAATCAACAGATTGAAGCCGTCCGTCATTTCCTGAGACTGCTGGTGAAAACCCTCGTTCTGGGTATCGGCAGTAGTATTCATGGCAAGCTCTCTTAATCAAAGGTTGAGCAGCTGGCGGCGCAAAATTCGGCCTGCGCGCACCCTTCAAGGGGCGCGTCGGACGACTCCGCGTGGCGCCCGTGCGTCTTCTTCATGTTCGGCAAACTCGCTGGGAGGCTCCCAGCCTGGCGACTTGATCGCGCCTGACAGCCTGCTCGATAAAGACGGATTTATCATAGCCACACCCCCTGCCATGATCATTGACCCCGGTCAACTTTAATCGGAGAATAGCTCTTTCGTCATAGGGGAGCCCGAGACAGCGCCCTAGGATAGGTCATGACCCCCATTGAGAAACATCCAGATAAAAACATCATCCGCGTTCAGCTCAGGCAAAACCAGATATTGAAAGGGCTGAGCGAGGCTGCATTGACGGATCTCGAAGCCCGTCTCACGATCGTGGACTGCCAGAAGGGCGATTTTCTCCTTCATCAGGGCGTACACGAGATGGAGCATTATTTTGTGCTCGACGGCATTCTCAAGCGCGTCGTCACAAATCAGCAAGGCAGGCGCATGATTTTGCGCTTCACCGAAGAGCGGAACATTGAGACCAGCTATGCAGCCTGGCGGCTGAAGACGCCCACTCCCTACAGCATCGTCAGCGTCACCAAGGCACGCGTAGCCAAATTGCCGATGCAGCAGTGGGTTGAGTTTCTGGATAGCCAACCCGCACTCAAGCAACAATTTGAACACGAAGTCATGCACCTGATGAGCGAAATCATGGCGCACACCATCACACTTCACCTGCTTGACGCTCCAGGGCGCGTGCACCGCTTTTTGCGCAAACAGGAAGACCTGTTCGATCGCATCCCGAAAAAAGAGCTCGCCCTGCATCTCAACATCTCATCCGAGACGTTAAGCCGCCTGAAAAACCAGGGAAAAATCTGATTACATCGGGCGCACTCGACGGATAAAGAAAAAAGGGGCCGTACGGCCCCTTTCTACATCCCGCGCAGCTCTATCAGACTTCAACCGTCGCAATGCGCAGCAGATTGGTGCTGCCCGATGTGCCGAACGGCATGCCGGCGGTAATCACGATCGACTCACCCGGCTTGGCAAAACCTTCTTCGTGCGCCACTTTGCACGCCACAGTCACCATATCCGGAACCGAGCTTATATCGTCCACCACCGTGGCATGCACGCCCCACACGAAAGCCAGACGACGGGCAGTATCCAGACTTGGCGTAACGCCGACAATCCGCGCCGTCGGGCGCTCACGCGCGGCACGCATGCTGGTCTTGCCCGAGCTGGTGTAGGTCACGGTCGCAGCCGCTCCAATGGTGTCGGCCACACCGCGCAGCGCCGAGCAGATGGCATCCGCAGCGGTCGGCTTGGCCACCGGATGCTGTGCATCGATCAGGGCGCGATACAGCGGATCGCCTTCGACTTCGCGGATGATGCGGTCCATCATCGACACCGCTTGCACCGGGTAGGAACCACTGGCTGATTCGGCGGACAGCATCACTGCATCCGCGCCGTCGTACACCGCACCAGCCACGTCCGAAGCTTCGGCGCGGGTCGGGGTCGGGGCCGCGATCATCGATTCAAGCATCTGCGTGGCGACAATGCTTGGCTTGCCGTGCTCACGGCAAGCGCGCAAGATGCGCTTGGCCGCACTCGGCACCTGCTCCGGCGGCAACTCCACACCGAGGTCACCACGTGCCACCATCACCGAATCGGACAGACGCACGATGTCATCGAGATGATCGAGCGCCTGCGGCTTCTCCAGCTTGGTCATCAGCAACGCGCGATCACCGATGATCTCACGCGCCTCCTTCAGATCCTCGCCACGCTGCACGAACGACAGCGCGACGAACTCCACGCCGAGCGACAACGCAAAATCGAGGTCTCGACGGTCTTTTTCGGTCAACACCGGAATCGGCAACACCGCATCCGGCACGTTCACGCCCTTGCGGTCGGACAGCGGACCACCAACCACCACCTCGGTGCGAATTTGGGAGCCGTTGCTGTCAAGCACCCTGAGGCGCAGCTTGCCGTCATCGAGCAACAATGACTGGCCCGCCTCGACCACTTCAAACAGCTCCGGGTGGGGCAAACATACACGGGTATCGTCACCCGGCGTGGAGTCCCGATCAAAAACGAATTCGGAACCGGTCTGCAATACAATGCGGCCGGCCGCGAACACCCCCACGCGCAACTTCGGGCCTTGCAAGTCAGCAAGAATGCCGATCGGACGACCCACCTTGCGCTCTACCTCACGCACGACGTCGTAGCGCGCCTTGTGATCTTCGTGAGTACCGTGACTGAAGTTGAAGCGGAAAACGTCCGCCCCGGCTTCAAACAGCGCCAATATGGTTTCTACGCTCGAGCTTGCAGGGCCGAGCGTAGCGATAATGCGGGCATTACGTTCGCGTCTCATTTGTTGTTGTCCTGAATATCAGATAAAGAATCTTCGTGAATTTGGTGATCCTAGCCTCATGCGCAGCGTACGCGGCAATCGTGACGCCCTGATGTAAGCCGACGGGCCTACTGCAGTCCTCTTCGGCCGGTTCGCGAAACTGGGCTCTCCTTCCACTCCCCCAAAACTTGATGCCGGCCACCCGCAGGTCGACCGGCATCCGGATCCCGCCGCACACAGCGGCATCCCAGTCTTCTGCGGCCCGCGCGGGGCGAGCCGTCAACCCCGAATCAACCCTCGGCGATCTGGTGATTCGCCATCAGCTCGAGCGCGCGGCACAACGCCGAGTGGTCGAGCTCAGCCATGCCGTTGGCGGAGCAAGCGTTCATCAGCTCCTGGGCGTTGGCGGTGTTCGGCAGCGACACTCCGAGCGACTTCGCACCCTGCAGCGCAAGGTTGAGGTCTTTCTGGTGCAGCTCGATGCGGAAGCCCGGGTTGAAGGTGCGCTTGATCATGCGCTCGGCATGGATCTCGAGGATCTTGGACGAAGCCAGACCGCCCATCAGTGCTTCGCGGACCTTTGCGGGGTCGGCGCCGGCCTTGGAAGCGAACAGCAGCGCCTCGGAAACGGCCTGAATGTTCAGGGCGACGATGATCTGGTTGGCCACCTTGGTGACCTGACCCACGCCGTTCTCACCGACCAGGTTGATGTTCTTGCCCATCTGCTCGAACAGCGGCTTGACCTTGTCGAAGGTCTCCTGCTTGCCGCCCACCATGATGGTCAGCGCGGCGTTCTTGGCGCCAACTTCGCCACCCGAGACGGGTGCGTCCAGATATTCGCAGCCCAGCTCGTTGATCCGCTTGGCGAACTCCTTGGTCGCGATCGGCGAAATCGAGCTCATGTCGACGACGATCTTACCGGCAGAGATCCCGGCAGCCACACCATTCTCGCCGAACAGCACGGATTCGACATGCGGGGTGTCGGGCACGATGGTGATGATGATGTCAGCGTTCTGCGCCACTTCGGCGCCGTTCGCGCAAACCTTCGCGCCCTTGCTGACGAGCTCCGCCGGAGCCTCCTTGATGTCAGTCACGTAGAGCTCGTTACCACCATCCAGCAGGTGGCCGGCCATCGGGGCACCCATAATGCCCAAACCAATGAAACCAACTTTCGCCATGTCTTTCTCCAGAAAACGGTTGTGACAGGAATCGGGTTCCGGCAATGCCGCACCGATTCGCCATCAAAACGAATGGCGAAGGGGCAACAGCGGGAACCTGCGTCGCGGAGTATGGTAAAGGCAAAGTCTTCGTTTGTTAAGAACCCTAAACATCGCTTACATCAATACTTAAAGTATCGAGCATCGCAAAGACAAGCCCACTCCCCGTAATGACAGCCGCTCCGGCCCGCTGCTGTAACGCCGGAGCACCTTCCAAAATGAACAACGCCCCGTTCAAAACGGGGCGTTGTTCATTGGGCAATCTTCAGGTCAGCGCAGATTCGGCATCATTTCGCCGTCAGATGGCTGCGCACATCCTTCACCCCGCGGGCCCGGCTTGCAGCAATCCTTGCGGCTCTGAGTTGCACTTCATTCTCTACAAAGCCCCACAAATCGACCACTCCGTCCGTCACCACCGCATTGGTCGTATTGTCCGAAATGCCCAGCTCCCTGAACTGAGCCAGGATCTCATTACGAATTTCGCGGTCGTCGACGGTGGCCGCCTCTTCGTCCTGTGCGCTCGACGAAAAGCCTTGCAGCAGGTTCCCGCGACTGACAAGCCCGACCAATTTCCCGTCGCGCGTGACCGGGACACGTTTGATGCGTCGTTTTTCGAACAGCTGCGCGATTCGATACAGCGGCTCGTTTTCCGTGATTGTCACCGGATCACGCGTCATCAGGCTCTCCGCGCGACGGCCATGCGTCCGAACATAGTTGGCAGCACTGTCTTCGCTCGAGAACAGTGCAGCAAGCCACGACCGATCGCGTCGGACGGTATTGTTCTCAACACGACGCAGCAGATCTCCCTCGCTGATCATGCCGATCACCCGATTCTGATCGTCCACCACCGGCATTCCACTGATATTGTGCTTATTCAGCAATTCGACGATTTCATTCACCTGCGTGAGCGGGCCGACCGTGACAACATCACGAGTCATGACGTCCGATGCTTGCATAGCTGTCTCCTCTCATTTTATTGATATCGATGTGGGTATTAGTATTGGTATCGACGCCCACGCTCAATGCGAACCGCAGTCATTGAACATCTCGATAAAGCGCCTCCCACTTCGATTCTATACACTCCCTCCTCACTAAGGTGGTGAAAAATAGGATTGGGGCCGAGCTGCGTTCAAGAAGAGTCTTTTTCCCAACTTTTCCCACCCGACGAGTACTCCCCGCGCATGAGGACGCCGTCAATCCTTTCAGCCGACTCCACTCTTTCGGCCGGCGAAGACCACACCACCACACCGCGCATTTCGTGCATCTCCTCCCCCATCCTTTTTTCACCACCAACGGACGCATCCGCGGCTCAGTCCAGAGACGGCTCTTGCCCGGCATTTTCCGGGGTGAGGATCACGTACAACGCGGGCACCACAAACAGCGCCAGAATGGATACGGATATCAGGCCAAAAATGATCACCAACGTCAGCGGGCGGTAAAAGGCGCTGCTAATCGCCAAAGGCGCCAGTCCGACAATCGTCGTCACGGCGGTCGTCAGCAAGGGCCGCAGGCGCCGTGCCGAGCCTGCCGCGGCGGCCTCCCGCACCGCCATCCCTTCTTTCATGTAGTCGTTCATGGTGGCCACCATGATGATGCCGTTATTGATGGCGATACCAATCAAAGCCACCAAGCCAATCATTGCGAAAAAAGAAAAGGTGACACCAAAAATCCAGAAACCTAGGGCGGTTCCAATGACGGCCAAGGGCATCGTGACGAAGATAATCAAGGCCTGGCGAAAGCTGTTGAACACAATCACCAAAACACCCACGATTAACACCACAGCCACCAACAGGGCCAGGAATGCCGATGCAAACGTCTCTGCCGTATCGGCAGACTCACCTCCCACCACAGCGCTATAACCGGCAGGCCATTCTTGTTGAAGCGCATTCAGCCTCGGCGCTACTTCAGCCATGATCTCGGTCACGGTACGCCCTTCGTTTTTGGCCATGACAGTCAAGGCGCGCTCGCCGTCACTGTGGGAGATGGCAACCGCCGCCTCCGATTGAATCGGCTCGAGCAACTGACCCAGCGCAATGGAAGTGCCATCATCGGTAAAAGCCCGCAGGCGTGACAGCTCTTCGAGATTACGCGGTCCTCCTGCTTCACCCGGCCGACTCGGCCATTCGGTCCCCAAGCGGATATCGATATTGTCGCTTCCGCTTTCGGTGATAAAGGTGCCGATGATGTCAGAGCTGAAAGCGATGCGAATCTGGGCCGCAAGATTTTCTTGCGAAATACCGAAAAAACTGGCCGCCTCGCGGTCGGGGCGCAGGGCCAGCTGCGGTTTGAGCATGCCGATATTGTCCCGGATATCGACCAGCCCCTCGACACCCGAAAGCAGTGCCTGCACCTGTCGTGACAACCCCAGCAGCTCGTCCATATCCGGACCCACCAGCTTGATTTCGATCGGGTCACCGGAGGCCGGCGTGCTGGCTTCCGGCACCACCAGCAATTGTGCAGCGGCCACGTTGTCTTGCAGATAGGCGGACAGCTCGCGACGCAATTCATCCGCTAATACATACGAATCGGCCTCGCGCTCGCCACGAGGCAGGAAAATGGCGGAAAAACCTATGAAATTCTCCGCTTCGCTCGGCTGCAGATTGGCGGCGATAGAACCTCCTGCAAAAGGACTTTTCAAGCCCACCAGTTTGACGACACTTTGAAAATAGGGCTTTTGCTTGAGAATTTCGCCCACCTCATCAGCGACTTGCTGAGAGGTGGCCAACTGCGTTGTAGGCGGCAATTCAATATTCACCCCCAGGCGCTCGCCATCTCCCGGTGGAAACAGCTCTATGCGAGCCTGAGTAAATGCAAACATGGCGACCACAAACAGGCCCACCGCACCCAGCAACCATAACCACGACTGTTTTCGAGAATTCACCACCCAGCGCGTGTTCCAGCTCTCCAAGCCTTCAACCGCCCAGCGCGTCACGCGGTCAGACTTGCCCGCCTGCGCCGGGTTGGTTGAACGACGTTGCTTGCCGAGCAGCGCGCGAGACAAGGGCAATGAACACAGCATGGCCACGATGAAGGCCAGGATCAGGCACACCACGATCGTGGTAGGCAACACGCGGATGAATTCACCCACCGTGCCGCTAATCGACATCAACGGAACCAGCGCCAGAATGGTCGTCAACTGGGCCGCGAACGCCGGCATAGCATAGCGTTTGACCGTCGCCAGGACGCCCTGCCCAAAGGTCGCGCCTCGCCCATAGATTTCCTCGTGCAAGCCTTCCATCAGAATGATGAACACATCGATGATCATCACCAGCGCAATCACCATGCCGATGAGCACCAGCTCATTCAGCGAATAGCCCATCAGCAGGATGATCAACAACACACCGGCAAAGGTCACCGGGACCGAAAGGCCTGCCACCACCGCCTCACGCCAGGCAATGGTGAGCAGCAAGATGGCGAACACCACCAGCATTGTCTGCAATGCACTGACAAACACCTCGGAAAGCGAGTCCCATATCTGGATCGCCTCATCCTGCGTGATGGTGTAGTGCAATCCAGCCGGCCAGTTCCCTTCCGCTTCCATTTGCGCGAGGCTCGCGCGCAGGGTGTCCACCAGATTGATCGTGTCAGCGCCCGGCGATTTTCGTACGGACATCTCTAACGATTGTTCGAAACGACCTCCCCGTTCCGCAAAAAATGCCCGGGTGGTTTCGGTTTCCTGCATGCGACGCACCGACGCGACCTCGTCGAGCCGGATGGCTTGCTCGGGACCGCTCTCGCTCAGACGCGCCACCGGTAGCGCGCGCAGATCATTCACGTCCCGAAAACGCCCTTCCAGCCTGACCACTGCGCCGATGCTGTCGCTACGAATCTCACCGAACGGCTGTTCGACGTTCGCCTGCTGTACCGCGGTGCGTACCGCTGCAGGCGACAAACCCAGCGCCAGCAAGCGCTCGGGACGCAGCAGGATTTGAACGACTTCCTCTCGTTCACCGCCAATATTCACTTCATCCACACCCGCAAGGCGTTCAAGCCGGTCCCGGATTTTTCGTCCCTGGTCATTGATCACAGCCGAGTCGGCATCGCCGTGCAGGACGAAGGAAAAAATGGGCCGGTCATCCACCGAAGCCTGATCAATCGTCGGGCGCTCAACATCCGCCGGCAGATCGGCCTCTGCATCCGCCACCGCCGCGCGCAATCGTGTCATCGCGTCGAGTGGGTCTGCTGCCGCCTCAAACTCGACCGAAACGATCGAAAAAGAGTCGAACGATGCACTATCGACCCGTCGAACCCCCTTGAGCGTCGTGACCTCGTCCTCGATGACGTCCGTTACCTGTTCTTCCATGGATTGAGGGTCGGCGCCCGGCCAACTGGTGGCAATCGTGGCCAAGGGAATATTGAGGTCCGGCAGGGATTCCTTGACCAATTGCGTATACGCCATCCCGCCACCCAGTACGAGGGTGGTCACCAACAGAATGCCGAATATGGGTTGCAGAAAGAAAAACCGCGACAACCGGTGTGCATTGCGCACAGCCTCGGTTTCACGCTGCGAGGAATCATTCATGGGGCCGGACGAGAGCGGCTCACGCTCACCTTCGACACGCGTACTCATCGCCCGTTTCCATTCCGCTGCAGCACCCGCACCGCCTGCCCATCATGGAGCGCTGCGCGCCCATCCGTGACCACCTGCTCACCCTCTTCCACACCACTGAGCACGGCGCGATAATTTCCCGAATACTGACCCAGCTCCACACGCCTTTCCACGACCTTGGTCATCTCCGGATTGACGACAAAAACGAAAGCCTGATCCTGGCGAAAACGGAGCGATTCCAGCGGCACCACGAGCGCATCCTCCACCTTTTCGCGCATGATCCATACGCCCACGAATTCCCCGTCCAACAAACCCGGGCCCTCCTCCCGGGTATGAATGATGACTTCAAACGTACGCGCCCCCGGGTCCAGTGAAGGACTGATCGCATACACCTGCCCTTCAACATTTTCCTTGCGCATCACTGGATCGATGCCGGTCGTCACCTCCCGCATGCTCTCACCAATCCTCGCGCGCGCACCCACCTGAAACTCGCGGTAATTGTAGGAGGGCAACTCAACCCGGACTTCGAAGCGATGGGGATCAATAACCAATGCCGGCACCGTGCGCAAAGCGCTTTGTTCTGAACCGGTTTGCACCGTGCTGGGCATGAAATACCGTCCCTGCTCGATGTTGAGCCGGGCCAGCACGCCATCCACCGGAGCGACCAGACGTGACTCGTCCACACTGAGTTGCGCCTGGGCAAGCTGGGCGCGAGCGTTATCGCGCGCGGCCGAAGCCTGCTGCACCTGCACAACCGCCTCGTCCAGTTCCTGGCGAGAGGCCGAGCGCTGTTCGATCAGCGTCTCGTAACGTTGTTGCGTCACTTTGGCCAGATCAAGGCTGGCCTGTGCTTCGGCCAGGGACGCTTTGGCGGCCTGGAGATCGGCGTTCACACGCTCCTGCGCCTGATGCGCAATCAGCTGACCAGCCTTGACCGGCACGCCCACCCGAAGATTTTCATCGATATGCGAAACCACTCCTTCCTGCGTGAATGTCAGGAATTCGCGTTGCCTGGAACGCGCGGTCCCCTGCCCGTAGATCCAGCTTTGCAACGGCTGTCGGCCTACCGTTTCGACATTGACGGATGGCGCGCTGTCGGCGGTGGATTCCTGTTTTGCAGAAGCCGGCGGTTCCGCCGTCTGATCGTTCGGCTCGGACTGGCCACAGCCACTCACCGTCAGCACAAAAACGAGGGCTGACGCAATAACGAAATTCTTATGCATGCCGCAGAGGATTTTCATGGCGTGATGGGTGAGATGGATGGGAAATACACGGCGCCGACAGAGTGTGGAGAAGCCTCAAAGCCGCCCCCCAGAGCCAGATGCAGGGCAATGCGATTTTCAATCCGAGCATGCCGTGCGGAAATCTGGGCGCTACGTCCGTCCAACGCGCGTTGCTGGCTTTCCAGCACATTCAGAAATGGATCAATCCCTTGCAAATAGCGGTTAAACGAGACATTGACCGCCTCCTCCGCTGCCCTGGCCGAAGCATCCAGCGCACGCTCGCGACGCGCCATCAGCGCATCTACAGCCAAGGCACTTTCCACTTCCGCCAAGGCCCCCAGCGCAATTTCCGCATAGGCGCCTAATGCTTCAGCACGCTGGCCGTCCGCGACATCCACCTGAGCGACCAGCCGGCCTCCCTGAAACACCGGCTGCAACGTGCGACCGGCAATCGACCAGATGAAATTGCCGCTACTGAACAGCTCGGAGAACGTGGCCGCACTGAAACCGGCCGACCCGGTAAGAGAAAGAGCCGGCAAGAACGAGCGTTCTGCAGCGTCCAACTGGTAACCCGCGCTCTGCAAACTCAACTCAGCCGCTCGGACATCCGGCCGACGGGCCAGCAAATCTGCAGGAATCCCCGCTGCAGGAGCGGCCGGAACAGCAGGCAACTCCGCAGCGGACTGGAGCGCGCCGGATGGATAATCCCCCGCAAGAATCTGCAGTTGACGCACGCCGCGCTCGAGCACTTCTAGGCGTTGCTCAAGGCCGCCTCGGGCGGACTCCAGATTGGCGTCTGCCAGCATTCCATCCGTCGGCGAAGCAATGCCGATGGCGACTCGATTGTTGATCTGCCGCGCCATTTCTTCCAGCGCTTCCACGGTACGGTGAGAGAGTTCAACCTGTGCATTCGAATGCACAATCTCGAAATACAATTCACTCGCCTGAGCGGCAACAGATTGGCGCAGCGCGCGTAACTGCTCCAGGCTGGCCAGGTAATCGGCTCTCGCCGATGCGGACAACGCCGCCAGCCGACCCCACAAATCCACTTCCCAGCTTATATCCAGCGCGGCGTTGTGATTCGTCGAAATGACCGCCACCTCTTGCCCCATGGGGTCGGCAAGATTTTGTCGTTGGCGGGTTGTTCCCACCCCCAAACCCACCTGCGGCAACTGATCCGCGCGATTCAGACGCGCCTGGGCTTCAGCCATCCGGGCGCGCGCAAGCGATTGAGCCAACGCCGGATTCTTTTCCAACGCCGTTTCAACGAACTCATTCAGTTGCGCATCGCCAAACGTCTGCCACCAAAAATCTTCCGGTGCATAATCCTGACCGGTCGCAGCCGTGAACTGCGCAGGCAATTGAAAGGGGGCCGGCAGGGGCTCGGGTTGCACACTGGCACAGCCATTGAACAAGAACGCTGCGCTCGCGCAGAGAGCCAGAAAAGCAGGACGGCAGAATTTCAAACATCTCCCTCCGTAAACCGCGCCCGCTGCGTTTCGCAGCGTCCTTGTCGCATTGTTGCGATCTTGTCCGGCGACCTCTTCAGCCGCCCCAAACAAATCGGTCGGCGTCTGCAAAAGGCTATTGGCAGAAGAAAAGTCCTACGGACGACCGATATTATTTCGCTTCCGTATTTTCTGTGGGATGCAAATAAAGTATCAACCCATATGGGTTGCAACAGAACAGAGAGACTAGAACCACCTTGCAGCATACAATCGTATTTAATACAAGCACCTATGTTACTCTAGAAGCGCATGGCGATGACCAGCCTTTCTCCGTTGGAAAACTGATGACAACGCTAAAGTGTCATCCTACTTGACAACCATCTGCAGAGATCACCGGCGACCACAAAAAGAAAGTTT
>DATGNI010000005.1:0-20515 GCA_035306825.1 Azoarcus sp. | reverse complement strand
CCCTTCTGCGGGGTGAGCTCCCCCATCATCAGCTTCAGCATGGTGGTCTTGCCGACGCCGTTTTCACCGATGATCGCGACCTTCTCGCCCGCTTCGAGCGCCAGGTTGAAATTGTTGATCAGCGGCTTGTCCATGCCTTCGTAGGCGAACGAAAGATTTTCCATTTCGCACGCAAGGCGATGCAGTTTGTCCTTCTCGTCGTATTCGAAGCGAATGAACGGATATTGTCGGCTCGACGGTTTCACGTCTTCCGGCTTGAGTTTGTCGATCAGCTTCAGACGGCTGGTGGCCTGCCTGGCCTTGGATTTGTTGGCCGAGAAGCGACGCACGAAGCCTTGCAGGTCGGCGATTTTTTCTTTCGCCCGACTGTTTGCCGCCTGTTGGCGCTCACGCGCGATCATCGACGCTTCCATGTAGTCGTCGTAATTGCCGGCGTATATCGTGATCGTGCCGTAATCCAGATCCGCCATGTGCGTGCACACCTGGTTCAGGAAGTGGCGGTCATGCGAAATGATCACCATTGTGCAGTCACGACTGTTGAGCACGTCCTCGAGCCAGCGGATGGTGTTGATGTCGAGGTTGTTGGTCGGTTCGTCGAGCAACAGGATGTCGGGGTTGGCAAACAGCGCCTGACACAGCAGCACGCGCAATTTCCAACCCGGGGCGACTTCGCTCATCGGGCCGTTGTGCAACTCGCTGCCGATGCCTACGCCGTGAAGCAGCTCGCCCGCCCGGGCTTCGGCGGTATAGCCGTCGTATTCGGCGAATTTCGCCTCCAACTCGGCGGCGTGCATGAAGTCTTCCTCAGTGGCTTCCGGGTTCATGTAGATGGCGTCTTTTTCCTGCATGCACGCCCACATTTCTTCGTGCCCCATCAGCACCACGTCAATCACCCGCGAGTCTTCAAAAGCGAACTGATCCTGGCGCAGATAGGCCATGCGCTCCATCGGTTCTTTCGATACGTTGCCGGCGGATGGTTCGAGAATGCCGCACAGAATTTTCATGAACGTCGACTTGCCCGCCCCATTGGCCCCGATTAGGCCATAGCGGTTGCCTTCGCCGAATTTCACGGAAACGTTTTCGAACAGGGGCTTGGCCCCGAATTGCTGAGTGATGTTGGCCGCTACGAGCACAAAAGATCCTGTTTTTAAAGCAAAAGAAAGAGCGGAATTATAACGTGTACCCGCCCTTTTTCGCGGTGCAACATCAAGTCTTCCAAGGGCGGTAAAGATCGACAGGTCGATCAAGACAGGTCTGCGACAGCCCGCCTTGGGCGGCTACAGTCGCGCTTTTTCGTAAAACCGGGCTCGCCGTTGCGGGGCGCGTCGCTTGAACTGCCGCGCGGCGGTGCACCTATAATGAACTTTTTACGTGTTCCGGAGTGCTTGCCATGCGTACCGCCTTGCCCCGTGCATTCATTGTTGCGTGTGTATATTCCGGCGCTGCCATCGCGCAGCCTGCTGATGAGATCTCCCTTTATGCTGCAGGCAGTTTGCGTGGCGCATTGACGGAGGTTGTTGAACAGTTCACTGAGCAAACGGGGCAGTCAGTGGTGACGACCTTTGCGCCGTCGGGCCTGTTGCGAGAACGCATTGAAGCAGGGGCGGAAGTACAGGTGTTCGCTTCGGCGAATGTCGCGCATCCGGCACGTCTTGCGGAGGCCGGCGGCTGGACGCAGCCGGTGGTGTTTGCACGCAACAACCTGTGCGGGCTGGCGCAACCGGAGGTCGCGGTGCACAGCGACAATCTGCTGGATGTCCTGCTTGACCCCGCGGTCAGGGTGGGTACGTCGACGCCCAAGGCCGACCCATCCGGTGACTACGCGTGGGGGCTGTTCGAGAAAGCGGAAACACTGCACCCGGGCGCTTTTTCCGCACTCGACGCGAAAGCGCTCAAGCTCACTGGCGGCCCCGATTCGGCCCCGCCGCCTGAAGGGGTGAATCAGTATGCCTGGGTCATGGATGAGGACCGCGCCGATATTTTTCTGACGTATTGCACCAATGCGGTCGCGGCGCAGAAGGCGTTGCCGAAGCTGCAGATCATTGAAGTGCCGGACGCACTCGCGATTGGCGCGACCTATGGAATGACAGTGCGTGAGGGCGCGTCCCAGGGCGCGGCGTTGGCGGAGCACGTCCTGTCGCCGGAGGCGCAGGCAATATTAAAACGTTACGGGTTCGGCGCGATCTGACTCCGCGGAATGAGGAGGGTGGCCTGGGGGCCCTACTCGTGCGCGAGGGTTTTCTCGATTTCGGCGAAAGTCCTCGCCACCGTCAGCGGCACGATTTCAAATCCCAGAAGGCGTGACAGATCTGCAGCGGAAAACACGCCGCATACCTGCAATGCGTCACTTTCGGTGCGCCGCACCACGAGCATATGGTGACGGCCCTGCTCACGCATGGTCTCGACAATCTCGCCCACGCGGGCCTGCTTCACCTGCTCGAGACCAAGTGCCTCGACGGCTGAGACCGGCGTCATGATGTCCTGCACGCGGATTTCATCGTGATGTATGCCGCGATCACGCACGATCTGCATGGGTTTTTCGCCGAGTATGTCGGTGGATGTGACCAGGCCAAACAGGGTTTCGAAGGTGTCAATGACAAACAGCATTCGCACGCGGCGTTCGAGCATGCGTGTGTGAGCCTGGTCCACGGATTCGTCGGGCGAGACCGAGGCCGCTGGAATGCGGGTCAGGTCGGTCATTACCGATAGGGCGGGCTGCTCGAGCAGTATTTCGGCTGGAGGCGTTTCGGGTTTGCCTATCAGCCCGACCTTGCCGGGAAGCCTCTTGATTGCCAAGGCATGAAATGTAGCCATGAAACATCCTCCGTGAAGACATTCTTTTGTCATGAAGATATGTAATCCGCAACCGCTGTTTCACTATGGCTCGCCTCCCGAAAGACAGCAAGAAGGGGATTTCCCGTATTACCATGCGGATTGCCAACCATGCTGCCCAGACGTCCCATGCCCCGCATTCATCCTGAAGGCTGGCGCGAGCTGTCCGCCAGCGGCGCGCAGGCGCGCAAACTTGACACGCTGATCGAGCTGGACAATGGCCTGCCGGCTGACTGCGTGGTCTATCACGGCAACCATTGGACGCGCGCCGCGCACGAACGGCTGTTGTTCGGCAACGTGGACTTCGTGGTCGTGGGGCCGCTCGGACGGGTGTTGTTGATTCAGCAGGTCGCCGGTTTTCTTGAGGAAACCCCGGAAGGCTTGGTCAAACGCCATATTCGCGCTCGACGTAATGTCAGTGTAGAGCTCGCTCGCACCGCCGATCACCTGCGCGCTCGGCTCAGAACGATCCTGGACGGTGCGGAACCGGTGCTTGATCTGTTGCTCTACTGTCCGGATTGCGTCGTGCGTCAAGCCGGCAGCGTCGGGATGGATCCGACGCGCATCATCGACAGCAGCCGGCGCGATCAGCTCATCGCGCGGGTGCGCGATCTGGTTGCCGGTGAGGGAGCAGAGGAAAACGCCCCGTCGGACGTGATGGCCCGCCTGGATCGATTTTTCGCCGATGAATTGGAGCTCGCGCCCGATCCGAGCGCCCTGGTCGGTCAGGTTACGATGCTATACACCCGGCTCGCCGGGGGGCTGGCCGAATGGGGGCGCCGCATCGAAGCCTCGCCGCATCGCCTGCGCGTGACGGGCACCGCCGGGAGCGGCAAAACCCAGCTCGCATTGGCCGTGCTGAACGACGCGCGCGCGGCCGAGCGGCGCGCGCTTTACGTGTGCTACAACCGACCTTTGGCGGATCATATCGCGCGCATTGCGCCCTCGCAGGCGGAGGTTGTCACCTATCACCAGTTGTGTGACCGCATGCTCACGAACGCTGGTCAGCCGCCTGACTTTTCCCGGCCGGATGCCTTTACGCGGCTCGTTGAAGACTTCATCGCCCTGCCGCTGCTGCCTTGCTATGACGAGCTGATCGTCGATGAGGCACAGGATTTCACTGCCGAATGGCATGACAGCCTGCTCCGCTTGATTCCGTCGGAAGGCCGCGCGTGGTGGTTGGAAGATCCGATGCAAAATCTGTACGACCGCCCCGAGGTGGAATTGCCGGGCTGGGTGCGTCTTACCAGTGAGTGCAATTTCCGCAGCCCGTCTGACATCGTCGCCCTGCTCAACCGTATCCTTGCGCCTGCGCGGCCGTTTACGGCGGGCAGTCCGCTGGCGCGTTCGGGCGTTGAGGTCATGGTGTGGGAGGACGAAACGGAAATGATGAGCCGGACCCGCCAGGCGATCGCGCGTGCAATTGGCCTCGGATTTCGTCGGGAACACATCGCGCTGGTCACTTTTCGCGGTCGGGAAAATTCGTCTTTCACCGGGCTGGAACGCTTGGGTCAGCACAGTCTGCGCGCGTTCACCGGACGCTACGATCTGGTCGGCTCGCCTGAATATACCCAGGGAGACTTTCTCATTGATTCGGTGCACCGCTTCAAGGGTCAGGCCGCACCGTGCGTGATTTTCACCGAAATCGATTTCGAAGCGCTCAGCGAGCGTAATCGACGCAAGCTGTTTGTGGGCGCAACGCGTGCCGGGATGAAGCTGATGCTGGTGGTGTCGCAGCGTGCGGCAACGCTGCTGGAGCTGGATAGCCACAACCTTGCATAGATACAGAAGGCGTGTGGAACGAGCGTGACGCGCCGGGTTTTGTTGGCAGCGCGGCGCAACAGGCCGTCACAAACACTCGCCGACCTTAACGTTCGGGCGTTCGGACCTTCGTTTGGGGCGGAGGGTGTGTCAGCGCTTCGAGAATTTGCCGACCAGCTGCTGCAGCCGTTCGGCCTTGCGCTGTTCGGAGGCTTCTTCCCGTTGTTGAGCGCGCGCCGTTTTCTCCTGCTCGCGTTTGCGTTTCGCCGCGGCGGCAAAACGTTCTTTCAGTGTCTGCGAGGCGTGGCTACGGTGTTCCTCGGTGATCTCGCCATCGACATTGCCGTCGAGATCAAATCGCTCCGTCGCCCTTTCGAGGGCTTTCAGATAGCGCGTCGAAGAAACGTGCATGCGCATCGTTGCACGCACCAGCTTGCGATTGAATTCCGGGAAACGCTCCTGGATGGCCTTGTCGATCCCGAGTGCGAGTGGTTTGCAATCGCGGAACGTCGGGGAAATTTCCTGCAGGCGACGCAAGACTTCGCGTGGTTCGATGTTCGCTTGAGGCGTTTCGACAACCGTTTTTTCTTGAGGGCTTTCAGCTTCCATCGGATGTTCGTGCGGAATGAGTTCGGATGCGACGCAATCATCGCATGAATTGGAATGAGATGCTTGCCAACCGGCTCAGGGTGCCGGCGGAATTGCCTGATCCAGGGTCAGTTGTTGTCCGGCATCGGTGCTGTCGTAACCCGGCAAGCGGTCGACAACTGCGTGGAAGTTCTCATGCTGCATGATCTCGAGCATGCCGCGTACGGCGTCAGATTTCATCATCGAGGCATTGCAGGCAATAAAATAACGTTCGTCCGCGATGGGCACGAAGTCGAGATGAAAGCGGTGGGCGGCAGTGTGTACGCCAAAGCCGACGTCGGCCATGCCGCTGGCGATATAGGCGGCCACTGCGGCGTGGGTCAGTTCGGCGTTGCGGAAACCGTGGATCTGGTCGTTGTCGAGGCCGCGCTCATCGAGTAACAGATCAAGCAGAATGCGTGTGCCGGAGCCGGGCTGGCGGTTTACGAAGACGACATCCTTGCGCACCAGATCGTCCAGCCCGGTAATGTTTTTCGGGTTTCCGGGCGGCACGAAAAGTCCCTGTTGGCGTACCGCGAGATGAATCAGGCGATGTTTTTTCGGCTTCAACCAGCGGCGGTACTGTTCCCATGCGGCCGCTTCGAATTTTCCCAGCGGTACGTGAAAGCCGGCCACATCACAATCTCCCCGCGCAAGGGCGGCGACCGCGTCCAGACTGCCGCAGTATTTCAACTCTACCGGAATTGCGGCCTCTACCAGATGGCCGCGCAGCGTCTCGACGGCGAAGCCGTGGCTGGCGTGCACGCGCAGGATCTGCTTGCGATGCTCGATGTCCTTCATCAGTTCGGTTTCGAGTTCGGAGGCGAGGCTGTCGAGGGTCGGTGCGAGCCGTGCGGCAATACGCTTGTCTGCCCACAACAGTTTTTTGCCCAGCGCTGTTAACGAAGTGCCGCGCCCGCGCGTTTTGCTCACCAATGGCGTGCCGAAAACTTCCTCGCCGGTGCGTAACAGTCCCCAGCCGTGACGGTAGGACACCTTCAGGTGTGCGCACGCCTGTTCAATCTGGCCGAGTTCGTCGATGGCGGCGAGCAGAGCGAGCAACCCCGGCAGGGCCAGCTCGACCTCTTCGTCGCGCGTCACACGCCAAGCGGGCTGGATCGAAATTTTGAACTTCATGTGCAAACTATCTCATATTGAGAGGCTTTTGATCCTCTGCTACCTTCCAAAAACAGTATTTGGGTTGCGACTGTATTTATATGAACGTATTTGCATATGCGTTCCTTCTGAATCCAGCATAACCCGAATGGATCGTTTTTCAAGTAATTCAGAGGAAGACCATGAACATCGACCAGGCCGACTGGGATCGCGACAAGGTCCTGGGCATCGTTTCGGCGTTGCAGGACATGCCCGGCGCGTTGCTGCCGATCTTTCACGGTATCCAGGATGAGCTCGGCTACGTGCCGGAGGATTCCATACCGTTGATTGCCGAGGCACTCAACCTGTCGCGTGCCGAGGTGCATGGCACGCTGACTTTTTATCACGATTTCCGCACTACGCCGCCGGGGCGTCATGCCCTGCAGATTTGCCGCGCCGAAGCGTGCCAGGCGATGGGCGTGAATGATCTCATCAAGCACGCGAAAAAGAAGCTGGGTGTTGATTTTCACGAAACCACCGCAGACGGAGCGATCTCGTTCGACGAGGTGTTCTGTCTGGGCAACTGCGCCTGTTCGCCGTCGATCATGGTGAATGGCGAAGTGGTCGGCGAAGTGAGTTCGGAATCCTTCGACGAAATCGTCGATTCGCTGAGGGCTCGATAATGACCGTTACCGTTTATGTCCCCCGTGATTCGTCTGCCATCTCGAAAGGTGCGGACAAGGTGGCGCGCGCCATTGCCGTCGAGGCGGCCAAGCGTGGCGCAACCATCAACCTCGTGCGCAATGGTTCGCGCGGCATGTTCTGGCTGGAGCCGATGGTCGAAGTGTCGACGCCTGAAGGTCGCGTTGCCTACGGTCCGGTCAAGCCGGAAGATGTGTCCGAGCTGTTCGAGGCCAACTTCCTGTATGGCGAACAGCATCGTTTGAGCCTTGGCCTGACCGAACAGATTCCGTATTTCGCGAAGCAGCAACGTCTGACCTTTGCGCGTATCGGCCTGACGGATCCGGTGTCGCTCGATGATTACCTTGCCTACGACGGTTATCGCGGTCTTGCCAATGCGTTGAAACTGGAACCGGCGCAAATCGTGGAAGAGGTCACCACTTCCGGTCTGCGTGGCCGTGGCGGGGCAGCGTTCCCGACCGGCATCAAGTGGAATACGGTGCTCAACGCCCCGGCTGACCAGAAATACATCGTGTGCAACGCAGACGAGGGCGACTCGGGCACCTTTTCCGACCGCATGGTCATGGAAGGCGACCCCTTCGTGCTGATTGAAGGCATGACCATCGCGGGTCTCGCAGTGGGCGCGACGCAAGGCTACATCTATCTGCGTTCGGAATACCCCTACGCGGAAGAGATCCTCAATGAGGCCATTGAGGTGGGCATGGCGCGCGGGTATCTGGGTGAAGACATCCTCGGCTCAGGCAAGACATTCTTTCTTGAAGTGCGTCGCGGCGCGGGTGCCTACATCTGTGGCGAGGAAACTTCGCTGCTGGAAAGCCTGGAAGGCAAACGCGGCATGGTGCGGTACAAGCCGCCCCTGCCGGCGATCGAGGGTTTGTTCGGCAAGCCGACCGTGGTCAATAACGTGATTTCGCTCGCCAGCGTGCCGGTGATCCTCGACCAGGGCGGAGAGAACTACCAGGAATACGGCGTTGGCCGTTCGCGTGGCACCCTGCCCTTCCAGCTCGCCGGCAACGTCAAGTATGGCGGTCTGGTCGAGGTGGCTTTTGGCTTGACCATCCGTGAGTTGCTGTATGACTTCGGGGGTGGATCCAGGAGCGGTCGTCCGATTCGCGCGGTACAGATCGGCGGTCCGTTAGGCGCTTACGTGCCGGAATCCAACTTCGACCTGCCGCTTGATTACGAAGCGCTTGCCGCGAAAGACGCGATGCTCGGTCACGGTGGTCTGGTGGTGTTCGATGACACCGTCGACATGGCCGAGATGGCGCGTTTTGCGATGGAATTCTGTGCGATTGAATCGTGTGGGAAATGCACCCCTTGCCGGATTGGTGCAACACGCGGCGCAGAAGTCATTGAACGCATTGTGGATGGGAAAGAACGTCCCAAGCAGGTCATTTTGCTGCGCGAGCTGTGCGACACGATGCTCGACGGTTCCATGTGCGCACTCGGCGGCATGGCGCCCTTCCCCGTGCTGAGCGCACTCAACCACTTCCCGACCGATTTCGGTATTGAGGAGTCCGCCAACCAGGCGGCCTGAGGAGGATTATCCGATGCTCTACCACCTGAACGACATCGATTATGGGACGCCGGCAAGCACGTCGGAAAACCTTGTCACCTTGACCATCGACAGCGTCGAAATCACGGTGCCGGAAGGCACTTCCGTGATGCGTGCCGCTGCTGAGGCCGGCATCAATATTCCGAAGCTGTGCGCCACGGACAGTCTCGAAGCCTACGGCTCATGCCGTCTGTGTCTGGTCGAAATTGAAGGCCGTCGCGGCACGCCGGCCTCGTGCACCACACCGGTTGCCGAAGGCATGTCGGTCAAGACCCAGACGGACAAGGTTGCCGATCTGCGCCGCAACGTCATGGAGATGTATATCTCCGACCACCCGCTCGATTGCTTGACCTGTTCCGCCAACGGCAACTGTGAACTGCAGGACATGGCGGGCGTTGTGGGCTTGCGCGAGGTGCGTTATGGCTACGAAGGTGCCAACCACCTCAATGACACGACGGATGCGTCCAACCCGTACTTTAATTACGACCCTTCCAAGTGCATCGTGTGTAACCGCTGCGTGCGTGCCTGCGAGGAAACCCAGGGCACGTTCGCGCTGACGGTTGACGGCCGAGGCTTTGCTTCACGCATTGCGGCCAGCCAGAACGAAGACTTCATGGACTCGGAGTGTGTGTCTTGTGGTGCATGCGTGCAGGTCTGCCCGACCGCAACGCTGATGGAAAAGAGTGTGGTCGAGCTGGGTCAGGCCGAACACTACAAAACCACCACCTGCGCATACTGCGGTGTGGGATGCTCATTCAAGGCGGAAATGAAGGGCGAAACCGTTGTGCGCATGATTCCGCACAAGGACGGCAAGGCCAACCACGGCCATTCCTGCGTCAAGGGTCGTTTCGCGTTTGGTTATGCCACCCATCCGGATCGCATCACCAAGCCGATGATTCGCAAGAAAATCACCGATCCGTGGCAGGAAGTGTCGTGGGATGAAGCGATCAATTACGCGGCCTCCGAGATCAAGCGCATTCAGGCCAAATATGGCCGTGATGCAGTCGGTGGCATTACCTCGTCGCGCTGCACCAACGAAGAAACCTATCTCGTTCAGAAGTTGGTGCGTGCCGCGTTCGGGAATAACAACGTCGACACCTGCGCGCGCGTGTGCCACTCGCCCACCGGTTACGGGCTCAAGGTCACCTTGGGTGAATCGGCGGGTACGCAAACCTTCGATTCGGTGCTCAAGTCAGACGTCATCATGGTCATCGGCGCCAACCCGACGGACGGCCACCCGGTGTTTGCGTCGCAGATGAAACGCCGTTTGCGCGAAGGCGCGAAGCTGATTGTCATCGATCCGCGCACCATTGATCTGGTCAAGTCGCCCCACGTCAAGGCCGACTATCACCTCAAGCTGCGTCCGGGCACCAACGTGGCGATCATCAACGCGTTGTCTCACGTCATCGTCACCGAAGGGTTGATGCAGGAAGAGTACGTGCGCGAACGTTGCGAAATGCCGGCTTTCGAAGAGTGGAAAGTTTTCATCGCGCAGGAAGAGAACAGCCCCGAGGCGCTTGCCGAAACCATCGGTGTATCGGCTGAGGAATTGCGTGCCGCTGCGCGCCTGTTTGCCACCGGTGGCAATGCCGCAATCTACTACGGTCTCGGTGTGACCGAGCACAGCCAAGGTTCGACTGCGGTCATGGCCATTGCCAACCTCGCGATGGCGACCGGAAACATCGGCCGTGAAGGGGTCGGCGTCAACCCGTTGCGCGGTCAGAACAACGTGCAGGGGGCATGTGACATGGGCTCCTTCCCGCACGAATTGCCGGGCTATCGCCACGTGTCAGACGCCACCGCGCGAGCGGAATTCGAATCTGAATGGGGGGTTGAGCTGGAGGCCGAACCGGGCCTGCGTATCCCGAACATGTTCGATGCCGCCACCGACGGTCTGTTCAGAGGCTTGTATGTGCAGGGCGAAGACATCGTTCAGTCCGATCCGGATACCCAGCACGTCGCGCGCGCGATGGAGTCGCTGGAATGCCTGATCGTGCAGGATCTGTTCCTCAATGAGACGGCCAAGTTTGCCCACGTCTTCCTGCCGGGTTCGTCCTTCCTCGAAAAAGACGGCACCTTCACCAACGCTGAGCGACGCATTTCGCGTGTGACCAAGGTCATGCAGCCGATGGCCGGACTGGCGGATTGGGAAACCACGCAGGCGCTGTCCAATGCGCTCGGTTACCCGATGAACTACAAGGATCCGTCCGAAATCATGGACGAAGTCGCGCGCCTGACGCCGACTTTCCGCGGCGTGAGTTTCAGCCGTATCGAGGAGTTGGGTTCAATCCAGTGGCCGTGTAACGACGATGCGCCAGCGGGTACGCCGATCATGCACGTCGAGCAGTTCGTGCGCGGTAAAGGCAAATTTGCTGTCACGCGTTACGTTCCGAGTGTTGAGCGTACTTCGCGCAAGTTCCCGCTGATTCTGACCACGGGTCGTATTCTGTCGCAATACAACGTCGGTGCACAGACTCGACGTACGAAGAATTCGATGTGGCACAGCGAGGACCGTCTGGAGATCCATCCGCACGATGCCGAAGATCGCGGCATCCGTCAGGACGATTGGGTCGGCATCACCAGCCGCGCGGGTGAAACCGTGCTGCGCGCGGAGATCACTGAACGCGTTCAGCCGGGAGTGGTGTATACCACCTTCCATTTCCCGGAATCCGGCGCCAACGTGATCACTACCGACAGCTCCGACTGGGCAACCAACTGTCCTGAGTACAAGGTCACTGCGGTGCAGGTCACGCCGGTGTCGCAGCCCTCGGAATGGCAGAAAGGTTTCTTGCGCTTTACCGAAGAGCAGCTTGAATTGCTCAAGGCGCGCGAAACGGAAAACCCATGAGCGTATGCATGTCCTCCGCCGTCGGGCAGTCTGTAAACGCGAACACCTGGAACAGCCATCGGGTGGAACGCTGGTCGAATGACCAGACCGTCGATGGCATCGACCAGGTGGCCGAAGAGGTGCCGGTGGCGCTGGTGTATAACGGCATTTCGCATGCCGTGATGCTGGCGACTCCGGCTGATCTCGAGGATTTCGCGGTGGGTTTCAGCCTGTCCGAAGGCATCCTGAACGACCTGAGTGATCTCTACGATCTCGAGGCTGTACAGGTCGATGCGGGTATCCAGGTTGATTTGCGGATCTCGTCCGAATGCTTCATGCGTCTCAAACAGCGTCGTCGCAACCTGGCCGGGCGCACCGGCTGCGGCTTGTGCGGCGTCGAGACGCTGGAGCAGGCGGTGCGTGAACCGGCGCCGGTCCGTTCCAGTGCAGAGGTTACGGCGCAGGCCGTACACCGTGCGATGACTGCGCTTGCACCGCGTCAGCAATTGCAACGCATCACCGGTGCGGTGCATGCAGCGGGCTGGGCGAACCTGGATGGGGAACTGCTATGCGTGCGCGAGGACGTCGGTCGTCACAATGCGCTCGACAAGTTGCTCGGCGCGATCGCTCGAGAGGGCCTTGCGCATGATAAGGGTTTTGTCGTCATTACCAGCCGTGCGAGCTACGAGATCGTCTCCAAAGCCGCCACTCGTGGGGTTGGTCTGGTTGCCGCAATTTCGGCGCCGACCGGACTGGCGGTGCGTATCGCCGAAGAGGCCGGCGTCACGCTGCTTGGCTTCACGCGCAATGCCGGACACGTCGTCTATGCCAACCCCGAACGTTTGAATTCCACGTATTCAGGAACCTCCACATGAAAATCGAACGCTTGATCGCGATGGCCAATCAGATCGGCACTTTCTTTGAAGCTGCGGCTGATTTCGAAGCCGGTGCCGACGATGTTGCCGGCCACATGAAGCGCTTTTGGGATCCGCGTATGCGCGACCAGTTGCTTGAGCATCTTGAAGAGAACGGACCCGACGGTCTGCTGCCGATCGTCGTTACCGGCTTGCGGCGCAATCACAATGCATTGAGCGGCGGCCGGCAGATTATCCGTGAAGAGGCCCGTTGGGTGGGCCAGGATGGCGCGAGCGACGCAGGTTGATCGGAGCGTTGTAACGTTGTTTCATCTTGCCCGCCGGGGTTTGCCCGAGCGGGCAATTTTTTGTTGGTGCGGACAAAAAAGCACCGCCTGCCCGCTCATTGTGTGCGCCTTCCTGCTCGGCTCCGAAACTTTTTGGCGCAGACCTGGAATGGAAAACGCGGCCTCTGCGCACAACGGTGCGCGTCGGGTTGTCCACATGGAGAAATGTCCGACCGGACGATGTGCGCCGTGCAGGAACATCCATCTCGTTCTGATATGAAGTGAAAAGCATGGCGGGAGGTTTCATTTTCCCTGGAAGGTCTTTCAGCCGACTTGTGCCGCGTCGGGTGTCGTGTTTTGATGCGGCGCTATGAACGGTATTTTCCTCGGCATCGTCCTGATCGCTTTCATCGCTGCAGCGTGGCGCGAATGGGCCTATATACCCGTTGAAGGCGGGACGTCTCCGATGGAGGCGCTGTCCGCTGGCATGATCGACTCGGCCGGCGGCGCGGTGGAGCTGGCGATCGGTCTGGTCGGCGTGATGACCTTGTTCCTCGGTCTGATGAAGGTGGCCGAGGCCGGCGGCATGCTGACCATCATTGCCAAGGTTATCCGGCCATTGATGACGCGACTGTTTCCTGAGGTGCCGCCCAACCATCCGGCGATGGGGGCGATGATCCTCAACATGTCCGCCAATGCGTTGGGGCTGGGGAACGCGGCCACGCCGTTCGGCATCCGGGCGATGCAGGAGCTCGACAAGCTCAATCAGCGTCCTGGCACCGCGACGAACGCGATGGCGTTGTTTCTTGCGATCAACACTTCGGGTATTACCTTGTTGCCTACCGGGGTGATCGCCATCCGCGCTGCAGCGGGCTCGATGGAGCCAGCTGCGATCCTTCCCACTACTCTGTTCGCCACGACGTGCGCGACGATTGCGGCCATTTCGGCGGCGTTTCTCTATCGCCGCTTCTTTCCGGTCGGCCCGAAGGATGTACACGCAGCCTCGCTGGAGCGACCGTGGGTGGATGAAGAAGGGGAAGCCATCGAGGACACCGGAGCGTATCCATTATGGGTGTCGGCCGTAGCGCTTGCCGCGTTGTTTTTGCTGATTCCATTCACCATTGTGTACGGTCGGGCCATTTCGCCGTGGATCGTGCCGGGGCTGATGATCGGTTTTCTGCTGTTCGGCGCGCTGCGCGGTGTGCGCATTTACGAAGTGTTTGTTGAGGGCGCGAAGGACGGCTTTCAGGTTGCGTTGCGCATCATTCCGTATCTGGTCGCGATTCTCGTTGCGGTCGGTATGTTCCGCGCAAGTGGAGCGATGGATTACATGGTGGCGACACTCGGCGCCGTCACCGGCAAATTCGGTTTGCCCGCCGAGGCCCTGCCGATGGCGCTGTTGCGTCCCTTGTCCGGTTCGGGGGCATACGGTGTCATGGCGTCGATCATCAACGATCCGGCGATTGGGCCGGACAGTTACGTGGGCATGCTGGTGACGACGTTGCAGGGCTCGACCGAAACCACTTTCTACGTCTTGGCGGTGTATTTCGGCGCCGTGCAGATCCGCCGCATTCGTCATACGCTGGCCGCTGCATTGACCGCTGATGTGATGGCGGTGATTGCGGCGGTGGCGATTTGCAGCTATCTCTTCCTGTAATCAGCGGGCGAGACCGATCACAATTTCGGCCGGGCTGACGACGGCCGTGGCGGTCGAGCCGATCGCAAGTCCGCATTCAGCCAGCGTGCCGTGCGGCAACACCGCGACGAGTTCGTTGCCGCCGAGGGTGCGCAGCCAGACTTCGGCATTCACCGTGCCGGAGACGATATGGGTGATCGTGCCAATGAGTTGATTCGGCAGCGCGAGCTTGACGGCGTTGCCGCCAGCGACGAGTGCAAACCATGGCGCCTTCACGATCGCCAACACTTCGTTTGTTGGACGCAGCCCCAATTCAGCGACGCTCGTGCATGCGACGGTCGCTATCAGCCTTTCTTCTCCCCGCAGCTCGAGTTCGATCCCGCTCATCGTGCCATCGTCGTGAATCGCACGAATGCGGGCTGGCAGCACGTTGCGAGCGCTGATGTTTATCAAAGGCTTCGCCTGCTTGTCTTCAAACTCTGTCACGCTATATACTCATGTATATATATTGTTAACGATTGCGGTGGTTAGGTGTTTATAGTTCGATTTTCTTGTGTTTTCGATATGTACAAGAATATATACAATGAACAAGAAAGTTCCTGAACGTCTGCTCGGTCGAGTGTCGATCGAGGCTGAAGTCGGCACGGCCTTTTCGGACACCCGTATCCGTTTGCTCGAAGCGGTCGACCAGTTGGGTTCGATCAGCCAAGCCGCCAAAGCGGTGCCATTGTCCTACAAGGCGGCCTGGGATGCGATCGACACCATGAACAACCTTGCGTCCGAACCGCTCGTGGTGCGCGTGACGGGCGGCCGTCAGGGGGGCGGCACAGCCCTGACCGAATACGGACGTCGTGTGATTGCGCTCTACCGCGCGCTCGAGATCGAAACCCAGACAGCGCTCGAACGCGTCGGTGCCCGGCTGGGTGAAGAGGAGCCGATTGACGTGGCCGGTTTTCGTCGCTTGATGCACCGCATGAAAATGCGCAGCAGCGCGCGCAATCAGTTTTCCGGCCCGGTGGTCGCATTGCGCGACGGTGAGGTGGATTTCGAGGTGCGTCTGCGTATCGATGACGATACAGAGTTGGCAGCGGTCATCACCCGTACCAGCGCCGAGAATCTGGGACTTGCGATTGGCCGAGAGGTTTTCGCCTTCGTCAAGGCGCCCTCGGTGTTGATTTCCACCGATGCTGAACTGCGCGTGACGGCGCGCAATCAGCTATGGGGAGAAATCACCGCAATCCACCACGGTTCGGTGAATGATGAGGTGACCCTGACGTTGCCGTCCGGCCGCAGCCTTGCGGCCGTATTGACGCACGAAAGCAGTGAAAACCTGAGCCTCGCTGTCGGTACGCGCGCCTGCGCCATTTTCAAGGCCTCCAGCGTGATGCTCGCCACCTACGACTGATTTCCGCCGCAAGGCATCATCACTCGGAGTACGACCTATGTTGAAAACCAGAACCTTCTTCGCAGCCGTTGCGTTGCTCGTTGCGCTGCCCGCCTGGGCGGCCGAAGTGAAAGTCGCCGTTGCGGCGAACTTTTACGGCACGCTCCAAAAACTCGCTCCGCTGTATCAGGAAGCGAGCGGCAATACGCTGGTGCTGAGCTCCGGTTCGTCGGGCGCACTCTATACGCAGATCGTCAATGGCGCGCCTTTCGACGTGTTTCTCTCGGCCGACGCCGCTCGCCCGGAACGTCTTGAAGAGGAAGGCCTGACCCTCAAAGACACGCGTTTCATCTATGCCTACGGCGTTCCGGTGCTGTGGAGCGTGCGTGAGGGGGTGGTCGATGCTGAAGCGCAGGTGCTGGAAAGCGATGATTTTCGGCATGTCGCGATCGCAGACCCTAAACTTGCGCCGTATGGTGTTGCCGCTCAGGAAATCATGACTGTACGGGGTGTGTTCGAGTCGCTCGATGAGGCCGGCAAGATCGTGCGTGGGCAGTCTATCGGCCAGACGTACAGCCAAATTGCCAGTGGCGCAGCCGATATGGGCTTCGTCGCGCTGGCCCAGGTGACGGACGAGAACGGCGAGATTCCGGGCTCCCACTGGATTCCGCCGGCGGACGAGTATTCGCCTATCGCTCAGGCTGGGGTGGCATTGAAACGCGCTGACGATGCCGAAGCGGCCGAGCACTTTTTGGAATGGCTGCAAGGGTCTGAAGCGCGTGCGGTGATCAAGGCCGCCGGTTACGGTTTCGACGACTGAGCCGCGCATGCTTTTACCGCAGGATCTCACGGCGCTGTGGATTACGCTCAAGCTGGCTTCTATCAGCACCGTGATTCTGATCGTTTTGTGCGTACCGCTCGCATGGTGGCTCGCGCACACACGATCTCGCGCCAAGACCCTGGTCGAGGCCATGGTTACGCTGCCTCTGGTGTTGCCACCCACGGTAATCGGTTTTTACCTGCTGCTGCTGCTGGGTCCGCACGGTTTTGTGGGCGGCTTTCTTGAACGCATCGGTGTGGGCCATCTTGCATTCAGTTTTTCGGGGCTGGTGATTGGCTCGATGATCTATTCGCTGCCATTTGTGGTGCAGCCGTTGCAAAATGCGTTTGCTTCCACCGGCACGCGCGTGCTGGAAGCTGCGGCCACCTTGCGCGCCCGCCCGGTGGATCGCTTTCTGACGGTTTCGTTGCCGCTGGCCCGGCGCGGCTTCCTCACCGCTTCCGTGTTGTCGTTCGCCCATACGCTGGGTGAATTTGGCGTGATCATCATGCTTGGCGGCAATATTCCCGGCCGTACGCAGGTGGCTTCGGTTGCGATCTACAACCATGTCGAGTCGATGAATTTTGCCGCTGCACACAATCTGGCGCTGGTGTTGGTGGTGATGTCGTTTTCGATGTTGCTGGCGGTATACGTCATCAATCGGCGCTTCAAGGTGGTGGGGGTCGCGTCATGACGATTGCGGCTCGTTTTTACGTGGATCGCGGCGCATTCGTGCTGGATGTCGACGTGCAACTGCCCTCGCGCGGAGTGACTGCACTGTTCGGAAAATCGGGCTCGGGCAAGACCACGATTCTGCGTTGCATGGCCGGGCTGGAACAGCCCGACAAGGGTCATGTCGTCTTCAATGGCGAAGTATGGCAAGACGCTGAACGGTTTGTGCCGCCACATCAGCGGCGCATTGGCTATGTGTTTCAGGAAGCGAGTTTGTTCCCGCATCTGACTGCACGCGGCAATCTGCGTTATGGCTGGAAACGTACCCCGCTTGCGGAACGCCGTATCGACGAAGATGAAATCGTCGCCTTGCTCGACATCGAACCGCTGTTGGGCCGGTATCCGGATCAGCTCTCGGGCGGTGAGCGGCAACGTGTCGCGCTCGGACGTGCGATGCTGACGAGTCCGAGCCTGTTGTTGCTCGATGAGCCGCTTTCGGCTCTTGACCGAGAGCGCAAACGCGAAATCCTGCCGTATCTGGAACGGTTGCGCGACGAGCTCGCGATGCCGATGCTGTATGTCAGTCATTCACATGACGAGGTGATCCGGCTCGCCGACCATCTGGTGCTTATTGAAGATGGGCGGGTGCAGGCCAACGGGCCGCTGGCCGAGGTGTTGGTGCGCACCGATCTGTCGCTTTCGGCCGATGCCGAGGCAAGCGTGATGATCGAGGCAGAGATCGTCGAGCACGACGAACAGTGGCATCTTTCCCGGCTTGTGTTTTCAGGAGGTGAGCTGTGGGTGCCACGCAGTGAATATGCTCCGGGTCATTCCGTGCGCGTGCGTGTCCATGCCCGAGACGTCAGTCTGACCTTGGAGAAGGCCTCGGGTACGAGTATCAACAATCTGATTCATGCCACCGTGACCAGTGTTGTCGAGCTCGAGGCGCCCACGCATGCGTTGGTTCGTCTCGATGCCAACGGCACCTCGTTGCTCGCGCGTATTACGCGACGTTCGAGCCATCTGCTGGGCCTTGAGCCGGGTCGCACGGTGTGGGCGCAGATCAAGTCGATGGCATTGCTTGATTGATGTTCATGCGCACCCATAAAAAAACCGGCCCCGAGAGGCCGGTTTTTCATGCCCGCAACGTGGTTCAGGGCAATGCGGGGAAGCTTACGTTCGGCATCTCACCGGTGAGGGCGTGCATGAAAGCGACCATGTCGTTGATGACGTCCTCCTCCAGTTCGCGTCCGAGCATTTGATCGGCCATCAGTTCGACGGCATCGGAAAGTTCGTCCACGCTGCCGTTGTTGAAGTAGGGATAGGTCACCGCAACGTTGCGCAGGGTGGGCGTGCGGAAGGCGAAACGATCGCGCTCTTCACCGGTGACGACGAAACGACCCTCATCGGTCGAGCCGGGTAGCTCGAAGCGATGAAAGAGGCTGTCGGTCAGGTTGGCCCCGCGGTGACAGGCGATGCAACCGTTTTCGACGAATGCCTTCATGCCACGTTTCTGGGCTTCGCTCATCGCGTCGTCATCCCCGCGCAAATAACGGTCGAACGGTGAGTTCGGCGTGTTGAGCGTGCGTTGGAAGGTCGCCAGTGCGTGGGCGACGTTGTCGATGTGAATGGGGTCGTCGTCTTCGGGGAAGGCCAGAGCGAAATGTTCGTGATAGGTATCGAATTCGGCCAGACGCTGAACGGCGGCGTCCAGCTCCATTGCCATTTCAACGCTATCGGCGATTGGACCTACGGCCTGGCCTTCCAGGTCAGGCTCGCGGCCGTCCCAGAATTGCGCGCTGAGAAAGCCCGAGTTGAGCACCGTCGGTGAATTGCGTTCACCTACCTGGCCGTCGTGACCCGTGGCGCGCGCGATGCGGTCCGTCCAGCCCAGGGCCGGGTTGTGACAGGTGGCACAGCTGATCACGCCGCTGGCGGAAATGCGCGGTTCGAAAAAAAGCATCTTGCCCAGTTCGACTTTTTCCGGTGTGAGTGAATTGTCTGCCGGGATCGGCGGCAAGGCCGGAAGAGGTTCGAAAAAGCTGCGGTATTCTTCGTAATCGTCAGCCAGGGCGACGGTGCTGAAAGCCGCTGCGCTGCTGAGTAACAGCGCCGGAAAAAGCTGGCTGAAGAGGCGGGAAACGGGGGACATAGACAGACTCTCCTGATGAGCCGGATATGCGCAGGCGCGAATCCGGACGGATTACGATGAGGCGTAGGGTGTGAGCAATCTACGTGGCTGATTTTGATCCAGATCAACTCGCTGCGCAATGCTCATGCGCTATTCAGAATCCACACCGTGCGCAATCCCTCCTGGCAGGAGGGCCGTTGTGTTGCCGTATGGGTGTGGGAACCGCGGATTCCGCACGGGGTGCAGGCTTCAGCTCGCCTCCGGTTTGCGAGTGCGGTAACGCCACCACGGCAACACACGACTCATCGCCAAGACCTCGCCGCTGTGCTCGGGCGTGTAGCCGGGCAGGCGCGTGAGCGTGGCGTGCCAGGCTTCGGCGCGCAGCACGGCGAGCAAGGCCTGGATGCCGGGTTCGTCCAGAGCCGAACGCAGGCAAGCGAGATGATATTGCTCCTCGACCAGCGGGATGAAATCCAATCCGCGCATCCGCGCGGTTGCTTCAATGCCCATGCCTGCATCGGCCTGGCCGGCTGCGATTGCTTGCGCGACTGCGGCGTGTGAGGGCTCGCCACTGTCATAATCGCGGATGGCGGTCGGCGCGAGCCCCTCTTCGGCGAGCAATTCGTCGAACAGCAAACGCGTGCCTGCGCCCAGCGCACGGTTGGCGAAACGCGCACGCGTGGTGGCGAGACTTTTCAATCCGGTCAGGCCGAGCGGATTGCCGGGGGCGACGATCAATCCCTGGGTGCGGCGCGCGAAGCCGATGATTTTGTGCAAACCGGGCTTGAGCATCGGTTTGTAGGTGCGATAGGCGAGCGATTTGCGTGCCGGCTGCAGCCGGGTGTGAAAGCCGGCCATCATGCAGCGACCTTCGTTGAGTGCGCGGATCGCATCGACGCTGCCGGTGAAACGGATGTCGAGATGGAGTTTGGTCGCACGCGCGTGTTCGCGCAGGCTGCTCAACGCGTCGTCATGGCTGGCGTGAAAGCTCAGAACATGGGTGGATTCGTCAAACGCCACCGCAAAAGCGCGTTCGAGATCCGCACGGAGGTTTTCGATCTGCGCTTGCAGGCGCACCTGGGCCTGGCGTTCGGCCCACAGCAGTTTGGTGCCGAATTCGGTCAGCCGTGCCGGCTGTCCCTTCTCCCATATGATCAGCGTGCGTTCGAGTTCGCCTTCCCAACGTTTCAATTCACCCCACACATGACGGTAGGAATAGCCAAGATGTTTGGCCGCAGCGGAGATCGAGCCGTGGTTTTCAACCGCATACAGCAGGTTGATCAACGTGTTCTGAATCAGAGCGGGACTGGGACGCTCGGAAAGCGTGTAGTG
>DATGNI010000004.1:0-4286 GCA_035306825.1 Azoarcus sp. | reverse complement strand
AAGCCGCCGAGAGCAATGACAAAAGGAATGAGGTATTCGAAAAAATTCATCTGGACATGGCCTGTTTACGCGGAGCGGCGACCGGTTTCGTCCCGCGCCAACTCACGCGCCCGACGGTCTGCCTCGAACAGGGAATCGGGCGTTTCGACCGCCTGCACACCTGCGCGCTCAAGCGTAGCAGCGATCACGTCGGCAATACTGCGAAACGCCAGACGATTGTGCAAAAAAGCTTCCACGGCAATTTCATTCGCTGCGTTCAACACCGCCGGTGCAGTCCCCTTTGCACGCAGAGCTTGATAAGCCAGCTCAAGACAGGGAAAACGCTCAAAATCCGGTTTGGAAAAATCAAGCTGGCCAATTGCGCACAGATCAAGCGGCTTGACGCCCGCCTCCAGACGCTCCGGATGACCCAGAGCGTGGGCAATCGGCGTGCGCATGTCAGGGTTTCCAAGCTGGGCAATGACTGATCCATCGACATATTCAACCATCGAATGAATCACGCTCTGCGGATGTACCACCACGTCGATGTTCTCGGCCGGCGCCTGGAAAATGAAATGCGCCTCGATGACTTCCAGCCCTTTGTTCATCATCGTCGCCGAGTCGACTGAAATCTTGCGGCCCATCACCCAGTTCGGATGGGCACATGCCTGCTCCGGTGTGACGGAAGCCAGGTGTTCGATAGGACAATCCCGGAAAGGCCCTCCCGACGCTGTCAACACAATGCGTCGCACGCCTGCGCTTTCCAGACCGCCCGCATAATCACGCGGCAAGGCCTGGAATATCGCATTATGTTCGCTGTCGATCGGCAGCAACGTCGCACCGCCTTCACGCACCGCATCCATGAACAGGGCGCCACCAAGCACTGCAGCTTCCTTGTTGGCGAGCAACAGACGTTTTCCCGCTCGCGCGGCAGCGAATGTCGAATTGAAGCCGGCGGCGCCAACAATCGCGGCCATCACGATGTCGACGTCGGGGTGCGCGGCAATGCTTTCCAGCACGCCTTCGCCCGTCAACACTTCAGTGCGACAGCCTGCTCCCTTCAAACGTTGCGCAAGCTTCTGCGCATCTTCCGCGCTGCTGACCGCCGCGAAACGCGGCGTAAATCGCAAGCATTGCTCGTACAGGCGATCAATCTGGCGATTGGCCGTCACCGCAAAAACCGAAAAGCGCTCCGGATGACGCGCGATGACATCGAGCGTATTCATGCCGATCGAGCCGGTTGCACCGAAAACTGCAACGCTACGCATGGTCATGGTCAACGTCCGGCCCACAGTATGATCAAGCCAATCAGCGGCAGCGTTGGCGCAAGACTGTCAATCCGGTCAAGCACCCCGCCGTGGCCGGGCAGCAAGTTACCCGAATCCTTCACGCCGGCCTGACGCTTGAGCAACGATTCAAACAGGTCACCCAGAATGCTCAACACCGTCAAGACCAGCAGTGCGATCAGCCAGGCGGGCCACGGCTGGGCTGACAGGCCCGTCTCTCCGCCCAGCGCGCGATAGATCAAGCCAACCACGATCACGCCGAGAATCGCTCCATACGCACCCTCTCGCGTCTTACCCGGACTGATCGACGGTGCCAGCTTGCGTCGACCAAAGGCCCGGCCGGAAAAGTACGCGGCCATATCGGCCACCCATACCAGACTCATGGCTCCGAGCAGCAGCACGGCGCCGACCTCTCGCACGTGCGCCAACGCCAACGCGATCGGTACCAACACCACCCAGCCGGTCAGCACCGCGCGCAACGGACCGCCCAGCACCCAACGTTTGGCCAGCCACAACGGCGCAACAAACACCCAAAACAGCACACTCACCGCATACACTGCGCAGATCCAGTCGTGCTCCGGCAAGGTCTGCGCGAGCCATCCCGCCACACCGCCAAGAAACGCGGTCGACACCACAAAAATCAAGCCGCCAAACAGAGAAAAACCGGCCAGTCCGGCCCATTCCCGTGCCGCAAGCGCCGTCGCGCAAACCACCAGCAGCCACCACAGCGACGGTGGGGCCCAGAACAAGGCGGCCAGAAAACCTGCGACCAAGAAAGTCGCGGTGACAACGCGTTGCCTAAGCATCGGAATTACCCTTCAACTGCTCGCTGGTACGCCCGAAACGGCGTTCGCGCGAACGATACGAATCGATCGCAGCATCCAGCGCGGCCTCGCCAAAATCCGGCCACAGCGTATCGGTGAAATAAAGTTCGGTATAGGCCAGCTGCCACAGCAGGAAATTGCTGATTCGCTGTTCTCCGCCCGTACGGATAAACAGATCCGGCTCGGGCGCATAATGCATCGCAAGCTCGGCATCCAGCTCTGCTTCGGTAAAGTCGCTGCGCCCAGGATGGCGCGCAACCAAACGCCCCATCGCTTGCAGAATATCCCAGCGCCCGCCGTAGTTGGCCGCAACGGTGAGTACGAATTTTTCATTGTCTGCAGTCAGCGCTTCCGCGTTGCGCACCATTTCGATCAACGCGGGGTCAAAACGCGACAGGTCACCGACGACGCGAAAACGGATACCGTTTTCATGCAGACGGTGCACTTCATTGCGCAGCGCACGTCTGAACAACTGCAGCAGGAAAGAGACTTCCTCGAGCGGACGGCGCCAATTCTCGGAACTGAATGCAAACAAGGTGAGATGCGTCACGCCGCGCTCCATGCACGTGCGGATGACGCTGCGCACCGCTTCCACGCCGCGACGGTGCCCGGCGATACGCGGCAGAAAGCGCCGACGCGCCCAGCGGCCATTGCCATCCATGATGATCGCGATGTGCGCAGGCACATCACGAACCTCTGGAACGCCTCGTGTTGAACTGGTATAGGCGGTTTCCGCCATGAATCCTCCCCGGGATGGGCGTGCGGGCGCGTCGCTCCGGGGCGTCAGATCTGCATCAACTCATGTTCTTTGTCGGCGAGCAGCTTGTCGACTTCGGCAACATATTTGTCGGTCATCTTCTGCACCGAATCCTGCCCGCGACGCTCGCCGTCTTCGGAGATTTCCTTCTCCTTGACGGCATCCTTGAGTTGCTGGTTGGCATCACGCCGCAGGTTACGAATCGCCACCTTGGCCTTCTCGGCTTCCGCGCGCACCACCTTGATCAAATCCTTGCGGCGCTCTTCGGTCAGCTGCGGCATCGGCACGCGGATCAATTCGCCTTGCGACGCTGGATTGAGACCCAGATCGCTGTCGCGAATGGCTTTTTCCACCTTCTGCGCCAGACCCTTTTCCCACGGCTGCACGCTCAACGTGCGCGCATCGATCAACCCCACGTTGGCAACCTGGCTCACCGGAACCATGCTGCCATAATATTCGACCATCACGTGGTCAAGAAGCCCCGTATGGGCGCGGCCCGTACGCACCTTGGCAAGGTCCGCGACGAGTACGTCGATGGACTTTTGCATCTTCTGCTCGGTGGTCTTGTTCAGATCGGACATCATTGTCAGGTCACCTCAGGAATGAACGAGTGTGCCTTCGTCTTCACCCATCACGACGCGCTTGAGCGCACCCGGTTTGAAGATCGAAAACACATTGATCGGCAGCTTCTGGTCACGGCACAAAGCAAATGCGGTGGCATCCAGCACTTCGAGGTTGCGCCCAATGGCTTCGTCGAAACTGATCCGGTGAAAGCGCTGGGCGGCGGCATTCTTCTTCGGATCGTCGGTATAGATACCATCCACCTTGGTCGCCTTGAGCACAATCTGGACACCCATCTCCGAACCGCGCAACGCCGCGGCGGTATCGGTCGTGAAAAATGGATTCCCCGTGCCGGCCGCAAAAATCACGATGCGCCCTTCTTCAAGGTGTCGAATGGCGCGACCGCGAATATAGGGCTCAACCACCTGATCGATGCGCAATGCGGATTGCACACGCGCGAACAGTCCCGCCCGTTGAATCGCATCCGCCAACGCCATCGCATTCATCACCGTGGCCAGCATGCCCATGTAATCAGCCGTGGCGCGATCCATGCCCGCCGCAGCACCTTTCATGCCACGAAAGATATTTCCGCCGCCAATCACCACACCGACTTGCACACCGAGATCGATGATTTCGCCGATCTCGGAGACGATCCGTGAAACCACTTCATCGTTGATGCCGTACGAGTCATCCCCCATCAGGGCCTCGCCCGACAGCTTCAACATGATGCGTTTGTAGGCGGCGGTCATAAGTGGCCTCTTACTTCTGAGCTGCAGCGGCTTGCGCGGCTACTTCAGCAGCAAAGTCAGCTTCTTTCTTCTCGATCCCTTCGCCCACTAGGTACAGCACGAAGCTGGCAACCGATGCATTCTGCGACTT
>DATGNI010000003.1:0-33990 GCA_035306825.1 Azoarcus sp. | reverse complement strand
ATCCACGACAAAATGGTGAAGCGCATCGCTCAGGCCGGAGGGCGGCTGGACGCGATCTTTTTCTGCCCGCATGCGGCAGATTCACCCTGCGAGTGCCGCAAGCCCAAACCGGGCATGTATCAGGAAATCGGCGAGCGTTTCAACGTGGACCTGACGACCGTTCCGGTAGTGGGCGACAGCCTGCGTGACCTCCAGGCCGCCGTGGCGGTAGGGGCGAAACCCTATCTGGTGCTGACCGGCAAGGGTGCGCATACGCGTCAGGACCCGGAGTTGCCTGAAGCTACAGAAATCTATCCTGACCTTGCAAGCCTGGTCGAGCGTTTTACACACGAGTAATGAATCTCCTGCGTTCGCTTCTGTTTGCCTTGGCGCTGATCGTGATCACGCCGCCCTATGCGCTGTTCAGTTTCCTCACCTTTCCGTTCAGCCCGCTGACGCGTTACCGCATCATCGGCTCATGGACGCACATCGCGTTGTACCTGACGCGACATGTGCTGGGAATCCGCTATCGCCTGCTTGGCGCAGAAAATATTCCCGACGAACCCTCGGTGGTGCTCGCCAAACATCAGTCGGCTTGGGAGACGCTGAGTTTTCAGCAGATCTTTCCGCCCTTGTGTTTCGTGTTGAAGCGCGAATTGTTGAGAATTCCCTTTTTCGGCTGGGGGCTGGCGCAGATGCCGTTTGTGGCGATTGATCGGGGAGCCGGTCGCGATGCGCTTGAGCAGGTTGCGGAAAGAGGTGGCAGGCGGCTCGCGGAAGGCTTCTGGGTGGTGGTGTTCCCGGAAGGTTCTCGTATTCCCCCCGGACGTTCAGCGCGTTACAAGATCGGCGGTGCCTGGCTGGCCAGCGAGGCCGGTGCGAAGGTCGTGCCGGTGGCGCACAATGCCGGCGAATACTGGCCAAAGAACGCGTGGGTGAAACATCCGGGGGAAATCATCGTCAGTATCGGGCCGCCGATTGAGGCCGCCGGGCGGGAGCCGAACGACGTGAATGCCGAGGCCGAAGCCTGGATCGAAGGCGAAATGCGGAGATTGTTTCCCCATCACTACTATGCGGCTGAACGCCCGGCGTCAGACGACACCGCTGTATAACAAAGCGCGCTCCGCGCTGCGAGGCAGCGGTGAGAGTGGCCTCGTTCCCGGACGGCCTGTTTCGTTTTTGCTGCGCGCGTAACGGCGAAGATGCTCACGCATGAGGTGAGCGTTCGCTGAACATCCGGCGAGGGTGCCCCACGCCCGAGGGGGCCATTGGCGCGCGGGCGGCGTGCCGCTGGGTTTATTCGGCGCCGGAGTTTCTGGGCTGAATCGTCACGTGAGTTTGAGGGCCGGACGAATCAGGCAGACGATGGGCGCTGTAGTTTTCCGTGAGCGCATCGTATTCGATGATATCGCCGCGTACGACATCCCCCCCGGAAATGACCTCAGCCCGCACGAACAGGGTGGCGACTTCCGTGCGCGCGTCGTATTCGATGCGCTCGGCTTCGCCTTCGATGTATTCGTTTGTGCCTTCGCGTTTCTGACGAAAGGTGGCGAGCTTGCCCGGCGCGACGGTGACGACACCGGTGTGGAAGCCGTCCGGCCCTTGGATGACGACGAGTTTGTCGCCGCGCAGCTCAAGCGAGCCCTGGGTCAGCAGGACATTGCCTTCAAACGTATGGGTGTTGTTGCGATCATCGACCGTGGCTTTGTCGGAGGTGATGTTGATGGGTTGATCACGGTCGGATGCGTTGTTGGACTGGGCAAACACGCTGGGCGCGCTCAGGATGAGCAGGCCGGTGAGCAGAAGAGAAATGAAAGGGCGGGTCATGACGAGTTTCGGGGTCCGCGAGGCATCTCGACGCTGGTGTTGCCGCGCAATTCGAGCGTGCCCATGATGTTGTCCGCACGCAGGCCGTCGCCATGCGCGATTGAGTTGTTGCGGCGGATCCTGACCGGATCGTCGCTTGCCGCTTGTTGGGTGTCAGGCCAGTACATCAGGGTTTCGGCGTCGACCTGCACCTCTGCTTCGGTTTCGGTCGGGCTGCGATGAACGACCACGTCGCCACTGAGCAGGATGCGTTCGCCGCCATCGTAGGCTTCGCCCTGTTTCGAGCGGATATTCAGCTCGCCGCCCCCTTCAAGTGCATAGTGCAATCGGGGCTCGACATAATCGCTGAGGTCCGAGGCCGGATAATGCGTGACGCGTTCGGCGAGCAGCTCGTAGCGCGGCAGACCTTGTTCGTCAAAGCTGACGAGCCGGATATCGTAGCCGATGAAATCCGGGTCAGTGCGTTGCACGACTTCGGGGGCTTCGTCCGGACGTGTGATGCGTTCGAGCCAGATGGTCAGGCTGGCAAGCAGCGCCAGTGCGAGGATCGGGAGAATGCGTTCGGGACGCCGCCGCAAGAATGCTCTCATGCCAGATATTCCGCTAACAGCCCGTCCAACCGGCCTTGGGCGCCAAGAATGAAATCACACGCTTCGCGCACTGCGCCGCGTCCGCCGGGCCGCGTGGACACCCAGGAAACATGCCGGCGGACGAAGGCATGTCCATCCGCCGGGGCAGCGGAAAATCCGCAAGAACGCAGGATCGGCAGATCGACGACATCATCTCCCATATAGCCGACAGCCTCCGCCGCAAGATCACGTCGCTGCAACAGATCATGAAGACAGGCGCGTTTGTCACTGACCTCCATGTGCAATTCGGTAATGCCGAGATTGCTGGCGCGCTGTTCCAGCGCTTTGGATCCGCGTCCGCTGATGATGGCGATTTCGATGCCGGCCCCGGCGAGCATCCGCAGGCCGTGGCCGTCCAGACTGGAAAAAACCTTGATTTCTTCACCGTTGGGCGTGAAATACAGACTGCCGTCGGTCAGTACGCCGTCCACATCGAAAGCCATCAGGCGCAAACGCGCGGCACGGGCGAGCGCGTCCATCAGATTACCCTCGCTTGCATCAGATCATGGGTGTTCAGGGCGCCGATCAGTTGCTGATCATCGGACACGACGAGCAATTGGCTGATGCGCAAGCGTTCCATCAGATCAGCGGCCTCGACCGCGAGGGCGTTCGGGCTGATGGAGCGTGGGTTGCGCGTCATGATTTCTTCGAGCCGGGTGGCGTGAACGTCGGTGCCGCGTTCGAGGGCACGACGCAGGTCGCCGTCGGTGAAAATGCCGGTGAGCCGGCCTTGTGCATCCAGCACTGCGGTCATGCCCAGACCGCCGTGCGTCATCGCCAGCAAAGCGGCGGTGAGGGGGGCATCGAACGGAACGCAGGGCACGTCTTCGCGAGGACGCATGACGTCACGCACATGCGTGAGCAGGCGTCGGCCAAGCGCGCCGCCCGGGTGCGCGTGAGCGAAATCGTCGATACTGAAACCGCGCGCGTCCAGCAACGCCACCGCGAGCGCGTCTCCCAACGCCAGTGCCGCGGTGGTGCTGGCAGTGGGCGCGAGATTAAGGGGACAGGCCTCTTCCACCACGGTGGCGTCCAGATGAACGTCGGCCGCGCGTGCGAGGGCAGAGCTGGTGTTGCCGGTGAGTGCGATCAGGTTTGCGCCGCGGCGCTTGGCGAGCGGCACGATGGTAAGCACTTCTTCGCTGGTGCCGGAATTTGAAAGTGCGATCACGACGTCAGCAGGGGTGATCATGCCCAAATCACCGTGAGCGGCTTCGGCGGCGTGGACGAAATAGGCCGGCGTGCCGGTGCTTGCCAGCGTGGCGGCGATCTTGCGTCCGATGTGCCCGGATTTTCCAATCCCGGTTACGATCACGCGACCGCTACAAGCCAGGATGAGCTGGACTGCGCGCTCGAAATCTTTGTCGATACGAGCGATCAGTGCGTCAATGGCGTCGGCTTCGATGCGCAAGACACGGCGGGCCATTTCACTGGCGCGACCGGACGTTGGAGGCAAGGAAGCGTCGGTGGCATCCTTTTCGGTCTGAAGGCGAGAGGGGCCTGTTTGGTTCAGGTGCGACATTGATCCATCCCCGAGTGGTCTCGGTGAATTCCGGTATCGCTCACTGCACAGGCGAACCAGGCGTAGGGGGTGTTGAACGTATTGCTCGTGTGGAGCGGCGTCATGCGCCGGTCATTTTGCCACGTCGGTACGTAGGAAGCTTTGCGCATCGCCTGCGCTGCGTCGAGCACGAACCGGCATGAGCCCGCGAGGCGGCGCCTCGGCCGGCCGTTTGGCCAAAGTTCAAACTTGCAGGCTTGGAGTCGTTGCATGGCTCAATAATACTCTGGGTTCATGGCGACAGATAGCGCATTTAGACACCGCAGGCGGGTTCTGCCGTCTGCAGCATTTTTCCCGTTCTGAACGACAAGGGCTTGCCGCGCATCGGCCCTCGGAACGGGTGTGCGAGCGCCGCAAAAGGTTGGCCGAAGTATACCAAAGGGTGAAATGAGGCCGCCGCTCGTTGGCGTAAAGGGGCGGTGCGGATTTCATGGCGCGGATCCGAGGTTTGTTGCGTTGCTGCTACGGCAGCGATTCGGTCTCTGGTAGAATCGCGTGTTTTCAGCGCCATGGATCCACATATCTTGCAATCTGCTGCAAAACAAGAGCTTGTCCGCCTTGAAGGTGTGCATTTCGCCTATGGCGAACGCAGCATCCTGTCGGGGGTCGACCTCACCGTTCATCGCGGTCAGACCGTGGCGATCATGGGCGGCAGCGGCTCGGGCAAGACCACGTTGTTGCGCCTGATCGGAGGGCAGTTGCGGGCGCAGGCAGGCACGGTCAATGTGGATGGTGAAGAACTCGGCGGTCTGAGTACCCGTCGTTTGTACGCTTTGCGCCGCCGTATGGGCATGCTGTTCCAGTTTGGGGCGTTGTTTACCGACATGAGCGTGTTCGACAATGTGGCTTTTCCGTTGCGCGAGCAAACCGACCTGCCGCCGGAACTGATCCGCGATCTGGTGCTGCTCAAGCTCAATGCGGTGGGTTTGCGTGGTGCGGCGCACCTGGAGCCTTCCGAACTGTCTGGCGGTATGGCACGTCGGGTGGCGCTGGCGCGGGCGATTGCCCTGGATCCGATGCTGATCATGTATGACGAGCCTTTTGCGGGGCTCGATCCGATTTCACGCGGGATTGTCGGCCAGCTGATTCGTCAGCTCAATGACGCCCTCGGCGCAAGCAGCATCATGGTCACCCATGATGTGCATGAATCGCTGGCGATCGTCGATTACGTGTATTTCGTTTCGGATGGACGGATTGTGGCGCGCGGCACGCCGGACGAAATTCGTGCTTCGACCGATCCTTTCGTGCATCAGTTTGTGCATGCCGAGGCAGATGGCCCGGTCAAATTTCATTATCCTGCGCCGCCGCTGGGTGAAGACCTGTTTGCGGAGAATGCGCGATGAATGGATTGGCAGGGGTTGTGCGTCGTTGCGGCAGTGTCGCCATCGAAGGCATGTGGCGGCTGGGTTTTGCGACGCGATTTTTTGTGCTGTTGCTGGTGCATTCAGGCCAGTCGTTGCGACGCGTTCATCTGACCATCCGCGAAATTTACTTCAGCGGCGTGCTGTCGCTGTTGATTATCGTCGTGTCGGGGCTGTTTGTCGGCATGGTGCTCGGCCTGCAGGGCTATGAAACCTTGCAGCGTTTTGGTTCGGGTGACGCGCTTGGCGTGATGGTGGCATTGTCCTTGACGCGCGAACTCGGGCCGGTGGTGGCCGGTTTGCTGTTTGCGAGTCGTGCCGGCTCGGCGGTGACCGCAGAGATCGGCCTGATGAAAACCACTGAACAGCTCAAGGCGATGGACATGATGGCGGTCAACCCGCTTGCGCGTGTCGCTGCGCCGCGCTTTTGGGGCGGTGTGATCTCGATGCCGATCCTTGCGGCGATCTTCACCGCAATGGGCATCTTTGGTGGCTGGTTGATGGGCGTGGTCGCGATTGGTGTCGATCACGGTGCCTTCTGGTCACAAATGCAGGCCGCGGTGGATTTTCGTTACGATCTGCTGAACGGTTTTATCAAGAGCGTGGTGTTCGGCGTTGCGGTTTCGCTTATCGCAGTCTTTGAAGGCTATGACTGCCATCCGACTGCCGAAGGCATCTCGCGCGCCATCACGCGTACCGTTGTCGGGTCGGCGCTGGCGATTCTTGCGCTCGACTTCATTCTTACTTCTTTCATGTTCCGGGGAACCTCATGAGCCGTACCACGTTGGATTTGTGGGTCGGGATTTTTGTTGTCATCGGCATTGGCGCGCTGCTCTTTTTGGCCTTGCGTGTAGGCAACGTGTCAAGCGTGGACCTGACTGACGCGTATGTAGTGCGCGGACAATTCGATAATATCGGTGGCCTCAAGGTGCGGGCGCCGGTGAAGAGCGCAGGCGTGGTCGTCGGTCGCGTCAATGCGATCACCTTCGATACGCACAGCTACCGTGCTGCGGTGGAAATGTCGATTGCGCCGGACTTTGAATTTCCTCGCGACACCATTGCCTCCATCCTGACTTCGGGACTGTTGGGTGAGCAATATATCGGTCTTGATCCGGGCGGTGATTACGAAGTGCTGGAGCATGGCGATACCTTGGAGCTGACCCAGTCAGCCGTCGTGCTCGAGAAGCTGATCGGACAGTTTTTGTTCGATAAGGCGGGCGCCCCGGCGGGCGATTGAAATCTGTGACGACCGAAAAAAACCAATATCAACGGGATCCGACATGACAGGTAAACGGGGTTCGCGCGCAGCGCTCATTGCGCTGGCCTGCGCAGTAGTGATGACAACAGGCTGTGCTTCGCGTCCGCATAATCCGGACGACCCGCTCGAGGGCTACAACCGGGCGATGTTTGCCTTTAATGATGGTGTGGATCGCGCGGTCGTGAAGCCGGTTGCGCAGGCGTATGAAACGGCTGTTCCCCAGCTGGTCCGTACGGGCATGGGCAACGTTTTCGGCAATATCCGGGATGTTTGGACTGGGGTGAACAACCTGCTGCAAGGCAAACTCGAAGAAGGCATGTCGGATGTCATGCGCGTGGCGATGAACTCCACCTTCGGTATTTTCGGCCTTTTTGACATCGCTTCCGAAGCGGGCCTGGAGAAACACAACGAGGATTTCGGTCAGACGCTGGCGGTATGGGGCGTGGGCGAAGGTCCGTTCATCGTGTTGCCGTTCTTCGGACCCAGCACCCTGCGTGACACCACTGCGTTGCCGCTGGATTCGTTTGCCTATGGGCGAACGGCTATCGACCATGTGCCAACGCGTAACACCGTCACCGCCGTGCGACTGGTGCATTTGCGCGCGGGCCTGCTGAGAGCCGAACGGGCGATGGGCGAGCCGAGCGACAAGTACGCTTTTGTGCGCGACGCGTGGTTGCAGAATCGTCGCTATCGCGTACATGACGGCAACCCGCCGGTCGATGATCTGTACGAGGATTTCGACGAAGAGGTGAGTGGGCCGCGTCATCTGTTTGACGCGGATGCGGTGGCAGATGCTGCGCTCACGAAATTGGAATTTGCGGAGGTGGCTGCGGTCACTAACGACCACTCCGCAATGATTGAAGGGATGCGCCGATGAAAAAGATCTTGCTGATTTTGAGCCTGTTGCTGACGCCGGTATTTGCCACGGCAACTGAGCCCATGGCGCCGGACGAGCTGGTGCGTGCGCTGACCGATGAGGTGCTGGAAGTGCTGCGTACCGACGATCATCTCGCGCAGGGCGAGACGGAGCCGGTGGTGCGGGCGATCGAGAAACTCGTGCTGCCGCATTTCAATCTGCGTCGAATGACGGCGCTGGCGGTCGGGCGCGACTGGCGGGATGCCACGCCGGAGCAGCAAGAGCGTCTGGTGGATGCGTTCTACGAAATGCTGGTGCGTACCTATTCGAACGCGTTGACGGAGTATCGCGATCAACGCGTGGATTTCCGTCCGTTGCGCATGAGCCCGGATGATCGTTCGGTGCGTGTGCAGACCCTCATCATTCAGACAGGCGGTGCGCAGCCCGTTGCAGTGGATTACATGATGGGCAAAACGGAGGGCGGCTGGAAGGCGTTCGATGTGGTGATTGCCGGTGTGAGTCTGGTGACGAACTACCGGAGTACCTTTCAGCGGGAAATCCGTGCAAATGGTATCGAAGGCCTGATCAAGTCGCTCGAAACGAACGAGATTCCTGTGGACACCGGAACACCCTGATGGCGGACGAAGCTATTTTCCGACCGCAAGGCTCGCTGACCATGCATGAAGCCACTCGCTATCAGGCGGAAGGCCGTGCACGGGCCGCGGCCGGAGACTGCACGATTGATCTGTCGGAGGTGAGCGATGCGGATTCCGCCACGCTGGCACTGCTGTTCGATTGGCAGCGCACGGCCCGGGCGGCAGGGCATCGCTTGAAGGTATGCAATCTTCCGGCAGGGTTGAAAAGCCTGGCCAACTTGTACGGTGTGAGTGCTTTGCTGTCCGACAGTGAGGTTGCGAGCAATAATTGATGGTCGATGTGGAGTCTTGTTTGCTGCATCGGTTGTTTGTTTTCCGAATGCTTCGTCGTTTGAAGCCGGATGAGGCGAAAAGCTCCAAGGCTCTCCAGAATATTGCAATGCGGGTGCTATACGGTCGGGCCGAAAAGGGTTTCGGCGCTCGGGGTTCACGCCGTGCCCTTGCATTGGTTAGCCAGCACCCCCCGCATTCCTCGCGCAGGTTCCCGGCGCAGCCACACAGATTCGCGTGATCCGCCAAAGTAGATGAAGACACACCCAGCGATCCGAATTGATTCGGTCACCAAACAGTATGGAAAGCTGCAAGCCCTGGCGGGCGTCAGCCTTGAAGTCGCACAAGGTGAATTTTTCGGTCTGCTTGGCCCCAATGGTGCCGGCAAGACCACGTTGATCTCTGCGCTGGCCGGTCTTGTACGGCCAACGTCGGGCCGCCTCGAAGTGATGGGGTATGACGTTGTCAGCGATTATCGCAAGGCTCGTTTGCAGTTGGGGGTGGTCCCGCAGGAATTGGTGTTCGACCCGTTTTTCACGGTGCGCGAGGCCTTACGTCTTCAGTCGGGATATTTCGGCATTACTGCGAATGACGCCTGGATCGACGAAATCCTCGACCACCTTGATCTGCTGTCCAAGGCAGACAGCAACATGCGGACGCTGTCCGGTGGCATGAAGCGTCGGGTGCTGGTGGCGCAGGCGTTGGTGCATCGTCCGCCGGTGATTGTGCTGGATGAGCCTACCGCAGGCGTCGACGTCGAGCTGCGCCAAGGTTTGTGGCAGTTTGTGCGCAAGCTCAACCGAGACGGTCACACGATTGTTCTGACTACGCACTATCTCGAAGAAGCCGAAACCCTGTGCAATCGCATCGCGATGCTCAAGGCCGGTCGCGTTGTGGCTCTGGATGATACCCAGGCGTTGCTGCGTCGCTTCGCCACGCACAATCTGACGGTTCGATTGCGCAATCCCGCAGCGGGCGTGGCGCTCGGTGGGAGTGAGAACGAAGGCGGCTGGGTGGGTTTCCCGTTTGAAGGTTACGCGGATGTAGAACAATTGCTGGCGCGCTTGCGTGAAGCGAACGCCGGGGTGGAGGAGTTCCGTCTGGGAGAGCCGGATCTGGAACGTGTTTTCGTGGAGGTGATGCACCGTGCCTGAAAAATCTCACCTCAACAGTTCGCGCTGGATCGGCTTTCGCACGCTTTTTCTTAAAGAGGTGATGCGTTTCTGGAAGGTCGGCTTCCAGACGGTTGCCGCTCCGGTGCTCAATGCGGTGCTGTTTCTGCTGATCTTCTCGCACGTGCTCGATCGCCATGTCACGGTCTATGGCGATGTCAGCTATACGGCTTTTCTCGTGCCGGGGCTGATCATGATGTCGTTGCTGCAAAACGCTTTTGCCAACACCTCGTCCTCTCTGATCCAGAGCAAGATCACCGGCAACATTGTGTTCGTTCTGCTGCCGCCGATTTCCTATCTGCAGTTTTATTGCGCGTATGTGGGGGCAGGGGTGTTGCGCGGGCTGCTCGTCGGGTTTGGCGTGTGGCTGGTGTCGCTGCCCTTCGTCGAGGTCTCGCTCGCTGAACCGTTGTGGATCGTGATGTTTGCGCTGATGGGCGGGATCATCCTCGGTTCCTTCGGCGTGATTGCCGGCATCCTGGCGGAAAAATTCGATCAGATCGCCGTCTTTCAGAACTTTCTCATCATGCCGCTGACGATGCTGTCCGGCGTGTTCTATTCCATTCACTCTCTGCCGGGGCTCTGGCAGAGCGTGTCACACATGAATCCCTTTTTCTTCATGATCGATGGCTTTCGCTACGGTTTCTTCGGTCAGTCCGACGTGTCGCCGTGGTTGAGCCTGGCGGTGGTCGGCGCCGTGTGCGTGGTGCTGGCCGCCTTGTCACTTGCCTTGCTCGCGCGAGGCTATAAATTGCGTAATTGAGGACACTACAGATGTTTCAAGCATCAGAAATCGAACGTCTGATCAAGGAAGGCCTGGACTGTGAGCTGGTCACCGTGGAAGGCGATGATGGCGTACATTTCAGCGCCATCGTTGTCAGCCCGGATTTTGAGGGGCTTTCATTGCCGGATCAGCATCGCAAGGTGAAAACCACGCTCGGCAACCGTCTTGATAGCGGCGAAATCCACGCCTTGGGCCTGAAAACCTATACGCCGGCACGCTGGGCTGCGTTGCGCGCTTCGCAAGCGTCCTGAGTCGATGGACAAGTTGCTGATTGAGGGCGGGGCCCGACTGTCCGGCGAGATTACGATCTCGGGCGCCAAGAATGCTGCGCTGCCGATCTTGTGCGCGGCACTGCTGACCTCCGAGCCGATGGTGTTTACCAACGTGCCGCGTCTGGGTGACATCCATACGTTGTTGCGTTTGCTCGAAAGCATGGGCGTGCGTTCGGAGCGCGAGGGTGACACCGTCACGCTGGATGCTTCCGGTTTGTCAGCGGCGGTGGCGCCATATGAGCTGGTCAAAACCATGCGCGCTTCGATCCTTGTGCTCGGCCCGCTGGTGGCGCGCCTTGGTGAAGCGCGGGTGTCCCTGCCAGGCGGTTGCGCAATCGGCGCGCGACCGGTGGATCAGCATATCCGGGGTTTGCAGGCGATGGGGGCGGAGGTCTCGGTCGAGCACGGCTACGTTCACGCCCGGGTGCGCCGACTCAAGGGCGTGAAACTGGTTACTGAAATGGTCACCGTCACCGGCACCGCCAATTTGATGATGGCGGCGACGATGGCGGACGGCGAAACGGTGATCGAAAATGCCGCATGTGAACCGGAGGTTGTGGATCTGGCGAATTGCCTGATTGCGATGGGTGCCGACATTGAAGGTGCCGGCACGGATGCGATTCGCATCCGCGGGGTCGAACGCTTGCGCGGTACGACCTATCGCGTGATGCCGGATCGCATTGAAACCGGAACCTATTTGTGCGCACTTGCGGCCACCGGCGGTGAAGGGCGCTTGCTCGGCACGTCCACAGATCTGCTTGAGGCGGTCACCGACAAGCTCATCGAAGCGGGCTGCGAAATCACTCCAGAGGAACAGGCAATCACCCTTCGCGCGCCAAAAAAACTGCGCGCGGTGGATGTGCGCACTGCGCCCTATCCGGCCTTTCCGACCGACATGCAGGCGCAGTTCATGGCGCTCAATTGCATTGCCGAAGGAGCCGCTGTCATTCGCGAAACGATTTTCGAAAACCGTTTCATGCATGCGGTCGAATTGCAGCGTCTCGGCGCCGACATTGATATCGACGGCAATACTGCGGTGATACGTGGGGTGTCCCAGCTGGAAGGGGCGACGGTGATGGCAACGGACCTGCGCGCTTCAGCCAGTCTCGTGATTGCCGGTTTGGTCGCGCAGGGTGAGACGGTGATTGAGCGTATCTACCACCTTGACCGCGGCTACGAGCGTCTCGAGGAAAAGCTCGGGGCGCTCGGGGCGAACGTACGCAGGATTCGGTGAACGGTGCTCAGCTGGCGCTTTCCTCGGGTTGGGAAACGATTTCCACCACTTCAAGATGTACGGAGTGGCCATCCACGGTGGGCCAGTCAATGACTTGGCCCACAGCCAACCCCAACAGGGCGCTGCCGGCGGGGGTGAAGATTGAAATGCCCACGTCTCCGTGGCTGCGGTCACCCGGCCAGGCGAGCACCATCTCGCGCTCGCGTCCGGTAGGAAGTTCGCGAATGCGGAAACGGCTGTTCATTCTGACGACGTTCGCGGGCATCTCTTCGGGTTCCCGAATCTCGGCCCGATCCAGTTCCGCGCGCAGGCCATCTAGATCCGCGCGCTTGCGTGCGGCAGGCGTGGCCAGCAAACCCTCCAGATGGTCGAGGTCGAACGAGGAAACAATGATTTCGGGCTTCATGTCCGGATTTTCCGTAAAAAAAGATTGAATGCAAAAATAAAATGGCCGAATCGCGCCTGCGCGCGGCTCAGCCATCCATCATTAAGGCTAACACCTTGACTGACGGGTTACAATCTACCCTTTGTACTTGCTAGATAGGCCTACCAGTGTCCGGCATTACCATCGCTTTGTCCAAGGGGCGGATTTTCGAGGAAACACTGCCGCTGCTTGCTGCAGCCGACATCATCCCGGCAGAAAGCCCTGAATCCTCGCGCAAGCTTATTATTGGCACAAATCGCCCCGATGTGCGTTTAATTATTGTTCGGGCGACTGACGCGCCGACCTATGTCGAGCACGGAGCGGCCGATTTGGGCATTGTAGGCAAGGATATCCTGCTTGAGCACGGCGGAGGCGGATTGTATCAGCCGCTGGATCTGGAGATTGCGCGCTGCCGCCTGAGTGTGGCGGTGTCGCAAGGCTTCGATTATGCAGCCGCTGCGCATCCGGGTGGCCGTATTCGCGTGGCGACGAAATACATTGAATGCGCCAAAGCCCATTTTGCCGCCAAAGGCATGCACGTTGATCTGATCAAGCTCTACGGTTCGATGGAGCTGGCGCCGCTCGTGGGGCTGGCTGACGCCATTGTTGACCTCGTCTCGACCGGCGGGACGTTGCGTGCCAACGGTCTCGTCGAGGTGGAGCATATTCGAGACATCAGTTCTCGTCTGGTCGTCAATCAGGCTTCGTTGAAACTCAAACACACTCTGATCCAGCCGATGCTCGACGCCTTCGCCGGTGCGGTCGGCAAGGAGAATGTCGCATGACCATCCGTCGCATGGATGTGAACGATCCGAATTTTTTCTCAGATCTGGATGCCTTGCTCGCCTTCGAAGGCGGCGCCGACACCCGCATCAACCAGGCCGTCAGCGAAATTCTCGCGGCCGTGCGCAGCACAGGCGATGCCGCAGTGCTGGAGTTTACGCGCCGGTTTGATCGCCTCGACGTGCGCAGCATGGCAGAGCTGGAGCTGCCGCAGTCCGAATTGCAGGCCGCGCTGGACGGCTTGCCAGCCGAACAGCGTGAGGCGCTGCACGTCGCAGCGGAGCGGGTGCGTCGTTATCACGAGCGCCAGAGCGCTGAATCCTGGAGCTACACCGAGGAGGACGGTACGCGCCTGGGGCAGAAGGTCACGCCGTTGGATCGTGTTGGGCTGTATGTGCCGGGCGGCCTGGCGTCGTACCCGAGCTCGGTGTTGATGAATGCGATTCCGGCCAAGGTGGCAGGGGTCGAGGAACTCATCATGGTGGTGCCGACGCCTGACGGCGAAAAAAATCCGCTGGTGCTGGCCGCAGCCGCGATTACCGGAGTGGATCGGGTATTCACGATTGGTGGCGCACAAGCCGTGGCTGCGCTTGCCTACGGTACGCAGACTCTGCCGCAGGTCGATAAAATCGTCGGGCCGGGCAATGCTTTTGTAGCCGAGGCCAAACGTCGCGTATTCGGCACTGTTGGCATCGACATGGTGGCCGGACCTTCTGAAGTGTTGATCATTTCCGACGGCAGTGGCGATCCGGACTGGGTGGCCATGGATCTTTTCGCTCAGGCCGAACATGACGAGCTGGCACAGTCGATTCTGTTATGTCCGGACGGGGATTTCATCGCGGCGGTGGCCGCGAGCATCGCGCGTCTGTTGCCGACGATGCCACGACAGGAAACCATTGCCACTTCGCTGACCAATCGTGGAGCGCTGATTCAGGTGGAGTCGCTCGCACAAGCGTGCGAAATTGCCAATCGCATCGCGCCGGAACACCTTGAGCTGGCGATGGAGAATGCGGCGGAATGGATCGACCATATCCGTCATGCGGGGGCGATTTTCGTCGGGCATTGGTCGGTCGAGGCCTTGGGGGATTATTGCGCTGGCCCGAACCATGTGCTGCCGACGATGCGCAGCGCGCGTTTTTCGTCACCGCTGGGTGTGTACGATTTTCAGAAGCGTACGAGCATCATCGAAGTTTCGGAGGCGGGGGCGCAAACGCTTGGCCGCGTCGCGTCCATCCTGGCGCATGGAGAAGGCTTGCAGGCCCATGCGCGTTCGGCAGAAATGCGGCTGAAGTCATAAAACAGGGCGCCGCTCTGAGCGTGGTGAACGCAGGGAGCTTGTGGCGCGATCAGGCGGATGGGAGTCTATTGTCCGCTAATGAAAAAATTCGCCCCCGTGCCGCATAGCACGGGGGCGAATTTTTGGCTGGAACGGCCGGGTGAAATCAGGGTTTCGCGCTGCAGTCCGGAATCAGCCCAGAATTTCTTTCAGCGCGTGCACCAGGGCTGCGCATTCTTCGTCGGTGCCGACCGAAATACGCAAGTGCTGGTCGATGCGCAATTTGGCAAAATGACGCACCAGAATCGCGCGTTCACGTAACGCCTCATTGAGCTCGGCCGCATCCCGTTCCGGATGGCGTACAAAAACAAAGTTGGCCGCCGACGGCAAAACCTCGAAACCCAGTTCCCGCAGGTTTTTTGCGAGCGTCTCCCGGTTGTTGATGACGCGCGCACAGACGTCGTTGAACCACTCCGTATCGTGGATCGAGGCAACGCCCGCCGCAATGGCGAAATGATCCAGCGGGTAGGAGTTAAAGCAATTCTTGACGCGCTCCAGCCACTGGATCAGGTGTTCCTGGGCGATCGCATAGCCGATGCGCAGGCCCGCAAGTGAGCGCGATTTGGAGAAAGTCTGTACGGCCACCAGGTTCGCATAGCGCTCGACCAGGGTTGCTGCGCTTTCGGCACCGAAATCGACATAGGCTTCATCGATCACTACCACGCACTGCGGGTTGGTGCGGACGATCTGCTCGATCTCATTGAGCGGAAGGGCATGACCGGTGGGGGCGTTGGGGTTGGCGAAGATGATTCCGCCTGCGCGCGCGTCTTCACGCGGCAGATAATCGTGGGCACGAATGCGGAAATCGGGGTCCAGCGGAACCGGCTCGAAATCGATTCCATACAAACCGCAGTAGGCGGGATAAAAGCTGTAGGTAATATCCGGCATCCACAGCGGACGGTCGTGTTTGAGCAGGCCTTGGAAAATATGCGCCAATACTTCGTCCGAACCGTTGCCCACGAAGACCTGCTCCGGCTCGACACCGTGATGGGTGGCAAGTGCTGCACGCAGGTCACTGGCCTGCGGGTCGGGATACAGGCGCAGGGTGTCATCTGCCGCGTTACGGATAGCTTCAAGCGCGCGCGGTGACGGGCCGTACGGGTTTTCGTTGGTATTGAGCTTGATCAGCTTGTCGATGCGGGGCTGTTCGCCTGGCACATAAGGGTCGAGACCGTGGACGAACGGACTCCAATAGCGGCTCATGTATATGGACTCGAAAAAACAATAAAGGATGATGCAGCGCGCAGGATTATGGCCTGGTACGCGCCGGAGGGTGTTGCCGATGGTATCATGCCGGGGTCAGCCGGATTGCGGCTCAATCACAATATTCAGTACCGGAAAGTCATGCGTCAGGCAGAAGTTACTCGCGATACCCTTGAAACTCGCGTTACCGTCAAACTTAACCTCGATGGCAGCGGTGAAGGCCACTTCGCCACCGGGGTGCCGTTTCTCGATCATATGCTGGATCAGATCGTACGCCACGGCGTGATCGATCTTGACGTGCGCGCGGATGGCGATACGCATATCGACGATCACCATACCGTCGAAGATGTCGGCATCACCCTGGGTCAGGCCTTTGCGAAAGCGGTCGGAGACAAAAAAGGCATTCGCCGTTACGGCCATGCCTACGTTCCGCTCGACGAGGCGCTGTCGCGTGTGGTGGTCGATTTTTCGGGTCGTCCGGGACTGTATTATTTTGTCGACTATGCGCGTGCGCGCATCGGCAATTTTGATGTCGATCTGGCGCGCGAATTTTTCCAGGGGTTCGTCAACCATGCTGGCGTAACGCTGCATATTGATAACCTGCGTGGGGAAAACGCGCACCATCAGTGCGAAACGATCTTCAAGGCCTTTGGCCGCGCGCTGCGCATGGCCGCGGAGAACGACGAACGCGTTGCCGGCCGTATCCCGTCTACCAAGGGGGCTCTCTGAGTCTTTACCCGCCTTCCTTTCCGCCGCGCGAGAAATAGCGATGACGGACATCGCCATCATTGATTACGGCATGGGCAATCTGGGTTCGGTGGCCAAGGCCATCGAATGGGTTGCGCCGCAGTCCGAAGTTGTCATCACCCAGGATCCGGCCGTGCTCGCAGCGGCCGACCGGGTGGTGTTTCCCGGACAGGGCGCGATGCCCGATTGCATGCGTGAGCTGGCCGCCCGCGGTTTGCGGGAAGCCGTGCTGGATGCCGCTGCCTCCAAGCCTTTTCTGGGGATTTGTCTGGGGCTGCAGATGTTGTTCGACTACAGCGAAGAGGGTGACGTCGCCGGACTCGGAATCCTTCCCGGCAAAGTGATGCGTTTTCCGACGCAGCCTGTCTGCAAGGTTTCCGGCAGGCCACTGAAAGTGCCCCACATGGGCTGGAACAAGGTCGCCCAGACCGATCCTTCTCACCCGATGTGGGCAGGGATCGACAATGATGAGCGTTTCTATTTTGTCCACGGTTATTATGTGGCGCCCGAAAATGCGGCCACCGACGCGGCGTATACCGAATACGGTCTGCGGTTTACCAGCGGAGTGACGCAAGCTAATATCTTCGCAACTCAATTTCATCCTGAGAAAAGTGCCCAGGCAGGGCTGCAACTTCTCGCTAATTTCGTCCGTTGGAACCCTTGATTCGGACGTATTTCGCCTCCTTCAACTTTGCTAGATATTCCCCATGCTGCTGATTCCCGCTATCGACCTCAAGGACGGTCACTGTGTTCGTCTCAAACAGGGCGAAATGGACGACGCCACCGTGTTTTCCGATGATCCGGCCGCCATGGCGCGACATTGGTTGGCGCAGGGTGCACGTCGTTTGCATCTGGTTGATTTGAACGGTGCTTTTGCCGGCAAACCGCAGAACGAAGCCGCGATCCGAGCGATCATCGACGAAGTGGGAGATGATGTGCCGGTTCAGCTGGGTGGTGGCATCCGCGATCTGGACACGATTGCGGCCTATCTGGATAGCGGCATCGACTACGTCATCATTGGCACTGCCGCGGTCAAGAGCCCCGGCTTTTTGCAAGATGCCTGCACGGCTTTCCCCGGCCACGTCATCGTGGGCCTGGATGCGCGTGACGGCAAGGTTGCGACGGACGGTTGGTCGAAAATGACCGGCCATGACGTGATCGATCTCGCACAGAAATATGAAGATTACGGCGTGGAAGGTGTGATCTACACGGATATCGGTCGTGACGGCATGCTCTCCGGCGTCAATATCGAGGCCACCGTGCGGTTGGCCCAAGCGCTGCGTATTCCGGTCATCGCCAGCGGCGGCATTACCGACCTGGCGGACATTGATCGTCTGTGCGAAGTCGAGGAAGAAGGCGTGGTGGGGGCCATCACCGGCCGTGCGATCTACGAAGGTACGCTCGATTTTGCTGCTGCACAGGCGCGCGCGGACGCACTCCGTGAAGGCGTCTGATGCTAGCCAAACGCATCATTCCCTGTCTGGACGTTAATGCCGGTCGCGTCGTCAAAGGCGTGAATTTCGTTGAGTTGCGCGATGCCGGCGATCCGGTTGAAATTGCCCGCCGTTATGACGAGCAGGGCGCAGACGAAATCACTTTTCTCGACATCACGGCCAGTTCCGACGAGCGCGACACCATCCTGCACGTTGTGGAAGAGGTCGCCAAACGGGTTTTCATCCCGCTGACCGTGGGAGGGGGCGTACGCAGCGTTGAAGACGTGCGCCGTTTGCTGAACGCGGGCGCCGACAAAGTCAGCATCAACACGGCAGCGGTCAACAATCCGCAGCTCATCACCGATGCCGCAGACAAGGTCGGCAGCCAATGCATCGTTGTGGCGATTGACGCCAAGACGGTCGCACCCGGCAAATGGCACGTATTCACGCATGGCGGACGGAACGATACCGGTTTTGATGCAGTCGAATGGGCAAAGCGTGTGACCGCGCTCGGTGCGGGTGAAATTCTGCTCACCAGCATGGACCGTGACGGCACCAAATCCGGTTTTGATCTGGAATTGACGCGTGCGGTCTCGGATGCCGTATCGATTCCGGTCATCGCCAGCGGCGGAGTGGGCAATCTTGAGCATCTTGCGGATGGCGTCTCGATCGGTCATGCCGACGCGGTGCTTGCCGCGAGCATTTTCCATTTCGGGCAGCACACCGTGCGCGAGGCCAAGGAGCTGATGCGCGCGCGCGGCATCGAGGTGAGATTGTGAGCAAAAACGGCTGGCTCGATGAAGTGCGTTGGGACGATCATGGCCTGGTGCCGGCGATCGCTCAGGAGGCTTCTTCCGGCGACGTGCTGATGTTCGCCTGGATGAATCGCGAAGCGCTGAGGCTTACCGCAGAAACGGGCAAAGCCGTGTACTGGTCACGTTCGCGCGCGAAATTGTGGCATAAGGGTGAGGAATCGGGACATGTGCAGCGCGTGGTCGAGCTGCGCATGGATTGTGACAATGATGTCGTCTTGCTGAAGGTTGAGCAGATTGGCGGGATAGCCTGTCATACCGGGCGCCATAGCTGTTTTTTCCAGCGATATCATGCGGATGGGGAATGGCAGGCGGTCGATCCGGTGCTCAAGTCCCCGAAGGATATCTATTCATGATGGATCTCGAAGTGTTGAGCCGTCTCTCCACTACGCTCGCCGAGCGCAAGGGGAGGAACCCGAGTTCTTCTTACGTTGCCAGTCTGTATGTAAAAGGCAACGACGCGATTTGCAAGAAAGTTGCGGAAGAGGCCGCCGAAACCATCATGGCGGCCAAAGACGGTGTGCCCCAGAAGTTGGTGCACGAAGTGGCCGATCTGTGGTTTCACTCCCTGGTGTTGTTGGCACACCATGGCTTGAGCGTGGAAGATGTGACTGCAGAGTTTTGTCGCCGAGAAGGGATTTCCGGCATCGAAGAGAAGCAGTCTCGAAATCGCTAGAATTTCAAGGAGGCAACGTGAGCGACTGTATTTTTTGCAAGATCGCCGCGGGTGAGATCCCTGCGAAGAAACTTTACGAAGATGAACACGTCATCGCTTTTCACGACATCAACCCCCAGGCGCCGGTGCATTTTTTGGTGATTCCGAAACTGCACATTGAAAGCATGCTCGCGTTGCAACCCGAGCACGAGGCGGTGATGGGGCGGGCAATGGTCGTCGCCTCGCGCCTGGCTCGCGAACAGGGATTGAACGAAGGCTTCCGTAGCATCGTCAACACCGGCAAGGTGGGATGTCAGGAGGTGTATCATCTCCACATTCATGTACTGGGTGGCCCGGATGTCCTGCCGGCCATGTTGAAGCACTAAGGAGAACGCAATGGGTACTTTCAGCATTTGGCATTGGCTGGTCGTTCTGTTGATCGTGCTGCTGGTTTTCGGCACGAAGAAACTACGTAACGTCGGTTCCGATCTGGGCGGCGCGGTGAAAGGGTTCAAGCAAGGCATGAAAGAGGCGGAAACGCCGGAAGATGACGCCCATGCGCAGCGTATCGCGGACGGCGACACCCTGGATGCCGAAGTGAAGGAAAAGTCCGACAAGGTCAATTCCTGATTGTCGTTCCTCAGGCTGCCAAGCGGTTTGTCAGCGCGGTGACCCCAGTTGCCGGTTTCGCGGATTTCAGCACATGTTTGATTTTGGCTTTTCCGAGATGCTTATCGTTGCGGTGGTGGCCCTCATTGTGGTCGGTCCGCAACGTTTGCCGAAGGCTGCGCGCACGGTGGGCCATCTGCTCGGTCGCATGCAGCGCTACGTCGCCGACGTGAAAGCGGATGTCTCGCGTGAGATGCAGCTTGAAGAGCTGCAAAAGCTTCAGAAAGAGGTGAAGGAACAGGCGCAGGATCTCGAGAATTCGATGCGTCGTCAGGCCGAGGTGGTCGAGAGCGAATTCCGCAGCACTGAAAAGGCTCTCCGCAGCGAAATAGAAGAGGTGGCCGCCACGGTTACACCGGCTGCGGAAAACACGTCGTCCGCTCCGGAAACGCTTCCTTCCGCTGAACCGGATCCGCAATCGCAGCCGGCCAGCAAGGCGGAATCTCGTACTGAAACTGACCGTACCGGCTTCTGAATCCGTGGAAAACACCTTCATTTCTCATCTGGTCGAACTGCGCAACCGCCTGGTGCGGGCGGTGGTGGCGGTACTCGTCGTCGCCCTCGCGCTGATGCCGTGGGCGGGCGATATCTATGATCTGATCGCGCTGCCGATGATGCAGACGCTGCCAGAAGGCACGAACATGATCGCCACTGGTGTGGTGACGCCGTTTTTCGTGCCGCTCAAGGTCACACTGCTGGCAGCTTTTCTGATCACCTTGCCCTATGTGCTGCATCAGGTCTGGGCGTTCATCGCGCCGGGTCTGTATTCACACGAAAAACGCATTGGTCTGCCGTTGGTTCTCGGCACCACGGTGCTGTTTTTGCTCGGCATGGCGTTTTGCTACTTCTTCGTCTTTCAGACGGTGTTCAAGTTCATCTACGAATTTGCGCCCAAAAGCATCCTGGTGGCGCCGGATATCGCTGAATATCTGTCATTCGTGATGACCTTGTTTCTCGCCTTCGGTTTGACGTTCGAAGTGCCGGTGGCGGTGATTTTGCTGGCGGTGGCAGGCGTGGTAAGCATTGAGGCGCTGAAAGAGGCGCGCCCCTATGTGATTGTCGGCGCCTTTGTGATCGCCGCGGTCATCACGCCGCCAGACGTAGTGTCCCAGTTCATGCTTGCGGTGCCGATGATCGTGCTCTACGAAGTCGGCATCGTGCTTGCCCGTATGCTCGTGAGAAAGCGCGAGCAGAAGGCGGCAGCGGAAGAAGGATACGTGCCACCGAGCGAAGCGGAGCTGGATCGCGAACTCGACGATATCGAAGACGCGGAAAAGCGCTGAAGAAACGCGCTTTTCAAGACGTAACCCATCAAGCCGCAACCAACGCCCGATTCCTGCGACAGGCCCCGACGCTTGTTCAGTACGGGGCGTTGTGACAACCCCACTCATCCGAACGTGTTGTGCCCGCTTGGGTTTCTGATGAAGCACGCACCGTTTAGGAGTTGAGGCGCCGGTTTTGGCGAATGCGGCCCAGTGGATTCAGCAGCGCTCGCTAGCGTGACGGCTCGGTTGTTGATGGCAAAAACGCTGTTTGAACCGGCAGCCAATGCAGGCATCTCCACATGGGATGCCTGTATCGCACCCATGACCGCGCGTGGCCGACACGGGGAGGGTGCGCTGTTTCAGCTGCTGCGCGTCACCGTCCGCTGACCGGCGCAGGGCGCCGGCCGACCTCCACGGTGGTGTCGGTTTCCCTGCCGCCGCGCCACAGCGTGATGTTGGCGTTGTGTCCCGGTTTCAAATTTGCGATGACATCGAGTGTTGAACGTGCGCTGTGGAGCTCATGCGCATCGATCCGGGTCAGGATGTCGCCCGGTCGCAGACCGCCGCGATCAGCCGGACTGCCGCGCAGGATGTCGGCAACGATCACCCCCGACAATTTTCCGTCATGGCCAAAAGAGCTGGCCAGTTCCGGGGTCAGCGCTTGCAGTTCCACCCCAATCCAGCCGCGCGTGACCTGGCCGTTTTCCACGATTTGATCAAAGACGTTGCGGGCCAGACGCGCCGGAATCGCGAAACCGATGCCGAGCGAACCGCCGGTGCGTGAATAGATTGCGGTGTTGATGCCGATCAGATTGCCAACGCTGTCGACCAGCGCCCCGCCTGAATTGCCGGGGTTGATTGCAGCGTCCGTCTGGATGTAATCCTCGAACGTGTTGATGCCCAGCTGCGAACGGCCCAACGCGGAGACGATGCCCATCGTCACCGTTTGGCCGACGCCGAAGGGATTGCCGATGGCGAGTACTACATCGCCGATGGCAAGTTGTTCGTCCTGCGCAAAGGTGATCGCCGGCAGTTCGCCCGCGGCTTCTATGCGCAATACTGCAAGATCGGATTCAGGGTCGCGTCCGACAAGAGTGGCCGGGAATTTGCGTCCGTCGTGAAACGAAACCTGAATGCTGTCGGCGCCTTCGATGACATGATTGTTGGTCAGGATAAATCCTTCGCTGCTGACGATGACACCCGACCCCAGGCCGGAAGTTTCGCGCTGAGGCGCTCCGCTGGAAGGGGGCAAACCAAAGAAACGGCGAAACAGGGGTTCATCGAACAACGGGTGTGCCGGAACGTTCGCCACGCTGCGGGTGAAGACATGCACCACCGCCGGCATCGAGCGCGCAGCGGCCTGGGCGTAAGAGGAGGGCGCAGGCGCGTCGTTTGCAATACCTCGAGGTGCTTCGGTCACTGTCACCACGGTCGAGCGCGCAGAGATGCCGTCGAGCCAGCCGGGCTTCAAGGTGTCGAGTACGAACAGTGCGGCCACCGCGATGGCGACGGCCTGGGCAAAAATCAGCCAGAGACGGTGCATGGAGCGCGCTTTAGTAGAGAAAGATGGGCTCGGGTATCATCAGCGTGCCCAAGGACGCCCATAAAAGGTGACAAGACAATGCAGCTGCATGAATTGCAAGCCCATGTGGATACGCTACTGGATGTCGAGAGCTTCCGTGATTATTGCCCAAACGGCCTGCAGGTGGAAGGACGTGCGGAGGTGCACCGCGTTTTGTGCGGGGTAACCGCGAGCCAGGCACTGCTCGATCGGGCGGTCGAAATGCAGGCCGACGCAATCTTCGTGCATCACGGGTATTTCTGGCGCGGGGAAGATGGCCGGATTACCGGCATCCGCAAACGCCGCATTGCCACCTTGCTTGGCAACGACATTTCGCTCTTCGGCTATCACTTGCCTCTCGATGCGCACCCCGTGCTGGGCAACAATGCGCAGCTTGCGAAACTGGCTGGTTGGCGGCCTGAAGAGATGCGTTTTGGGGAGCATCAACTCGGCTGGCTCGGACGACCCGCAGAGCCTCAGCCCGCCGCGAAGATTGTGGAGGATCTGGCCCGGACACTTGGACGCGCGCCGCAGTTCGTCGGAGATGGCGAACGTCTGGTGCGACGTGTTGCGTGGTGTACCGGCGCAGCCCAGGGGTTTTTCGAACAGGCGATTGCTGCCGGAGCGGACCTCTATATTTCCGGCGAGATTTCGGAGCCGACCGTGCATTTGGCGCGAGAGTCGGGGGTGCCCTATGCGGGAGCCGGCCACCATGCCACCGAACGTTATGGCATCCGCGCACTCGGTGAACACCTCGCCGCTGAGTTCGATCTTGAGGTTGAATTCGTCGATATCGACAATCCGGTATAAACGCCTGAAAAGCGTCTGAATGCGTCGTTCCCGGGGGCAATTGTTGCGGCGGAAAAGCGGATCGATGCACGGATCCGGCCTACGGGATTTCCACAAGTCCTCCAGCCGTTATAAACTCCGGGGTCTTGGCAATTGAACAGAGCGTATTTTCATCCGCGCTGACGGATCGTATACCAGTGAAAACACGCCCAGCTCCATACCCGGAGCGCATCGTAATCGGCCGGCCCACCAGGCATGGCTGCGGAGGGTGTCGGTACCACGGCGACGTCGTCCAGCGAATCGAAAATTCGAATCGTCCCATCAACCGTTCGCAGCCCGAAGAGGCTGCAACATCGACCGAAGGGCCACCATGAAAATTCATGAGTATCAGGCAAAAGAACTGCTGAGAAAGTTCGGCATCGTTACGCCGAAGGGCATCCCGTGTTTCTCCGTTGACGAAGCGGTGAAAGCGGCGGATTCCCTCGGCGGGAAAATCTGGGTCGTCAAGGCGCAAATTCACGCCGGCGGCCGAGGCAAGGGCGGCGGCGTCAAGCTCGCCAAATCGCGCGACGAGGTTCGTCAGCACGCCGAGGATATTCTCGGCATGCAACTCGTGACGCATCAGACCGGCCCTGAAGGGCAGAAGGTTCGTCGTCTTCTCGTTGAAGAAGGCGCGGATATCCAGCATGAATACTACGTTGCCGCGCTGACCGACCGTGAAACGCAAAAGGTCGCGCTGATGGCTTCTTCCGAAGGTGGCATGGACATCGAAGAAGTCGCCGAGCAAACGCCCGAGAAAATCATCAAGGTCTTCGTCGATCCGCTGGTCGGCCTCACCGATGAGCAAGCGGGTGAAATTGCGGACGGTATCGGCATGCCGGCCGAAGCTCGCGCCAACGCGATCGACACGCTCAAGAAGCTCTACAACTGCTACATGGAAACCGATGCTTCGCTGGCCGAGATCAACCCGTTGATCCGCGAAAGCGATGGCACCATCAAAGCGCTCGACGCCAAGTTCGATTTTGACTCCAATGCGCTGTATCGCCACGAAGACATCGTTGCGTACCGCGACATGGACGAAGAGGACGAGCAGGAAATCGAAGCCTCCAAATATGATCTGGCCTACATCAGCCTCGATGGCGACATCGGTTGCATGGTGAACGGCGCCGGTCTGGCAATGGCCACGATGGACACCATCAAGCTGTTCGGCGGTGAGCCGGCCAACTTCCTTGACGTCGGCGGCGGCGCGACCACCGAGAAGGTCACTGCAGCCTTTACGATCATGCTCAAGAATCCGAAGGTCAAGGGCATCCTCGTGAACATCTTTGGCGGCATCATGCGCTGTGACACGATCGCCAATGGCGTCGTCACCGCTGCGCGCGAAGTGCAGCTCCAAGTGCCGTTGGTCGTGCGCATGAAAGGCACGAACGAGGAACTCGGGAAGAAGATCCTGGCCGAGTCGGGCCTGCCGATCATCTCCGCCGACACCATGGCAGAAGCCGCCACCAAGATCGTTGCTGCGGTCAAGTAAGGGAGTATCCGAATGTCGATCCTGATCAACAAGGACACCAAGGTCATTACCCAGGGCATGACCGGCAGAACCGGTCAGTTCCATACCGAAAAGTGTATCGAATACGCGAACGGTAAAAACTGCTTTGTCGCCGGTGTGAACCCGAAGAAAGCCGGCGAATCGCTGATGGATGTACCCATCTACGGCACGGTCGCTGATGCCAAGGCCGCCACCGGCGCGACGGTTTCGGTCATTTACGTGCCGCCCGCAGGTGCCGCAGGCGCCATCCAGGAAGCGGTGGATGCCGATCTCGATCTCGTCATCTGCATCACCGAGGGCATTCCGGTGCGTGACATGATGATGTTGCGCAACAAGATGCGTAGCAAAGAAGCCGCAGGCGGCAAGAAGACGCTGCTGATCGGCCCCAACTGCTCGGGTGTGATCACGCCGGATGAGCTGAAGATCGGCATCATGCCGGGCCACATCCACAAGAAAGGCCGCATTGGCGTCGTGTCCCGTTCGGGCACGCTGACCTATGAAGCCGCCGCTCAGCTGTCAGCGGTTGGCCTGGGGCAGTCGTCGGTAGTCAATATCGGCGGTGACCCGATCAACGGTCTGAAGCACGTCGACGTCATGAAGATGTTCAATGACGATCCGGAAACCGATGCGGTCATCATGATCGGTGAGATCGGTGGCCCGGATGAGGCGGCTGCGGCTCGTTGGTGCAAAGACAACATGAAAAAGCCGGTTGTCGGCTTTATCGCCGGTGTTACCGCGCCTGCAGGTAAGCGTATGGGCCACGCCGGTGCGCTGATCTCGGGTGGCGAGGACACGGCCGATGCCAAGCTTGCGATCATGGAAGAGTGCGGTTTCAAAATCACCCGCGACCCGTCGGTCATGGGCGAGCTGCTGAAGTCCCTGCTGTAATTCGCAGTTGTAGCAGAAACCGAAAAGCGCCGGCATTGTCCGGCGCTTTTTTTTGCGCACTAATACCGCTCGAAGCGCATGAGAAGATGGCCAGAGTCCGTGTGGGGACTAGAATCCGGATATGCCCGCCACCTTTTCCGCCTCTCACGTGCCTCCACTTCCACGCTTGATCCTGAGCATGGACGGTCTGGTTCTGCGCGAAATCGTGCTGGATTGCGAGCGGCTCACGATCGGGCGCAAAGCCTGTAACGATGTCTGCATCGACGATTTCTCGATCAGCGGCGAACATCTGCGGATCACCACCATTCTGGGTGACGTCTTTCTCGAAGACCTCGATTCCACCAATGGCACGTACGTCAATGACAAGGCGGTGACGCGGCGTGTACTGGCGCCCGGCGATGTCATATCTCTGGGCAAATACCGTCTCAAATACATTGCCCCCGCAGGGCAGACGCACACCACTTGGGCGGACTCGGGGCGTTCGGAAAAGGAGAACGAGACGGATGAAACAGCGGCTTTGTCGCTCGCCACAGGGTTTTATCTGCGCGTGCTGGATGGGCCGTATGCAGGGCGCCTGATCTCGCTCAACAAACCGCGCAGCGTTTTGCGCGGTCCGTCCGGGGCGGTCGTGGCGGTCATGCGCCGACGGGACGGCTATGCGCTTACGCCGTTGGCAGGCCCGCTCCCGAGCGTGGATGGGCGGGCAGCGGATGAAGAGGTGATGCTGGCCGAAAAAACAAGAATCGATCTGGTGGGGGTGACGCTGGAATTCCTCTCCAAGCCTTGATCTGCGCGTTGCCGGCGCAAAGGGGAGGCTTGCACGAATGGGGTAAAATCGTCCTTTTCGCCCGAATGGGATGCCCTAGGAGTTGCCGATGTTCCGCATCGCCCCCAGTATTCTTTCCGCAGACTTTTCCCGCCTCGGAGAGGAAGTCCGCAACGTCGTCGCGGCCGGTGCCGACTGGATTCACTTTGACGTCATGGACAACCATTATGTGCCCAATCTCACGGTCGGGCCGTTGGTGTGCGAAGCCATTCGTCCGCATACCGAAGCGACGATTGATGTGCACCTGATGGTTCGGCCGGTCGATCGCATCATTCCGGATTTTGCCAAGGCCGGTGCCAATGTCATCACCTTTCACCCGGAAGCCTCCGACCACCTCGACCGCAGCCTCGCGCTGATTCGTGATCATGGATGCAAGGCGGGTCTGGTGTTCAACCCGGCCACACCGCTGCATTATCTTGACCATGTCATGGACCGTCTCGATATTGTGCTGTTGATGAGCGTGAATCCGGGGTTCGGCGGGCAGAAATTCATTCCGGGTACCCTCGAGAAATTGCGCCGCACGCGCGAACGGCTGGACGCTTACGAGCGTGAAAGCGGACGGCGCATTCTGCTGGAAGTGGATGGCGGAGTGAAGGTCGACAACATCGCTGAAATCGCTCGAGCCGGCGCAGATACGTTCGTTGCCGGCTCAGCGGTGTTCAGTGCCGCATCGGAATCGGATCCGAACCGTTATGACGGGGTGATCGCGCAAATGCGTGATGAGCTCGCAAAGGTTGCCGCATGACGCAGCAGAGTTTCGTCGTCGATGCGGTGTTGTTTGATCTGGACGGCACGCTGATCGATACGGTGGAGGATATTGCCCAGTCGGCCAATCGCATGCTCGCCGAGCTGGAGCGGCCGCCGCGCAGCGTGCGTGAGATTTGCAGTTTCGTCGGCAAGGGCATTCCGAATCTCGTCATGCGCTGCATGACTGAAGGCACGGTCGCGACGGAAGGAGAGATCGAAACCGCCATCGATGTGTTCCATCGTCATTACGCCGAAATCAATGGCCGGCATGCGGTGGTTTATCCGGGCGTGGTGGAGGTGCTGAAAGCCCTGCTCGACATGCAACTGCCATTGGCCTGCGTCACCAACAAGGCCGAGGCGTTCACGCTGCCGTTGCTCGAACGCGTGGGGCTGGCAGATTTTTTCACTACCGTTGTCAGTGGTGACACCTTGGCGGTGAAGAAGCCTGATCCGGCGATGCTTCAGCTTGCCGTAGAACGACTCGACGCGCGTCAGCCGCTGATGATCGGAGATTCTGAAAACGACGCTTTGGCTGCGCGAGCGGCCGGCATGCCGGTGCTGCTCGTGAGCTGGGGATACAGTGAAGGCCAGCCGGTGGACACTCTCGATAGCGATGGGCTACTATTTGACGCGAACGATGTGCTGGATTGCATCGTGCCCGCGGCCTGATGCGCCGTGCATATTTCATCCTTTCAAAAAGCCATTCAATCGTGACTTTCGACCAACGGGTGCTTTACGGGGAAAACCAGTACCGCTGGCGGTGCTGGCGCTGGCCATCCGGCCACTGACACGTTTTTGGGACGTGCCGTGCGTACGCGCGTTCCGATTTTGCTCCGTCTCCCTGCACAACCTGCCGTTCGTGGAATCGTCATGACTGAACTGGAATTCAACCGTCTCGCTGCCGAGGGCTATAACCGCATCCCGGTCACGCTCGAGACCTACGCCGATCTCGACACTCCGCTGTCGATCTATTTGAAGCTCGCCAACACGCCGCGCACCTACCTGCTTGAGTCTGTACAAGGCGGAGAGCGTTTTGGTCGCTATTCGATCATCGGCCTGGCTGCCGAAACCCGGATCGACGTGCGCGGCCGAACGGTCAAGGTTATCCGCGGCGAGGAAACCGTTGAACATCATGCCGACACGGATCCGCTCGAATTCATCGCGCGTTTCATGGACGCCATCCGTGTGCCACCACGCGACGGTCTGCCGCGTTTTGCGGGCGGTCTGGTTGGCTGTTTCGGTTACGACACCGTGCGCTACATTGAGCCGCGACTCGGCCCGTGCACCAAGCCGGACGCCATCGACACGCCTGATATCGCGTTGCTGCTCTCTGAAGAAATCGCAATTGTCGACAATCTTTCCGGCAAGCTCATTCTGGTGGTCTATGCCGATCCGGCGCAAGAAGGCGCCTACGCTGCGGCGCGTGAGCGATTGGCGGAAATCATCACCCGGCTGCGCGAGCCGGTTGATATTCCAACAGATGTCTGCGTTGACTCGGCGCCCGCAGTCTCGAGTTTTGGTGAAGAAAGCTTCAAGGACGCAGTGCGCCGCGCCAAGCAATACATCGTTGACGGCGACATCATGCAGGTCGTGTTGTCACAGCGCATGAGCAAGCCCTTCGCCGCCAGCCCGTTGGCGCTGTACCGCGCGATTCGCTCGCTCAATCCGTCGCCGTACATGTTCTATTATGATTTCGGTGATTTTCACGTCGTCGGCGCGTCACCCGAGATTCTCGTGCGGCTGGACGACGATACGGGTGATCGCCGCGTTACCGTACGTCCGATCGCCGGCACCCGCCGCCGGGGCGCCACCCCTGAAGAAGATCTCGCACTCGAACGCGAACTGCTCGCGGACGAGAAAGAACTCGCCGAACATTTGCAACTCCTCGATCTTGGTCGGAATGACGCCAGTCGCGTTGCCGAGGTGGGCAGCGTGAAACTCACCGAAAGCTTCACCATCGAGCGTTATTCTCACGTGATGCATATCGTCTCGAACGTTGAAGCCCGTCTGCGGCACGGGCTTGACGCAATCGCCGTGCTGCGCGCCACCTTCCCGGCCGGCACTGTTTCCGGCGCACCCAAGGTGCGGGCGATGGAAATCATCGATGAAATGGAGCCGGTCAAACGCGGCCTCTATTCCGGCGCAGTGGGCTACCTCGGCTTTCACGGCGAAATGGACATCGCGATCGCGATCCGCACCGCAGTCATCAAAAACGGTCAGATTCACGTCCAGGCGGGAGCCGGAATTGTTGCTGATTCTGATCCGGACACTGAATGGCAAGAAACCCGCAGCAAGGCGCGCGCCATGCTGCGCGCAGCCGAAATGGCTGAAGCCGGGCTCGATACGCGGCTGGATTGATCTGCGTTCGGCGTTGGCCGGCGCTATCCAAGACGGTGAAGGTGCATGTCTGAGATCGCCAAGAAAAGGTTGGTTGCGCGATAAGCATCCAGGTAGGTAGATGCATATGCGCATGCTGGCTGGTCGAATGGAAGCTTGGCGTTTCGGTAGGAAGACGATGTCTGAGCCGCTGCGACGATGGTGTCTGCCGGAATATTCTCTCGGAAATGGAGCAACGAAGCAGAACAATTGTTCACGCCCGTAGTAGAGGCGGGTTCGTAGAGTATTGTTGCTCACGGCGAATTCAAACAGATGTTGAGCTAAATAACGTCTCAATAGTTGGCACGTCGAATGGTTTGAGATCGCGGCGGTATGAGGGAAAATGGTTCATCGGGTTTGATGGGGGCGCCGGGCTGTGGCCGACAACCGCCTGCATCGCTCGAAGCCGGGCCGCGCGCCGCGGCCGCACAGGATCAATAATGGGATGGCTGCACTATGCTGCTGATGATCGATAACTACGACAGCTTTACCTACAACCTCGTGCAGTATTTCGGCGAGCTGGGTGCCAATGTGCGGGTGTTTCGTAATGACGAAATCGATCTGGCCGGCATTGCGCAGCTCGCGCCGGATCAGCTGGTGATTTCACCGGGGCCCTGTTCGCCCGCCGAAGCGGGGATTTCGGTGGCGGCGATCCGGGAATTTGCCGGCAAGATTCCGTTGCTTGGCGTGTGTCTGGGGCACCAGAGCATCGGCGTGGCCTTTGGCGGAAAAGTTGTGCCGGCCAAGCGGCTGATGCACGGAAAAACCTCGCTGGTGCATCATGCAAACAGCGGGATGTTTCGCGATCTGCCTGCTCCGTTTACGTGTACGCGCTACCATTCGCTCGCGATCGAGCGTACGAGTCTGCCTGATTGCCTGGAGGTCACGGCGTGGACCGACGACGATGAGATCATGGGTGTGCGCCACAAGACGCTGGCGGTGGAGGGCGTGCAGTTTCACCCCGAATCCATTCTGACCGAACACGGCCATGCCTTGCTTAAAAACTTTTTGGACGAACACGTCCCCGCCTGATCACGGGAGCTGATATTGATGACGATTACTGCGCAGGAAGCGCTGCAACGCATGATCGACCACCGCGAAATTTTCTACGACGAGATGTTGTCGTTGATGCGTCAGATCATGGCGGGGGAGATTTCGCCGTTGATGACTTCGGCCATCCTGACCGGCCTGCGCGTAAAGAAGGAAACCGTTGGCGAGATCACTGCCGCTGCGACGGTGATGCGTGAGCTCTCCTTGAAGGTGACCGTCCCGCCGCATGATCACTTTCTGGATGTGGTCGGCACAGGCGGAGATGGCGCGCAGACCTTCAATATTTCAACCGCCACAATTTTCGTGGCTGCCGCGGCGGGTGCGCGTGTGGCAAAACACGGTGGGCGCAGCGTGTCGTCCAAATCCGGCGCGGCAGATGTGCTGGAGGCGTTGGGAGCCAACATCATGCTCTCGCCTGAAGGGGTTGCGGAGAGCATTGAGAGGACGGGCGTGGGGTTCATGTTCGCGCCCAACCACCACAGCGCCATGAAGAACGTTGCATCGGTACGCCGTGAAATGGGCGTGCGGACGATTTTCAACATCCTGGGCCCGCTGACCAATCCGGCCGGTGCCCAGAATACGTTGATGGGCGTTTTTCATCCTGACCTGGTGGGCATTCAAGTGCGTGTGATGGAGCAGCTTGGCGCCAATCATGTGCTGGTGGTGCATGGCATGGACGGTATGGATGAGGTCAGTCTGGGCGCTTCGACCCTGGTGGGCGAATTGAAGGATGGAAAGATTACCGAATACGAAATCCATCCTGAAGACTTTGGCCTCGCGATGGCCGGCACGCGCAATCTCCGCGTGAAGGATGCCGATGCCTCGCGCGCAATGTTGCTGGGGGCGCTGGAAAACAAGGATGGCCCGGCGCGCGATATCGTTGTGTTCAACGCGGGCGTGGCGCTGTATACCGCCAACCTTGTGGATGATATTCCGGCCGGCATCGTGCGGGCGAAAGAGGTGCTCGCCAGCGGCGCGGCACGCGCCAAACTCGATGAATTCATCAGCTTTACTCAATCGTGCGGGAAGGCGGCATGAGCGATATTCTTGAGCGCATCCTCACGGTCAAGCGTGAAGAAGTTGCGCGTGGGAAACAGCAAATCTCCTTGACGGAGCGCCAGCGACAAGCGGAAACGGCCGGTGTGCCGCGTGATTTCGTCGCCGCAATGCGCGGCAAGATCACTGCGGGCAAAGCGGCGGTAATTGCTGAAATCAAGAAGGCCAGTCCGTCCAGAGGCGTGATTCGCGCAGATTTTCGCCCCGCGGAAATTGCGGCGGATTACGCGGCTCACGGTGCGGCGTGTCTGTCGGTGCTGACGGATCGGGATTTCTTCCAAGGGTCGCCGGCCTACCTTCAAGAGGCTCGCGCTGCGTGCGAGTTGCCGGTGTTGCGCAAGGATTTCATCGTTGATCCGTGGCAGGTTTTTGAGGCCCGAGTGATGGGGGCGGATGCGATTTTGCTGATCGCCGCAGCACTGAGCCTTGAAGAAATGCGTGAATTTGAATCGCTCGCGCAAGCATTCGGCATGGCCGTGCTGGTGGAAGTGCATGATGAGCCAGAGCTTGAGTTGGCCTTGCAGCTGAATACGCCGCTGGTGGGCATCAACAATCGCAATCTGCGCACGTTCGAGGTGAGTCTGCAGACCACCCTGGACCTGCTCGTGCGGATTCCGGACGACCGGATCGTGGTGACTGAATCAGGCATTCTTGCGCCATCGGATGTGCGCAGAATGCGAGAGCACGATGTGCACGCCTTTCTTGTCGGCGAAGCGTTCATGCGCGCGGATGAACCCGGCGCTGCGCTGGAGGCGTTGTTCAACGCATGACCAGCGCAGGAGCGTCGAGGTTGCGTAAGGCTCTGCGGTATGTCGTATTTGGGTTCGTCGCACTGTTGTTGGTGCTGTGCGCGGGGCTTGCCTGGGTACTGGCGAGCGAGTCGGGTACGCGTGCGGCGCTGTCTTTGGTCGACGACCTTGTCACGGTGAAGGGTTTGTCCGGCCGCCTGGCCGGACCGCTGGACGTGGAAGAGGTGCGCGTCGTCACGCCGAATTTACGCCTCAACATCCAGCATCTGCATATCGACTGGCGACCGAGCGCCTTGTTTGGGCGCAAGCTCGACGGGGTGGTTGGGACCGCCGAGATGATCACCGTTGCGAGCCGTCCGTCGGAAGAGGAAACGCCTTCCGAACCGCTGGCCTTGCCGGAAATTCCCCTGCCGGTGACTGTGACCGGAACGCTGCAGGTCGGCAGCATTGCTGTGCTTCGGTGGGACGCGGCTGATGCGCGCGACCCGCTCATTTTCTCTGATTTTGATGCCCGGCTTTCAGGTGAGAACCGCGTACAACGCATCGATGCGCTGGGTCTGACGACGCCATGGGGCACGGTGCAACTCGCCGCTTCGGTTGACACGCGCAGCAGCCCGCATCCGGTGGCCGCGAACGGATGGGTCCGTACGCAGCAGCAAGGGCACGACATTGAGCTGACGTATGACGTTGGCGGCACGCTGGCACGCCTCGAAGTGGATCTGGCGGCCGAAGGCGCGAGCATGACGGGTGACGTTCATAGCGTATTGGCGCCTTTCGAAGACATGCCGTTGATCACGCTGTCCGCCCGGCTGGACGAATTGGATCCGGCTGCATTCGTGGAAGGCGCGCCGGCGGCAAACTTGAATCTTGCCGCCGAGTTCGCCGGCGACGCAGTGCATCAGCGTCTGGGCGGCACGTTGAAAGTACACAACGCCCGTTCCGGTACGCTCGACGCCGGTTTGCTGCCGTTCGAATCGCTCGTGGCGCAGCTGGATGCCTCTCTGGATGCGGTCGATCTTGAGCAACTCGAAATCAACTTGCGCGGTGATGCGCGTTTCGCTGGAGCGGGTCGGGCGGCGTACGCCACCGAGACGGAAGGGATGCGTTTCGATTTGGCCGGTCGCCTGTCCGGCCTCGATCCGGCAAAACTGCACGGCGCGGCCCCCGACGGCAGCATCGCGCTTGACCTGAAACTGGCGGGAGACGCTGACGG
>DATGNI010000002.1:0-3092 GCA_035306825.1 Azoarcus sp. | reverse complement strand
CCGTTTAGCCTCGGTCATGGGCGCGCTGAAGGTGGTCTCGCGCGGGGGGCAAAACCACAAGCCGACGCGTGAAGACATTGCGCGCGTGTACAAACAAGCTTTTGATGAGGATCTGTGGGGATGAACACGGTGATGATGCGTTGGGCAACGGTGGCACTGGCAGTGGGTGCGCTGGTGCTGGGTGGCTGCGCGGCGGGACTGGGGAGCGGGGATTATCAGCGCTCTGAAGCACGCCGTGCGATGAATATCGAGTTTGGCGTGGTCGATAGCGTGCGCGCGGTGCAACTGGAAGGCACCAAGACGCCGATTGGCTCGGCGACCGGCGCGGTGATCGGCGGGGTGGGCGGCAGCCGCATCGGCGGAGGCAGCGGACAGATAATTGCGGGCGTGCTGGGCGCAGTCGCGGGCGGCATGGCCGGCTCGGCGGTGGAAGAAGGCATTACGCGCCAAGCGGGCATCGAGGTGACCGTGAGGCTTGAGAGCGGGCGCTACATTGCCGTGGTGCAGGCGGATGAAGGCGAGAATTTCCGCCCGGGCGAACGCGTACGGGTGTTGCGTGATGGAGCGCGCTCACGCGTTTCCCGATAATGGCGTAGCCTTCGGTCATGCGTTGGACGCATTCAACGCATGCCGCATGACCGGAGCCCGCGATCCGGAGAGCCGCGCGCGGGTCAGTGTTTCTTATGGATAGAACACCGTGATGCGGTATCCCACGGGCTCGGCGCGCGGGTCGGTGGAAAACGGCAATGAAAGATTGATGTGTTCCTCGGCCTGCATGCCTTCCGCGCGGTTCCGCTCTTCAGGCGCCCATTCCTGGGGTGAAAAAACGCGCCGGGCCAGAGGCTGGTCGTTTTTGTCGCGCAGGGTCAGTTCCAGGTGAGGATATTCCTGCGGGTACGATGCTGAATTGCGAATTGTGGCGAACAGCTGATACCCGCGCAGGGTGTCCGGCTGACGTTCAAGGTGTGAGCGCACGATTGCAAGCGCATCGGCCACCCGCGGCAGTGGCACTTCACAATTGAGCTGTGCGCAGACCGCGAGGAAAAGCGGCCGCAGTTGCGGCGCGGCGCGGGTGAGCGGTTCGCGGTAAATGTACCCGGCCTGAGCGACGAAAACGCCGAGCAGCACGCCGAGCCCGAGCGCCCACAGGCCGCGCCGGCGTTCGCGCGGCGCGGCCGGGCGATACACCTCGTCCCGCCAGGCTTCGAGATCGTCGTCTTCTTCGTTTTCTTCCCCCATTTCTTGCGGATGCGTGACGGGCGCGGTGTCCGGCGCGGGCTCCTGCAAAGAGGCATGATGCAGGTCGTCTTCATCCGCAATGCTGAAGCCCGGGCGTCGCTGCGCGGGTTCTTCGCGGCGATGATGAAAAACCTCGGGAAGGATGGTGTCTTCCAGCTCCGCAGGGGGGATCTCTGGCGGGGTTTCTTTGGGGAGGCTGCGAAGCGGTTCACTCAGCCAGGCGTCGGGGCCGTCGGCCTCGAAAAAAGGATGGGACGCGCGCGCGGTTGGGGGCTGTGAGGCTGCGTCGGTCAGCGTCGGCTGTTCAGGGGCTGCACGCTCAGGTTCTGCCGGAACGTGGTCGCTTGAACCCTTCCGGCGCTGCGCCTCGACGACGGCCTGAAAGAAGCTCGAATCCGGCGGCAGCAAGGTGAAGGCATCGTCAGGCGGTGTTTCATCCAGGCCGGATGAAGTCATGCGCGAAGCAGGGCGCGACGAAGGGCGGGAATCCGGCGCGGGAGTGACGTCAGCCGGTCGGACAGACTCGAGCGCATGCTCTCGGGCATTAAAGGGATGGAAGCATTTTCCGCAACGTACCCGTCCGTCACGCCGATCAAGCTGTTCCGGCGCGATGCGGAAAGTGGTGTGGCAGGCTGGACAGCGCGCGAGCGTCATGGCTTGTCCGGACGGCGTCCCTGCAGGCGCGCCCAGCCTTCATGCGTTGCGCCTACTTCGAGGGCGATATGCGGGGCGTAGGCGGCGATGACGTCATCAGCCTGTTCGGCAAGTACGCCGGACAATGCGATGTGGCCACCCTTTGCGACGCGGGCGGCGAGCAAGGGCGCAAGCATGCGCAGAGGATTGGTGAGAATGTTGGCCACCACCACGTCGAACTGCCCGTCGAGCGGCTCGCGTGAGTGCATCAAGCGCATGCTGACGTGGTTGCGTTCGGCATTGTCTTGAGCGGCGTCGAGCGCCTTGTCGTCGATGTCAATACCGAGAACGTCGGAGGCGCCGAGTTTCGCCGCGGCGATGCCGAGAATGCCTGAACCACAGCCGTAATCGAGAACCGTTGCGTCAGGCGTGACCGTGTCGCACAGCCATTCGAGACACAGCCGCGTGGTGGGGTGCGAACCGGTGCCAAAGGCCATGCCCGGATCGAGCACGATGTTGATGGCGCGCTCGTCCGGGGCCTCATGCCAGGACGGTACGATCCACAGACGGTCGGTAATGTGGATCGGGTCGAACTGGCTTTGCGTGAGCTGCACCCAGTTCTGTTCGGCGATTTTCTCGCAAGTGTATGGCGGTAACTGTTCCAGCCCGACCGACATGGCCGCCTCGGTGAGTGCGGGTTCAAGCGCTGCGTCGGCATCGAAGAGTGCAACGACGCGGCTGTGCGCCCACAGCGAAGAGGGCAAATGGCCGGGTTCGCCGAACTGCGGCTGCTCGGCGTCGGTGCCGGCGTCGGCATCCTCGATGGAGACCGACAGTGCGCCGACCTCCATCAAGGCTTCAGACAGGGCTTCGGCCTGTTCGGCCTCGGCGTGCAGCGTGACCGATATCCACATCCGGGTTCAGCCGTTTTTCATGTCGTTGCGGTTGGCCAGCCGGTGTTCAAGATAGTGGATGCTGGTGCCGCCTTCGATGAAGCGCGCATCGAGCATCAGATCCTGGTGCAGCGCAACGTTGCTGCGGATGCCTTCGATCACGATCTCGGACAGGGCAATGTGCATGCGGCGGATGGCTTGGTCGCGCGTATCGCCGTAGGTGATGAGCTTGCCGATCATCGAGTCATAGTGCGGCGGGATGGTATAGCCGTCATAGACGTGCGAATCGACCCGCACACCGGGCCCGCCCGGCATGTGCCAGTTGGT
>DATGNI010000001.1:0-3735 GCA_035306825.1 Azoarcus sp. | reverse complement strand
CGGCAAGCAGGAGACTGGCGCACAAGAGTGCGCGGGGAAAAACAGGGCGCATCATTATTGACCGCGAAGACGTTTGACGGTCTCGTCGAGGGTGGCGTTGTCAGGGGCCTTTTGCAGGGCTTCGTTCCATATCTGGTTGGCATCTTCGCGGCGATTCAGGGTCCACAGCACTTCGCCGAGATGGGCGGCAATTTCGGGATCCTGGCGCTGTTCGTACGCCTCTTCCAGATGCAGCAGGGCACCTTCCGGGTCGTCGCGCCGGAAGCGAATCCACCCCATGCTGTCAAGAATGTAGGGGTCGTGCGGGGCGAGTTCAAGCGCGTGCGCGATCAGCTCTTCGGCTTCGTCAAGGCGCATGCCTCGGTCGGCAAGGGCGTAACCCAACGCGTTGTAGGCGTGCGCGTGATCCGGTTCGAGCTCAATCAGCTGGCGCAAGCGCTGTTCCATCCGGTCGAGTCGTTCGAGCCGTTCGGCCAACATGGCGGCCTCGTACAGCAGATCCGGATCATCCGGGTGCTGGGCAAGGATTTCTTCCACACGCTCGAGCGCCTCGTCTTCCATCCCCGCTTCACGCAACAACATGGCTTCTGTCAATACCAGACGGCGGGCGTCTTCGGCTTCGGCGTTGCGAGCGGTCTCCCGCAGATGCGCGCGCGCGGCCGAGAGAGCGCCGGTGGAGGCGAGGACGTGCGCAATGCGAATCCGTGCATCGACATGATGTGGGCCGTCGCCGACGCGGTAATACCAGTCGAGCGCTTCGCCGCTTTCCTCAAGTTGTTCGTAGATACGCCCAAGATTGAAGGTGATCGCGTCCGCTTCCGGATGGCCGACTTCCAGCGCCCGCTCGAACTGGACCGCAGCCAGCTCATAGTCGCCCATTTCAGAAGAGATCAACGCAACTGCGTACATCAGATCGGCGTCCTCCGGATGCAGGGTGAGTAACTGCTTGAACTCGACCAGAGCGGAGGAAAGTTCGCCTGCCGTGACAAGCGCCCGGGCATACGTCAACCGAACGCGTTGGTGTCCGGGATGTTCGTTCAGATGGGTGTCGAGCAATTCGAGCGCGGCTTCGAGTTGTTCGGTTTGAGCCAGCAGCTGGGCCTTGAAGACCACTGCCGGTTCCCAGCCGGGGCGATGAACAATGGCCTCGTTCACGGCAAGCAACGCGCCGTAGGGGTCGCTGTCGGCGGCCGTGGCCTGAGCGCGTGCCAGCCAGGCCGCAGGGTGTTCTTCGTACGGCTCGGTCAAGCGCACAATGACTTCGTGAGCCAGGCTTTTGTCGGGCAAGGGTGCGAGCGCACGGTTGAGGCCGAGCAGGTTCTGTTCGAGGCGTTCGCCGTCGGAATTGGCCAGAATACGGGCGAGCTCGATCTGTACTTCGTTTAACTGCCCGCCGCGCGTGGCCAGAATGCTGGCGAGCATGCGACGCGCCTCATCCGACTGCGGGGCGCTGTCCAGCCAGATGCGCGCGGCTGAGGTGGCGGCGTCCAGCTCGCGAGCATACAGCGCGATTTCGGTGGCGCGCTGGGCAATACGCGGATCTCGCGTCTGGCGGGCGGCAAGCAGATAGGCTTCCACGGAGGTGTAGAGTTCGCCGCGTCCTCCGGCGATTTCGCCCAGCAATAGCAAAAAGAGGGTGTCGGACGTCAGTGTCTGCGCCGGCAGTGGCGCTGGCAACCGTTCAGTCTGTGCTTCCGGTTGAGGTTCGTCGCCTGCTGCGGCCACGGTGCCAAGCGGTGCGGAGAGCAGTCCGCAACAAAGCGCAATGGCGGCGAGCGGGGGCAGTTTGTAGGTCATAATTCTGGGTGATCCTGTGGCCGGTGTTCCGGTCTCGTCGAGGTGGTGCGCTGCGCTCGGACTGCGATATCCGTTGATGGTATGCAGTTCGCGGCGTGCCGGCAAGCACGTGCCCATGGTCGTGTGGTGTTTGCTGGACGTTTCGGGGCGTCTGAGCGTTTGTGAGGAGAAGCATGCCTGAATTACCTGAAGTCGAAACCACCCGGCGGGGCATTGGTCCGCTGTTGACCGGTCGTTTTGCCAGTGGTTGCGTGGTGCGCAACGGGCGGATGCGGCTGCCGGTACCGACTGATTTGCACGAACATATTGTCGGGCGACGCCTGGAAGCCGTGGAACGGCGTGCTAAGTATTTATTGTTGCGCTTCGCTAACGGGACGGTGATCGTGCATTTGGGCATGTCGGGCAGTTTGCGCATCGTGCCTGTGGAAGAGGCGCCGGGTGCGCATGATCACGTCGACCTGGTGTTCGGGGAGCATGTATTACGGATGCGCGATCCGCGTCGGTTTGGATTGGTGGTGTGGCATCCGGGGGATCCGGCGAATCATCCGTTGCTTGCGAAATTGGGCTGTGAGCCGTTGGAAGAGCGGTTTGATGGCGAGTGGCTGTTTGCGTCCACACGCGGCGTTAAGGCCGCGATAAAGCTCGCGTTGATGGATGGTCGCCGGTTGGTGGGCGTGGGAAATATCTATGCTTCAGAAAGCCTGTTTCGGGCCCGTATTCATCCGCTGACACCGGCTGGGCGGTTGGGGCGTCAGCGTTGCGAGCGGCTGGCGGAGGCGATTCGCGCAACGTTGACTGCGGCGATTGAGGCGGGCGGCAGCACGCTGCGGGACTTCGTTGGAGGGGACGGGCGAGCCGGTTATTTCCAGCAGCAGTATTTTGTGTATGGGCGGGAAGGCGAGCCCTGCCGGGTGTGCGATCGCACGATTCGCCGGACAATTATTGGACAGCGTTCAACGTTCTGGTGTCCGCGCTGCCAACCGCGTAGGGACTGATCGACTCAGCATGTGAACTCAGCGATCTGTATGCACTCTTTTCACGCGGACAATAGATTTATCGGGGAATAGGGTTATTCTCGCTGCATAATGAGCGCGTGAACCCGAGGAGGCGCCCGATGAGCAGCCTGATTCATGATTTTTCATTCCATGACAGTTGGCGTGAGCGCAGTGCCGCGGCGGTTGAGCGGCTGCGTTTCTGGCTTGTAAGCAATGATGTGGATGACGCGCGCACAGACTTGCGGCTCGCCCACCTCCTCGAGCGCCTGGCTGAAGAGCGGATGACGGTGGCTTTCGTGGCGGAATTCTCGCGTGGCAAGTCCGAATTGATCAATGCGATTTTTTTTGCCGATTTGGGCGGACGCCTGCTGCCCTCCAGTGCCGGGCGCACCACGATGTGTCCCACTGAACTGTGCTGGCCGCACGGGGCGCACCCTGAAATTCGTCTTCTGCCGATCCAGAGCCGTGCGACAGAGGAAACTCTGTCCGTGTTGCGTGCGCAAAAAGAGCGGTGGTTGATCGAGCCGTTGGATCCCTCCTCGAGCGAACGCCTCGTGGAGGCGTTTGCGCGCGTCAGCGAAACCCTGCGCGTGACGCAGGAAGAAGCGGAAGAGCTGGGCTTCCGGGTCGATGCTCACGATGACAGCGCGCTCAAGCCGGATGCGGACGGCAAGGTCGAGATTTCGCGTTGGCGTCATGCCATCATTCATTTTCCGCATCCGTTGCTCCAAAAAGGGTTGGTGGTGCTCGATACGCCGGGTCTGAATGCGATGGGTGTCGAGCCTGAACTGACGCTGACGACGCTGCCCAACGCCCATGCGGTGGTGTTTGTGCTGGCGGCGGACACGGGCGTGACACGCAGCGATCTTGCCGTGTGGAAGGAGTGCGTTTCGGTCGGCCGCGGCAGCGGACGCGGCCAGATGATCGTGTTGAACAAGATCGA